>NC_014034.1:1007500-1307500 GCF_000021865.1 Rhodobacter capsulatus SB 1003
GAGTAGCGACAAAGAGGGTGAGAGACCCTCTCGCCGAAAGTCCAAGGGTTCCTGCTTAAAGCTAATCTGAGCAGGGTAAGCCGGCCCCTAAGGCGAGGCCGAAAGGCGTAGTCGATGGGAACCAGGTTAATATTCCTGGGCCAGGAGGATGTGACGGATGCTTACTGTTGTCAGACCTTATCGGATTGGTCTGGCAGCTGCGGTGTCCCTGGAAATAGCCCTCCATATGACCGTACCCTAAACCGACACAGGTGGACAGGTAGAGTATACCAAGGCGCTTGAGAGAACCACGTTTAAGGAACTCGGCAAAATGCCTCCGTAAGTTCGCGAGAAGGAGGCCCCATTGATAGGCAACTATCGGTGGGGGGCACAAACTAGGGGGTGGCGACTGTTTACTTAAAACACAGGGCTCTGCGAAGCCGTAAGGCGACGTATAGGGTCTGACGCCTGCCCGGTGCTGGAAGGTTAAAAGGAGGGGTGCAAGCTCCGAATTGAAGCCCCAGTAAACGGCGGCCGTAACTATAACGGTCCTAAGGTAGCGAAATTCCTTGTCGGGTAAGTTCCGACCTGCACGAATGGCGTAACGATCTCCCCGCTGTCTCAAACGTGGACTCAGCGAAATTGAACTGTGTGTCAAGATGCACACTACCCGCGGTTAGACGGAAAGACCCCATGAACCTTTACTCCAGCTTTGCACTGGCATCAGGATTGTGATGTGCAGGATAGGTGGTAGCCTTTGAAGCCGTGACGCCAGTCGCGGTGGAGGCTCCCTTGAGATACCACCCTTCGCACTCTTGATGTCTAACCGCGGTCCGTCATCCGGATCCGGGACCCTGCATGGTGGGGAGTTTGACTGGGGCGGTCGCCTCCCAAATCGTAACGGAGGCGCGCGAAGGTAGGCTCAGACCGGTCGGAAATCGGTCGTTGAGTGCAATGGCAAAAGCCTGCCTGACTGCAAGACTGACAAGTCGAGCAGAGACGAAAGTCGGTCATAGTGATCCGGTGGTCCCAAGTGGGAGGGCCATCGCTCAACGGATAAAAGGTACTCTGGGGATAACAGGCTGATGATGCCCAAGAGTCCATATCGACGGCATCGTTTGGCACCTCGATGTCGGCTCATCTCATCCTGGGGCTGGAGCAGGTCCCAAGGGTATGGCTGTTCGCCATTTAAAGAGGTACGTGAGCTGGGTTTAGAACGTCGTGAGACAGTTCGGTCCCTATCTGCCGTGGGTGTAGGATACTTGAGAGGAGTTGCCCCTAGTACGAGAGGACCGGGGTGAACGTTCCACTGGTGGACCAGTTATCGTGCCAACGGTAGTGCTGGGTAGCTATGAACGGACAGGATAAACGCTGAAGGCATCTAAGCGTGAAGCCCCCCTCAAAACAAGGTATCCCTTGAGGGCCGTGGAAGACCACCACGTCGATAGGCCGGAGATGTAAGTGCAGCAATGCATTCAGTTGACCGGTACTAATTGCCCGATTGGCTTGATTTGATCCAGTAGCAGCAAGGCTCAGGACCAAAAGCAAGTATACACATTGGTTAGAAACAGAACGCTCCGCGCCGGCGCAATGCCGGTGGCCGCATCCGCGGCAGCAGCGCTTCTCAATGTACTCAGACTTGGACATGGCTTCTTCCTCGGTTTGGTGGTCATAGCGTTGGCTAAACACCCGATCCCATCCCGAACTCGGCCGTTAAGGGCCAACACGCCGATGGTACTGCGTCTCAAGACGTGGGAGAGTAGGTCACCGCCAAACCTAGAAAGAAACCAACGTTCTCTCATAACGATACCAATACCCCGATCGCAAATCAGCCCTCGGGACAAACGCGGGGTGGAGCAGCCCGGTAGCTCGTCAGGCTCATAACCTGAAGGCCGCAGGTTCAAATCCTGCCCCCGCAACCATAATTAATAAGCTAGATCAATGCCTTGCGCCCCGCCTCATCGCGGGGCTTTTTGCGTTCTCCGCGGCGGGTCAACAAACGGGCGGAAACGGCGTGCAAGATCAGTGGGATAGTAGGCGGAGCGGATCAGGACCGCGCGAAAACCGCAGAAGAACGCCCTCGGCAGGAAAGGCGGCCGCCTCAGGCCCCTCAGCCTCGTCCTCGATCATGTCCTCTATGACTGATTGGCCCGGCTAGTGTCAGCTAGCGCAACAGAAAAAATCGCGTAAGTCGAGCGCAGTAGACTAATCTTGCTCCGACAGCGCGCCTGTGTTGAAGTCGCGCACGCAAAGATTGATTCCAGTGGGTAATGAATGAACGACCTCGAAGAGCTTCAGGGCCTCCGGCCCAACTCCGCGAAGGAGCTTGCGGAAAAGATTCTCGGTTGGGCTAAGCACAGGAATTTATTCGACAAAGTCCCTCTTGAGGATGGAATCGAAGAAGAAGATGCCAACTTTCAGGTCGGGCCGAACCAGTTCCACGCACAAGCAACCGAGGAAGTCCTGCGCAAGCGGTCTATCAACCTTGTCGGTTTTTCCGAGGGTGAAAAGAAGGTTGTAGTATTTACCCACAATAAGATTTCGAAGGGCGACGAAAAGGTCCTGCCCTTTGCTTTTGGTGACTACAAGGTCGTCTACATCCAAGGAGGTATAGCCCACGTCAAGGGTAGCCCGCCACCGCCGCAGCAGCCACAGCCGTTCACACATAGGAATGGTAGATATGCTTGTGGTTCATCGATCTTTCCGGCCCACTGCATCGGCGCAGGCACGTTAGGACTGATCGTTCGAGACGCGGCTGGGCGGCTGTTTGGGATGACCAACAATCATGTCGCGGGAGCATGCAATCACGCAATGCCTGGCCTTCCTATTCTTGCGCCGGGCCCTGTCGATGCCACCCATGATGCCTGCGACCCGTTCACGATCGGACGCCACAGTAGGCTGCTGCCGATCAACGATGGTATCCCCGAAAACATCAACATCGACGATAACTGCGACGTTAGCCTGTTCGAGTTGTCCGACCCTGCCAGAGTGAGCTCGTTCCAGGGCAACGCCTATGACACTCCGGCCATCTCCGGCATGCCGGTTCCCGGTACTCGAGTACGGAAGTATGGCCGAACAACAGGCCTGACCTCGGGCATGATCGTTGCTCAGGCCGCAAGTGCCATTCCCGTTTCGTATAACGTGAACGAGTACGGTGTTAGGAAAAATGTGTGGTTTAACAATATCTTTGTGGTAGCCGGAGACAATGGTCTACCGTTTTCGCGCCCCGGTGACTCAGGGTCACTTGTCGTATCCGACGATGGTGCTGGAAATCTTGTCGCGGTTGGGCTAGTCTTCGCAGGGAACGAACAGCGAAACCAATCGTTCATTCTTCCGCTGCCAGATGTACTGCAGAAACTTGCTGTGGATATAGTGACGGGCCACCATGCATGAGACCAGCAGCACACTGCTTGGCGCAGCCAAGGCGTTAGCTAAGGACCTTGCTCTTCCTCCGAGCAAGGTCACTGTGTTTGCTTGGAGCGATACGGCCGGAGAGCGTATTGTCATCGCAGCCGATCCGTGCTGGTTGAAGAACAGGCACAAACTACCAGCGTCGTTTCGCGGGTATCGTGTTGAAGTTCAACAGGAACTTGGGGCGGAAGTGTCCTTACCCAAAACCTGACTGAACGCGTTCACTTGACGCTTCCTTCTGGCAGCCAAGCGATCTTTTGCAGCCTTGCGTCACCGCGAAGCCTTCTCGCTATCCCTCACCACATACCCTGCCACCAAGTTCACCGCCCCCTGAACCAGCGCGAGGCCGCCCGCCACAAGGGACGCCCCCACTTCGCCCCCGCAGGCGTCCGACAGCCCCGGCAGCCAAGGCGCGATGATCGCGGCAACGATCGGGCCCAGAAGGCTGGTCCAGCCGACGGCGGCAATCTTGCGGGTGGGGCGAAGGCTGGGCTGATTGATCAGGTTCATGATGGTCTCTCCTTTGGCGGTTTTCAGGCCCGGTTGATCCAGTTGCGCACGACGAAGCCCGGGCAGGCTTTGGCGGCGTGGTCGTTGTGACCGGTGATGCGGGTGATGGCGGTCTCGGCGCGGATGGCGTCGATCAAGCCGCGCAGGGCGCGATCCTGGGCGGCGGTGAAGTTCCGCTCGAAGGGATCGGTAGCGGCCGAACCCGCGCCGCCGATCAGGCAGATGTGGATGACACCCCGATTGTGCCCTTCGACCCCGGCGCCGATTTCAGTCTCGGCCCGGCCGGGCAGTATCGCACCATCGCGATCGATCAGATGGTGGTAACCGATCTTGCGCCAACCGCGCTCTTCGCGGTGCCAGCGGTCGATTTCCTTGCGCTTGGCCGTGAGTGGCTGGCCGCGCATCCAGTCGGGGTGGGTGGCGGCGCAGTGGATGACGATCTCGTCCACGGGGTAGCGGGCGCTGCCCTGGAAGATCATCGGCCCCGGTGCAGCCGTGGCCACGGGAGGCTTCAGGTTGCGGATCGCGCCGCCCTCGGCCGAAACCGCCTTCAGCGCGGCATCGGTGCGCGGGCCGAAGAGGCCGTCGATCGCGCCGGTGTAATAGCCGAGGCGCGCCAGCGCCATTTGCAGCGCCTTCAGCGCATCGATCTGGTCGTTCATGGGTTTGGTCCTTTCGGGCAAAGAAAAACCCCGCCGGAACGGCGGCGCGGGGCGGTCTTGGCGGGGTTCAACCGGCAGTGGATGGGTCAGGCGGGGGGCTCTGCGCCTCCCGGGCAGCGGCCAGTTCGGCGGCGAGAAGGGCACAGCGCTCGGAGAGGATCACGATCTGCTGGCGCAGTTCGGCGACATATGCAGCGGATGCAGTGGGGGACATGGGGGCTCCTTTCGGGGTCAGAAATCGGTCTCGAGGTAAAGGCCTGTGCATTCGAAGGCGACAGCCGCGGCGGTGGCGCCGTTGTTCAGGAAGAGGCGAGGGGCGAGGAAGGTCGCAGCCTGGGGAAGGTCGGTCGTCACTTCCTGTTCGAAGACCGCGCCGGTCAGCTCATTCACTGCGCGCAGCCAGATGGAAGTGCCCGCAGCAGGGCACCAAATCGTCAGGGTGATCAGCCCCGCCGTCGCGACTGGAAACCCGGCCCCGAGATCCACGAGGGTCGGCGCGCCGGTTGCGTCATTGCTGACCAGCTGCCAGTTCGTATGCGTGCCGCGCTGGAAACCGATCCCGATCGCTTCCACAAGCGCGGAGAGGGCCGTTGTGACCGCCAAGGCCGCGACCGAGGCCAGCACGCCGAAAAAGCCCATTCCGGTGGCCTGCAAGGTTGTCAGGCTGATCCGCGCGACAAGAGTGAACCCACCGAGGCCCGCGGCATTCCCGCGCCAGCAGGCGGTGACGGCTGAGCGCTGATCGCAGACGGAATCCACCACCGCGGCCGAGGTCACGCGCCAGCGCCGGGAACTGGACAGAAGCGTGCCAGCCGCCAGGGCGGGGTGGCTGATGGTGCCCACGCTGGTCAAGGCAATGCCCTGAGCGGCGATCGTCGTGGCCGAGACGGGTGCCCAGGCCCCGATCCGGTTCAGACCCATGTGTGGTTGGAGGGGGAAGTCGCGCCCCGAAGGCCGGACGACTTCCAGCCAAGGGGCGCCCGCGCGTTGGCGGCCGTAGAGTGCGAGCTTGCCCGCCGGGGGCGAAGCGGGCATCGCCGAAAGACCGGGGATCACGATCGGCGCCGGGAACTCCGCCCGGCCGGTTGCCCGATCAATTACGAAGGCATCGAAAAAGGCGGAGCCGTTGGGCGAGACCTTCAGCGTCACGTCGTCCGAACCCAGAAGCCCGAACAGCGCTCGCGCTGAAAACCCCGTCTTCAGGGCAAGGGTGGCGTCATTCGCGGCGGCGGCCTTGTTGATCGTGGCCTCATGCGACCCGCCCGCATTGTTCAGAAGGGTCGCCGCGGCGTTGACGCTGAGCCGGTTCGAAGCATCGGGCGAGGCGCCACCGAGGCCCAAGCCCAGCGCACTGATATTTGCCGCGGCCGCGCTGATCGCCGTGACGCTGGCCGCAAAGGTCACGGTCGGTGAGTTGATGATCGTGCTGCCCAGCGCCCCGGCGGTGGTTGACCCGAGGTTGACCACCGTCGTCGATCCGGCCGCGCCGCCGGTGCCGAGGTTCACGGTCTTGGTGACGCCCGTGGTCGTGCCCCCGGTGCCGAGCCCATAGGTGGCGGTGGTTGTGGCGGTGCCGATCGTGACCGCGGCGTTCGAAAATGTCGTCGCTCCAGTGAAGGTCTGGGCGGCGTTGCCGAGATGGGCAAGGGTCGCCGACAGGTTCGGCAGGGTGAAGGTGCGAGTCGTGCCCGTCAACAGGCCTGAAAGATCGAAGGCCGCGAGCCGCGTCGGATCGGCATCGTCAGCGAGGCGAAACAGGTTGTCCGGAAAGGGCAGCGCTGCCTGCCGGACCCAAGCGCCGCCAAGAAAGTTCAGAGCGGCATCGGTCGCGCGATCCCAGACCGACCAGCCCTCGGCCGGGGGATAGAAGGCCCAGGCGCCATCCTGCCAAGCGGCAATCGCGAAGGCTTGGCCCGCCCAAGCGCCAGTCGGTGCAGCGCCTACGATATAGCGGGCGCCATCGACCGGCGATCCGGGCGGTGCGTTCAGCCCGGTGCTTTCCACGGCGGGTTGCACAAGGGCATCCAGGGCGCGGAGGGCCTCGTTGACGGTGATGTGCTTCTGCGCCTGGTTCGCCTCAAGATAGGTAAGGCGGATGTTCGGGGTGTCGGCCATAGGGGCCTCCGGATCAAAGGGTGACGTCGAGAATGGCGCCCCGGCCCAGCGCGCCGGTCTGTGCGATGCGAAGCGCGAGAGGGCCGGTGACCGGGGCACCGAAATCGGCGGCTTGCATGGCGGCGGTGTAGGTGAAGGCGGGGGTGGCAAGACCCGAGGCGGTTCGAACGACAACCGCTCCATTCAGGATGTCGATCGCGTAACCCTCGGCCGCCTCGCCAAGTGGCACCTCTGTCAGTGCCCAGTTGTCGCCAGCGAAGGCGCGGGTGCGTCGGGTCCAGCTGAGGGCGATATCGCCGCCGGGCAGATTGACCCGCCGGGCGTGACAAGGCCGCCAGGGGCGCAGGCCACGGGCCGAGGGGGCAAAGGTGACGGCCAAGTTTGCCGGATCGCTTGCGGGTTTGCTCGAAGCGCCGACCCGCCAGTTCCAGGGCGCGCCATAGTCTGCACTGCCGATCGGCAGGGGTTTGACCCCACCGTCCAGCACGACGACACGTGCCCCGGCGGGGGCGGGGTTGGCGATGGCGTCCTCGGTGCCAAGGAGCCCACGAAGAAGCCGGGTCAGGCGCCAGCGCCCGGGGGATTGCAGGCTGGCGGTGGCGAAGCCGACGATCTCCCACAGATCGGGGGCCGTCTCGATCGCGAGCCAGTTCGTGCCGGAAAACACGGCCGTATCGCTGACGCTGGCGAACTGGCCCGCGATCATGTCGACCCAAAGCTCGTTGCCGCGGTCAAAGCGGTTGGTCGGTCCTGCATAGAACGGGAAGGCCAGGGTGCCGAACCAGCCCGGCCGCGAAATCGTCGTCAGGACCGCAAAGCCATCGGTCGTGGCCGATCGCCAGACTGCCGCCGTGCCATACCACGGGGCGGCGTGGGCGGCGGCATAGGGTTGCCAGTCGGGGAAATCCTCCGACAACTGCGGCAGGTTCATCAGCGCGACGAGGGGCGGCCCGTAGACAGCCTTCGCGCCCGAAGTTGCGCCCCGATCCGAACCGGGGGCCAGATCGTAAAGCGCGCGATCTGACCGGCGCGCCTCCACCCGCCGCCCGGTGCCGTCGGTGATCGCGGTGAGGGCAAATTCGATCAGGCGATTGTCGTGATCAAGAAGGATCACATCGGCCGGGTCCAGCGCCAGGCGCGACGGTGGCAGGGTGAAACTCGCCTTCTCGCGGCCGACCCAAGCCTCGAAGAGGGCCCGGCGCACCCCGCGTTCGGCGGCGCCGCTGGTCGAGGCGATCGGCAGCTGCTCTGCCGAGATGCGAGCGGTGTCGACAGTGATCCGGCGGGCTTCGACCGTGATCCCAGCGAATTCCTCATCCCGCGCCATCAGCCGCCATTTGAGGGCGAGAGGAAGTTCGGTCTCCTGCGCGCGGGTCAGTTCCAGATCCTCGCCCTCGCGACTGGCCGCCACCAGCGTGTCGAGGGTGATGGTGGCGACGGGCCGCTGCCCCCGCATCCGAAAGCGGATTTTGCCCTCGGCCTCGAAGGCGTCAAAACCGAAGAGGCGGGCGAGGGTCTCGATGGAGGCGCGGGGGCTTTCGATCGCGTTGACCGCAAAGCCCGGCACCGACCCGGAGAGGTCGGTGACATCGAGGTCAGATTGGGCCAGCCCAGCGCGAGCGCAAAGCTCGGCTACGAGTTCGGCGAGGCCCGTGGCTCCGGCTCGGCCGGTGAGCCAATGCCCCAGCCGCCAGTTCTCCGCATCCGACCAGACATCGCTGCGGGCGGGGAAGGCCGGGAAGGGCCGTGCGTCCCACGTCCAAAGCGCGATCTCGGCCGTCTCGATCATCCGGCCGGAATAGAGGCTGGCAGAGGGGTTGTTGGCCGGGTTGGCCCAATAGCCGACCAGAGCCTCGGCATAGCGGCGCTGGATGAACTCGTCGGGCCAGCCCCGGGAAAAATGCGGCAGCAGGGATTCTGAGGACTTTGGGTCGACGAAGACGTTCGGCTGGTTGGTGCCACGATCGACGCAAGGCGCGCCTGCTTCGGTGAACCTGATCGGTTTCGATCCGGGCACCCAAGCCGTCGGCCCGCCGCTTTCAACGCCGCCCGGGCGATTGAAATGCTGCTGGCCCCACCAGTTGCGCAGGTCCTTGGGGCGGAAGACCCAAGGCTTTCCGGCCCCATCGGTGATCGGGGTGCGGATTTGCGCCAGGCGATCGGCCGAGGAGGCATAGAACCAGTCGAAGCCCTCGCCGCCCTCGATATTGGCTTGCAGATAGGCGGTCTGCCGTGGCCCCTGCCATCCAGCCAGAGCGTCGAGGTGATCATCGCCATCGCGCCAGTCGGAGAGCGGCAGGTAGTTGTCGATGGCCACGAAATCCACATTCGCGGATGCCCAGAGCGGATCGAGGTGGAAGAATACGTCGGTTGAACCGTCGGCAGGCTGATGGCCGAAGTATTCCGACCAGTCGGCGGCATAGCTGACCTTGGTGGAGGGCCCGAGGATGGCGCTGACATCGGCCGCGAGTTGCACGAAGGCGGTGACGGCGGGATAGGTCGCAGCCCCCGAACGGATTTGGCTGAGGCCGCGCATCTCGGTGCCGATCAGGAAGGCATCGACGCCTCCGGCCGCGGCGCAGAGGTGGGCATAGTGCAGGATCATCCGGCGCAGGCCCCAATCACTGCCGCTGCCGGTGAAACTGACCGTCGTGCCCGAGACTGCAAACTGCCCCGGGGTGGCCGATCCGAAAAACGCCGCAACTTGTGTCCCTGCCGCCGCCGTTTTGTCGACCGTGCCCGCGAAGCCTGCCGCAGGGGCGCAGGTGATCCGTCCGCGCCAGGGATAGACCGGCTGACCGGGCGCGCTGCCGTTTGGCGAGTACGGGTTCGGCAGCGTGTTGGCGGCGGGGATATCCATCAGGATGAAGGGGTAAAAGGTGACACGCTTGCCGCGGGCCTTCAGCTCCTGAATGGCCTGCACGACGGCGGCATCGGTCGGCGTGCCGCCATAGGCCGGGCCCCCTTCGACGGTGGAGACCACATGGGCACCGGCGCGCGTTACGCCGTTCACCTGCCAGGTCATTGGGGTGGTGGTCTTCGTGACGGATTCGACGCCTGGCTTGATCTGACAATTGCCCGCCCGCAGATCGGTGCCGAACCAGGACACGACCAGCGACACCGCCTCACACTCCGGCAGGGCGGCATCCAGTCGGTTCAGCGAGGCCACCAGATCGGGCAGGCCCTCGACGCTGTTCTCGTTCTCTGGCACCGCCGTGCCATTGCCGCCGCCGCTGTTCCAAAGCCCCGGCGCGGCCGTGGTGCGGGTGACGGTCTCAGTGGCATAGACGAACTCGCCCGCGGACGGGATCAGGTTCACGGCGCGCACGAGGCGTTCCATCGCGCCGGGATCGGGCGAGGGCCGGATCACCTCGAAGGACAGTTGGGGCAGGCGATTGCCGAAGGTCTCAAGGGCCAGATCCTCGAACATGACATAGGCCACGCCCCGATAGGCCGGGGCCTGCCCAGCGCCCTCCTTCGCCTCAATGAAGGGATCGGGCATTTGGGCCTCGGAGCCAAGATGCACCCGGATCACCGCGCCGGGCACATCAAACGGTTTGCCATCGGCCCAGATACGGCAGACGCCGCCGATCGGGCCTTCGCAAAGCGCCACGGCGAAGGAAGCGTAGTAGCGAGAGCCTTCGGTGACGACCTTGGGCCCGCCGCCCTTGCCGCCGCCTTGGGTCTGGCGGAACTGTTCTTCGCGGAAGTCGGTCGCCCAGATGATGTTCCCGCCAAGCCGCATCGTGCCGTAAAGGCGCGGGATCACCGCCCCTTCAGTCGCGGACGTCAGGCGCAGGTCATCAAGCTTCGCGCCTTCGATGCGCTGATCGGGGGCGAGCGAGCCGATGATCAGGCTGTCGATGACGGAGCCTGCAAATGACCCGATCGCGCCGCCGATGGTGGCGGCGCTGAAGCCGAGAAACGCACCACCGAAAGCGCTGCCGATTGCGGAACCGGCGGCGGCGAGGAGCATGGTTGCCATGGGGATCAGCCTGGAAATATGAAGGCCGCCACGGCGCGACGGCGCCAGGGCAAGGTGAAGGGTTCGCGCGTGACGCCGGTGGTCTCGCGGGCATGGATTAGGGTCAGCTGGCTGGCAGGGCCGGGCACGAGGATGCCGCAGTGTTTGGCCGGGCCGTTTGCCACCATGCGGAAGAGGAGCAGCGCGCCGGGTTCGGCCGCACCCACCGGGATCTCGATCAGGAAGGCGCGGGCGGCCTCCCACATCACTTCGCGGCCGCTGCTCTCGCCCCAATCGCGGGTATAGGGCGGTGGAGCGATCGGTTCGGCCCCGCGCAGGTCGCGCCAGATGCCGCGGGCGAGGCCAAGGCAATCGGTGCCAAGGCCGCGTGCAGAAGCCTGATGGAGGTAAGGCGTACCGAGCCAGCTTGTCGCAATCGCCACCACCCGGGCGGGATCGGCCGGGGCGCGGGTCTCAGCCATCGGCGAGGGGGCGCAGCGGTGCGCCGGAGTTGGCGTCGGTTTCGTTGGGGTAGCGGGTGACCAGATCGTCGCCGGGGATGGAGGGAAAGCCGCGAAAGTTCAGCGCATTGCCGAACCGGTCGCGGCAGGTGGCGTGGCGCTTGTCGCAGCCCGCGGTGATCGCAAAGGCGTCGCCCGGCGCGATCGGGCGCACCGGCGCTTCCATCAGCGTGATCGTGGCGGTGCCGCTGGCCAGCGTGTGGCTGGCCACTTCCGTCCGCCGCCCGGCATTGGCGCCTGAGGTCCATTCCACCACCCCGAAGTCGAACCAGCCCGAGGCAAAGGCCCCGAGGCCGGTTGCCACGGTAAGCCGCCGGTCGCCGATCGTGGCCGTGACCGACCCCGTGCCCCGATATAGCGGCCCCGTCAGGTTCACCCCGCAGCGGGCATCGCCCAGCGTCGCGTCGCAGAAGTACTGAAACGTCCGCCCCACCGGTTGGTTCAGCAAATGCGCCAGCGCCCGCACTTCCGCCGTGAAGGCATAACGCCCCCGCCTGATCTCGCCGATGCTGCCGCGTCGCATCAGGACGCGCTGGCTGACCGCTTGCCAGTTCACCAGCCAAACCTCGACCGCGGCATTGTCCCAAAGGCCGTCCGCGATATCGGTCTCGGTGATCCGGTCGGAGCGCAGCGCGCCCTGGACGTCTTGGGCGTCAACCGACAGATCACCGAGGCTTCTGATCTCGCTCGCCGCGAAACCAGTCTCGGGTTCGAAATTGGTGCCTGCAAAGGCCAGCACACGGTCATGATCGGTAAACCCGAAGACGGCACCATCGCGCCTTTGAAGGCGCCAGCACCACGCAAGAGTGGTGGTGCCTTCATCCAGATGCGCTTGGAAGCCCGCGGGCAGGGTCTTCATGGGGTGCGGTCCTGTTGTTCGAGGCGTCCTACGGCGGCGCCAATGCGGGCGATGTTCTCGTCGAGGCGGATCATCCGCTCTTCGATCACGGCGATCGCGCGAAGCGCTTCGGTCACGTCGCGGATTTGCTCGGGACGGATCATTGCCAGATCGTCCAATTGTCGTTCGAGCATCGCGACGCGCGTGTTGATGATCCCGGCCCACCAGATCGCCGCCCCGCCTTGGGCGGAAAGGGCCAGCGCGAGACTGACGTAGGCGACATAGCCCATCGTGTTGCGGTCCTTGGGTGGGGTCATCGGCGCACCTCGATCAGGGGAATGGAGGGGATGGAGCCGGTACGTTCGATGTCGAGCGTGACCGGCAGCTCGTCAGTGTCGAAGCGCACCGGCACGTCGAATTCGAACCCGGCCCGGATCACGGCGCCGGTGGTGGGAGGAACAGTGAAGGCGACGATCCCGGTCGTCGAGTTGACCGACCAGCCGGACCCTTGCGCCACCCCGTTCAGCGAAACGGTGACGGTGCCAGCCACGGGTTTGATGATCGCCCGCGCCCAGGATTGCGCGCCGGAGGTATAGGTCTTCACCAGCTGAAACGCCGTCGCGCTGCCATTCCCGGTTCCGACGATTTGGTCAGTGGAGGAAGGCGCCGCCGAAGGCAGGCAGGATTTGTAGTCCGACCAGTCCTTGAACCGAAACGCGTGCAGGCGGCCGTTGCGAGCCTCAAAGAAGGCGACGACCGCGGCCAGATCGTCAGCCCGGCGCACGCCATAGGAGACGTCATAACGCCGCCGCGAGTTGGCCCAGGAGGCATTGCGTTCCTCGTCGCCCGAGGCCAGTTCGACGATCCGGGTGCGCCGTTCGGGCCCGCCCTTGGCGCCCCGGCTGATGCTGTCCGGAAACCTGATCTCATGAAACGCCATTCAGCTGCTCCTTCGGCCATAGGCGACGGCCCGGGCGATGTCGGAGGCGACTTGCGCGCGGGAGGCGCGGAAGCTTTCGGCATCGCGTGCATAGATGTTGACAGTGGTGCCCGCGCCCCTCTCCCAGGCGCGGGTCTCGGCACGGTTCAGAACGCGTTCGCCGCGCAGAAGGACGGCGGCGTATTCGTCGGAGCCGAGGCCCATCCCTCCGCCATTGTGGAACCGCGGGGCGGCGGCGAGGGCGGCGGCGGGGATCATCATGCTGGCGGGGCCGGGCACCCGGCCGCCGGAATGGTAGACCCCGGCCGAAATCGAGCCGCCGCCGATGCCCCCACCTATCCCACCCAGCACGCCGCCCAGCGCCGAGGCGAGGGGGCCGAAGACGAAGCGGCGGAAGGCGATCTTCGCCAGATCGGCGATGATCGAGGTCGCGAGGCTCGAGAAGTCGAGCTTCCCTGTCCGGACGAATTCCGCGACGGCCTCTTCCCCGGCGCGGAAAGCCGAGGTGATCGCCTCGCCCACGTTGGCGCCCCAGTTCGCGGCCTCGGCGGCGTAGGTCGACAACGCCTCGCTGACCGCCGCCCAGCCGGTCGCGGCCACGTCGGCCGCGGCGGCGACTTCCTCGGCTGTCTGCAACGGGCCCCCGCCGCCGCCCGCGCCGCCTTCGGCCGGATCGTCGGGCGTGACCGAGATTTGCAAAGCCCGATCACGGACATCGTTGAAGTATTCCGACAGGGGCGAGCCCGAGACGATGCCGCGGATTTGGGCGGCCAGCGCCGCGCGGCGTTCGGCATCGCGGGCAGCATAGGGGTTCGCCACGCTGTCGATGCGGAAGGTGGCTGGGTCCAGTGTCGAGAGAGCCGGGTCCAGGCCAACCGCTTCCAGCGCCGCGCTCGCCGCCTCGGCCAGGGCGTTGATCCCTGCGAGCGCCTTCTCGATCATCCAGTTCACGGCATCGATCACGGCGTTCGCGGCGCCAACCGCGAGGGCTCCGACGGCATCCGGCACACCCTGGAAGGCATAGGTGGCGCCTGCGGCCGCGACCTTGAAGGCGTTGATGACGAGGTCGCCCATCCAGATGACGCCATCGACGATCCGCTCCCAGGCCCAATCTGCCCAGGCGACGGCATTGTCCCACCAACCGCGGATCGTATCGAAGACCGGCTTGCCGATCTGGTAGACGTTCTCGGCAAAGACCTGCCAGGCGGCCCGCGCCACGTCGGTGAAGCTCACCTGCGCGCCGGTGGTCTCGTTGATCTCATTGCGCATGCCCGCGATCGCGGCCGAGCCCAGCGCCACGGCGGCCGTCACCAGTGGAAAGCGCCCGGCGACCTGAAGGATGCCTTGGCCGAGGGTCCGCGCCATGCCGCCCAGATCGCGAAAGAGCGCACCGACACCGCCATTCCCGAACCCATAAATCTGAGAAATCTGGCTGCCCTGCTGCGCCATGACCATGAAAGGGTTCATGCCGCCTGCGAGAGACACCCCGATGTCCTGAAGCTGGAAGGACAGGTTGGCCATGCGGTGGCTGGCATTGCGCGTGGCCGTGCTCATCCCGCCCAGCGCGGTGGTCCGTCCCTTGATCGCCGCGATGCTGGCAAGGGTTGCCTGCCGTTCCCGCGAGATCGCCGCCGTCATCTCCTCCGCTGAAATTGCCCCCACGCGATGGGCCTGCCGGATCTCGATCAGGGTGGTCCGGTAATCCCGCACCACCGCGAAAAGTGGGTTGTGCTTGGCGCGGAGGTCATCAAGGGCCCGGCCATAGGCCGCCACATCCACCGCATCGCGCGCCATGCCGCCCGAGACGCCGGTTGATCGGTTCACGGTGTTCATGACCGTGCCGGACACGGCGCCTGCCTGACGCAAGGCAGCGGCCGCTCGGGCCGCCCGATCGGCAAGGTCCTGCATCTGCCGCATGGCCTCGCCTGCCGACACCCCGGCCGCGTTCAAGCCTGCCGCTGCCCGCGGGCCAGCCGCTTCGATCAGGGTCAGCGCCCGGGCGCCTTCCTGGCCGATGCCGACCAGTTCGGCCTTCAGCGCCTGACCGCCGGTCGCGACAAGGCGCACCGAGACCCGGCGTTCAGTCCGGCTGCTCATGATCCCGTCTCGTCATGTTGGGTGGCTCTCACTTGGGCGTTGATGCCGCGGACGGCGAAGGGTTCGATCAGGGGCAGAAGCTCGGCCGCGATCAGACGGTTCAGGCCCAGCGCCTCGGCCATGGCCAGGGCAGCGGTCATGTCCCAGCCGACCACCCCGCCGGGGATGGCTCGGAACTGGCCGCGCAAAGCTTGGGCCAATTCCCAGACCTGCCAGGCTTCAAGGGTGCGGGGGCGGTGCAGATCAGCGGGGCAGGCCGGGCAGGGTTTTACGCATCCGGCGCAGTAGCCTTCGCCCCCGCTGAAGTGCCATTCGGCAAGGGCGCGGAGGCGTTTCCCTCATCGGCCAGGATCAGGCCCTTGGCCACATAGTCCGTCTGGAAGCGCTGGAAGAGCGGGAAGAGATCGAGCAGTGCGGCGACCGCCTCAGGCGTCGGTGGCACCGGATAGCCCTCGGCATTGCCGACTCCCTCCCAGTCGAGGATCGCCAGCGACCCGATCGCCTTGGCCAGGGCGACGGCGACCTGATCGGCGGGCGCGTCTTCCTGGAGGCTGGCCACCTGCGCGTCGCTCCTGGCCGCGCCAATCAGGGCAGAGGTGAGCGGGGCCAAGCGCAGGCGGACCCCGCCGCCGAGGTCGAGCCAGGCGGGTTCGGGGGAGAGGTTCAGGCGGATCATGGAGGGGCTCCTCAATAGCTGGTGGTCGTGTTGACAAGGACGGCGGTGCACATGCGGGCGGGCGAGGTGGCCCGCGCCGCCTGCCATTCGAAGGTCGCCTGCACGCCCTGCGGTCCGTTGATCGGGATGCGGGGGCGGGGCAGATAGGCTGCGTGCACAGTGAAGGTGAGCGAGGCGTTCGCCCCCAGGCTCCAGGCGAACACGAGCTCGCAGGGATCACCGGCGATCGCTTGGTTCACCAAGGTCAGATCGGCGAACCGCGCCTCGATCGATCCGGTCAAGGCGGCCATTGATGGGTCGAGCCCTTCGAGGAGCCCGTCGTTGCGGATTGTCTCGATCCGGTCGAGGTTGTTGGCATAGGACACCTGCGCCCAGACGATATTGCCCAGCGCCGCCCCGTTCCGTGTGATCGACCCCTGAAAATTACCGAAGCGCTGCAAGGGAAGCGTGGCATCGGTGAGGACACCGGCGGCCGTCGTGGCCGCAACCGTCTCGCCGCGGCCGATCAGGCCGACCGTCGCGGTCAACAGCCCTGACCGCTGCGATTGCCACTGGATGCGATCTGCGACGAGGCCGGAATACATCGCAAACCGCGGCACATCGGGCATTTGCGTCTCGATCGCCATGCTGGGCAGCGTGAAACCGCCCGACTGGAACGTGTGCGTCCGGGGCGTGGTGCCGGTGGTCGTGGGCTGGCCGAAGATCGCCTTCAGCCAGAAGCCGAGGTTCTCGGCATCCATAGGAATGACGACATCGCCGTCGACGTTCACCGCATCGCGGATCGGCGCCTGCGGGTCGCGGCCGTAGCCGAGGAGTTCGGGCGACAAGAGCCCTTGTTCGGAGCCGAGCGTCGTCGTGGCAAAGGGCATCCGGCGATAGCCGCTGGCGGGCGGCGTGCCGTAAACGGATTCAAAGGCGAACGCGACTTGCGTCCGCGCGCCGGGCTGGCGGGCCATGGGTCAGTCCTTTCGGGGGTGGGGTCAGAGAAGCGGGTCGGTCGTGGCGTAGGCGAGGATCACCGGGAACACCGCTGCCTTCAGACCCTCATTGCCGTCGATTGCCAGCAGCACCGGTTCCGGCGCCTCGGGCGCGATATAGTCGCAAAGGCCGCCAAGCGTGCGGTCGGCGGCGAGCGCCGTGCCGATCGCCAGGCGGAGAGCGTCAAAGGCGGCATCCCGGGCGGCGGGTGTGCCATCCACGACCACTTCGATCTCGGCCCGGTGCTCAAAGTAGTAGCCCGGCGGTGAAAGCCACACCTCCGGCGGCCCCGGATCGCCATCGCGCAGGATCACCACCCCGGCGGCAGGCACCTTCTCGGGCAGGATCGAATTGCGCAGCACCTTGGCACCGGGCGGCACCGCGCCGGACAATAGGCTATGAAGCGACGCGAGCAGGCGCTCGGCCGTGGATTGAAATGGCATCTCTGGTCTTTCCGAACTAAGTGCAATCAAAGACCCGAAAGTCTCACCGATTTCTAGTCCGAGCTGGTCGGTCCAGACCCACAAACGGCCTCGTATTCCAACAAATATTCACCCTCAGGCAGGATTTTTCCGCGCTCCGCTGAATGCAAATGTATATTGAAATCGAAGATAGTTCCCGTGTTGGCGCGCAGTGTGATGTTGGGTGTTTCAGTGGGGCTGGACAGAAGCTTTGCGCTTATGCTGGGCGGAGTGGTCATATTTGGATCGAAGCGGCCGCTGGCCGTAAAGTTTCGTACGGGTCTCGAAAGTAGTACTCTTATTCGGCCAGAATTTCTGGAGTCGTCAGCAAAATAGTACTCCTGCACAATTTTGACTGCAGGCTCTCTCTGAAGCGAAACCTCGCGAATGTCCTCAAGCACGTCCTCATTCGCTTTTTCGCCTGCGCGCTCTTGATGGATTTGGAGGAATCGCTCGGTCTGATAGATAAGAATGATCGATCCAGTCTCTTCGTGCGCTTCTTGAAGAAGCTCGAGTCGAGCGTTCAGCGTCTTTCCACTTTTCTTTTCCCACCAGTCCTCTTTTTGCTCAGAAGTAACCAGGATCAGTGGACGCTTTGACTGTTTCCCATAGTCTAGAATCTGCCTCCACATGAGATAATCACCGGCAAATCCGTTGCCTTCTTTTCCGTCGTCCATGTATCCAGGTGGAATCTTTTCCTTCTTGCGCCTTTCTGCCTCTTTAATAAGATCGGCAAGATTTCCGGGCTTGGAGCCAATGTTACCAGCTAACGCTGCTTCAAGGCGCGCAACAACCTCATCGTTGCTTTCGTATTCTGGAGTAGTGGACTTTTCTGTTGCTATGGAAGCCCTTGCGGTCTCAATGGCCTGTTTGAGTGATCCCTCAAGTTCCTCAGAGACAGATTTAGGGACTGCGCGAATGCCCCTAATTGCTGAAATTTGTCCCTGAGAGGATTTCATAATTTCTTCGAAGTGCTTCTCGGACTTTTCAAATTCCGAGGCGGCATCTAAAATCACTTTTCGGCGATTTTTCACGAATTCGTTGGAGGTTTGAAAAGAAATCCACAGACGACCCTTGAAGCTCTCAATAGCGCCAAGCAACGCTTCTCTTGTTGCCTTATTGTAACGGTAGAGATCCAAGAGCACATTTGCGTCAACTGTAAGCGTGCCCTTGTCCCACGCTTCCTCAAAGTCCTTGTCCGTCAGAAAGTACCATGGAAATTTATCGCGCATGACGCCTCCTCTATCATTTTCAACTATTGACCGCTTCCATCGGCCTTTCAAGCGGACTTCTTGACCTCGGTGGACGCTCAGCTGTGCCTTCAAAGCGAAAACGCAGATGGATTGGTCTTATCTCTTCCACGCCCCCAGGATCGCTCCCGGCAGTCGTGCCGTCGCAGCCGGCGCCAACCCATCAAGGTCCAGCTTCTTCGGCATCTTCACCTGCCGTAAAAGGAGGAACACCGGCACGGTCTGGGCCCCGGTCAGAATACCATCCCGCCGCCGTCGCCCGCCCTTTGCTGCGGCAAGGCCCCGGCTGTTCAGCCGCGCATCATCGGCGACCAACAAACTAGGCCCGTTTCGGCGATAGACGAAGCGCAGGCGCATGCCGGTGCGCTGTTCCCAGCGCCAGGGGGTGATGCGCTGGCGGCCAAGACCGGTGACACCTGCCGCGGGCAAGGGAATGGCCAACCAGAGGCCGCCCTTGCCGCGGATCAGCACGCCGCCATCGAACGCGTGCAGGATGTCGGGCGCCTCGGTCCAGACGAGGCTTGCCGCGCGAAGGCTGGTGCCCGATCGCGGGAAGTCGGCCTGCCGAACGGTGTTGGCAAGGCGCGACCCAAGCCCAGAAGCCCGCACCTGCCCGCGCCAGTCGTCGCGCAGGCCCCGCCCGGCTGCAAAGACGCCGCGGGTGACGGCGGCCTCGGCCTCTTGCAGGATCTCGGTGGCGATTGCCGCCAGATCACCGTCGATGCTGGCGCCGATCTTCATACCTCTCGCGCCTCGGCCTTCCAGACGTGGCGCAGGGCGTCGCGCACGGGCTCGCCCCGAACCTCGTAGATCACACCCGCGATTTCGAACGTGTCCCCGGGCGCAAGGGCGCCCAGCGCGGCGCATTCGACATCGATCATCACGCTGTCGGTGACGAACCGGCCTTCGCCGAAGCCTGACACCGCATCAGGCCGCCGCAGCATGACGCGCACGGCCATCGGCGCGCCCGCCCCACCAGATCGCCAGACCGCATCCTGTGCGAGGTTCGGATCGCGGAAGAGGGCGGCCGTGGCGCTGGCGAAGGCCGACATCTCAGGTTGCTCCCCCGTTCAGGCGCACGATGCCGGTCGTGTCACCCGCACCGCCTGCCACAGCTTGCGTGGCGATGCCGATCCGGGTGTTGCCGGTTAGAACGTTGGTGGTCCGGCTGTTCGCCGCATCCCAGTAGATCGTCTGACCGACCGTCCAGGCCTGCGAGGGCGCCTTCGGCAGCGAGAACACGCCCACCAGCCGGATGACGGCGGTGTCGCCGGTCGCCGCAGCGCCCTCGGCCACGCCGAAGATGCTGCCGACCAGCACGCCCTGGCCTGAGGCGATGGCTGCTGCTGCGGTGATGTTGATGGTTTCGCCATTGGCGATGAAGTTTTTCATCGGGGTTCTCCTTCAGAGTTTGGGATTCAGACGCCCGCGTTGCGGAAGAGGCCGCGCCAGTCGATGGCTTTGGCGGCGAAGTCGTGGCGGGCCTTGATCTCGATGCCGTCGACCTCGAAGCCCGAGCGGGTCTCGGTGTAGACGCCCTGCTGGCCCTCGAGATAGGCGAACTCGATCGTGTCGATCCGCGAGGGATCGGCGGCCAAGAACCAAGGGTCGGGCCCGGCGGCGGGGATCAGGCGGGCTTCCTCGATCGGTTCCAGGCGGTTGGCGAAGGCGTTGACTCCGGCGACCGCATTCGGGGTGGTGGCGGTGACGTTCTTGCGCGCCTCAACCGACCGCACGCCGGGCGGGGTGATGATGTAGCGCGGCAAGACACTGATCTGGCGGCCCTCAAGGCCGCGCTGGTTGCCGAAGAGGCGATAGGCTTCGGCGAGGGTGGTTTCCGAGATCGTGCCCGCCGTGCCGAGGTTGGCGTGGGAGGCATGGAACAGCGGGTTGCCATCGGCCATGTTGGGATTGGTCGAAAAGATCGAATATACCAGATCGCTTTCCAGATCCGCTGCCGCGGCACCAAACGCGGACGGGATACGGGTGAAGGCATCAAGATCGTCATTGATCAGTGTCTGCCGGGTGATGCCCACAATCCGGCCGTAGGTCACCAGCGCATAGACCTCGCGGCTTTCGCCGATGGTGCCATAGGTGAACTCTCCCGATTCCGGCACGCGCAGCAGGTCCGGCGCACCGCCAAGCTGGTTGCGGGCGACCGGCTTGAAGTCGGTGATCACGGCCTGCCGCGCCCAGGCCGTGAAGGTGCGGGGCGTGGTGTCATAGGCCGCGCGCAGGGTCTTGTTGGCGACATTGGCCAGGATCAGGGGAAAGTCGCTGGTCGAATGCAGACCGGAACGGCCGATCAGGGCCTCGGTCGCCAGTTCCATCTTCGACAGGCCGCGCGTGGCGATGCCGCGGCGATCAAGGGCGTGGCGGGCCAGTTCGAGAAGGGTCAGGCCGCGGAACTCGCGGGCGCGGTCGGTCAGTTGCGCTCGGCCGGGGTTGTGGCGGTGCAGGAGCGCCTCGGACATGGCATCGCGATAGGCGGCCTCAGTTGCCCCGGTGCCGCGAGCGGTGGCCGCGACAGGTTCCGATCCCCGGGCCGCTGGTGCATCGGCCTCGGCCAGCTTGTCGAGGATCGCAGCCCGGGCGGCATCCAACGACAGGCCCCGCCGGATCATATCGGCGGCGAAGCCTGCGCCAAGCGCGTGGCGTTCGCAGAGCGCCAGCACTTCGGCTGCGGAACGGTTCGCTTCGGTGCGGATCGCATCGGGGGAGGGATCGGCTGCGGGCGGCGTGATGGGCGCGGGCGCGGCGCGGGTTTCGGCGGGAGCGTCAGGTTCGGGGATCTGGGTGTCGGGCATGGTGGTCCTCGTCTGGTTCGGGGAAGGGGCGGGCGCGTCTGCCCGGGTGAGGAGGCAGGGGGTGAGGGTTTCAGTTCGGGCGGCGCCGGTTGCCGCATCGGCGCCGCGGATATGCGCGCCGGGATCGGCGGGCATGGCGACGGCGGAGATTTCCATCGGCTCCCAGTCGACCGCGCGCCACAACTCGCGCTGGCCTTGGGCCTTGGTGATGTCGTAGCGATGGACCCGGTAGCCGACGGAGACGGCCGAGACCGTGCCATCCATGATCCGCTGCACGATCGGCGCGGCATCAGGCGCCGACGTCAGCCGCACCCGGGCAAAGCCCTGGCCGCCTTCGATCCGGGCGGAACCTGGCAGAACGGCACCCACAACGGATTCCAGCCCCCAGGACCGGTGCGAATCCAGGAACGGCGCGCCCGCATTCAGGCGGTCCATCCGCACCGCGCCGGGCGTGACGACCAGTTCCTCGTCATATTCGACGACATCATCCCAGCCCTCATAGCGCCGCCGCTGAACGGTGGCGCCGGTGGTCCAGATCACGTCGATCGTCATGTCGTCGCCCTCGCCGCGGACAAGGCGCAGCGAGGCCTCCCGCGTGATCAGCGGGAGGTTTCGGGTCTCAGGGGGCATGGGAGAGGCTCCGTTCTGAGGAGATTTCAGTTCGCGCTTGTGCGTCTCGGCGTTTTATGAAAATATGGATTTATGAAGGATAGGAGATTCGGATGCCCACGATCGAAATCACTGACTACGACTTCGCCCGCCTGCAGAAAGTGGCCGTGCCGTTCATCGACACGCCCGCGACGGTCTTTACGAAGGTGATGGACGCCTTCGAGCGCGCCAACACTGCGGCGGCTGCTCCGGCCTCCGTTCCGGTCGCTACGGCCAACCTGCCGGTCTACCATCACGACAATCTCCCTCCGCTTACCCATACGAAGCTGCTTGAGGCTACTTTTGATGGGAAGCAGCCCGAGAAGGTCGCGTGGGACGCGCTTGTGCGGCTGGCCTTGATCGAGACCAAGGAGCAGGCGGGTTCGATCCAGGGGCTGCGCAAGATCGCGGCAGCAAACATCGTTGAAGGCCGCAAGGACGACGAAGGCTACAAGTTCCTCCCTGAGCATGGCTTTTCCTATCAGGGCGTTTCGGCAGAGGATGCGGTCAAGATCGTCTTCCGCTGCGCCAAGGGGCTGAAGGTCAACCTCTTTGCCGAGTTTGAATGGCGGTCCAAAGACGATGCCTACCGCCCCGGCGAACGGGCGCGCCTCGAGTACCGCGCCAGCTGAACAGTTGATCATTGTTCCTCCGTGGGCGGGTCGCGATCCGTCGCGTCCACGGCTTGCGCGAGACCGGCGCGGCTGACGCGGCGGGGATCAGCATCGAAAATCAGGCCCAGCTGATCGAAGAGGGCGGCGTACTTCTGCCATTCCTCGACGACTTCGCGCGGGTCGTAACCGCGGCGGGCGATCTGCTGGGCGGGGGTTGAGAAGCCCGCACGGACCTCCATCAGATCGGCCGTCACGTCCTGCAGCGGGTTCACGCTTTCAAACCGGGGCGGGGCCCATTCGACGGCGATCTCGGGCTGGGGCAGGGCACCAGCCGTCCAGGCGGCCTCCATCACCCAATCCCAGATGCGCTGGCAGAACATCGGGATCACCACTTGCCACTGGACCGCTTCGACCATGCGCCGGAACTCGTGCAGGCCGACGCGCGAGGAGGCGAAGTTCACCTGTGACAGATCGCCCGTCATCAGCTCGTAGGGCACGCGGAACCCGGCCGAGATGATGTGCTGCTGAACCTGGTTCCATTCGTAGATGCCCGAGGTGGAGGCGGGCGTGCTGAACTTGATGTCCTTGCCGTTGCGCACGTATCCGATCAGACCGGGTTCGAATTGTTCGATCCGGTTGCCGTCGGCATCCTGCACCACCGGCGCCATGGATTGCTGATCCTCGTCGGCGCCGAAGACGAAGCCGACCATAGAGGCTTCGATCTTCTTGCGGACCAGTTCGGCGGTCTGCCAGTCGCCCAGTTCCCTGAGCGCCCGCATGGCGGGCACGCCCCAAGGCACGCCGCGGTTCTGCACGCGCTGGCGTTCGAAGAGGTGGGCGACGCCGTCTGCCCCGACCCTCAGCGATTCAAACCGGCGCCCGAAGACCGGCATCGCATCGCCGGGATGGTCGGGGAACATCCAGTAGCCCCGGCGGCGGCCGAGCGCGTCGTATTCGATGCCCTGGACGATCCGGCCTCCGTCAGGCCGGTTGTCGAACTTGGCCCCATCGAGGTGATCGGCCTCGTTGAGCTGGATCTGCACTGGGGCTGCCAATCGGTCACTGGCCCGGCGGCGATGGCGCAGGGCAAAGACTTCGCCGCCTTCGATCATTTCGCGCACGGCCAGAGCGGTCAGGCCGTGGAAGTCGGTGTGCCCATCGGCATCGGCACGCGGCGCCCAGCGCTTCCAGAGATCATCGGCGAGCTTGTTCAGCGCCGGATCGGCCGCCGCGGCCCGGGGACGAATGCCGGTGCCGACGATGTTCGACACCAGAACCTGTACGGCCTTTGCGGCAAGCGGATCATTGCGGACCAGATCGCGCATGCGGTCGCGCAGGGCGCCACCCGCAACTGCGATTTCCGCGTCGGCCGCGGTGCTGCCTGCGCGCCAGCCATCCGTGCCGCGCCCGCGGGCGGCAGCATCGTAGCCCCGCCGAAGGTTGGCGATTGCCACCCGGGCGGCATAGCGCCGGGCGGCCGTGCGGGGCGCGACCGTCGCCACGATCCGATCGATCACGCCCCAGGGCACATCGGGCGGCGAGGGTTTCATGTGCGGCCCCGGCTGAAGCTAGCCTTGCCCGCAACCGGCCGGGTATTGCCCGTGCCAGTTGCCATCTGCCCCTCGATGAAGCGGATGCGGGCCAGAAGATCGGCGGCATTCCCATAGGTCAGGCGGCGCCCATCGTATTCCACCACCAAGGCGCCTGCGGCATAGGCGCGGTGGAGCGCATCAAGTTCGGCTTGCGAGAAGGACATCAGAGCCATTTTCCACGTCGGGGCCCGAGCCAGCCGGTTGGGCGCTTCGGGGCAGATTGCGGTTGCGGCCGGTCGGGTTGACCGGCCGGGGTGGTTGCCGGGCGCGCAGGCCCGATCTGTTCTTCCAGCGCTTCCCAGCGCGCGTTGTCCCAGCGATCGATCCCCATCAGCCAGGCGGCGGCGCGGGCATAGACCCGGCAGTCGAGGGCCTCGTTGCGTTCCCGGGTCTGTTCCCATTCGAGCTTCTGATAGCCGGTGCGGGTTTTGCGGGTGACGAGTTGTTCAGACGTCAGCTGCTTCACCCATTCGGCCGTGGTGCCCTTCGGGATATGCACAAAGCCTGCGGGCCAGTCGGCCCCGGCTGCCCGTTCCTCATCGGTCGGCGCGGCCAGGCGCAGGAAACGGTAGGTCTCGGCCTTGAAGACGGCACCCGCCACTTTCCAGAGCCGGACCCCGCGGCGGAGCTTTCGGCCGCCTTCAGTCGTTTCCACATAGGTGGGCCCGTCCACTGGCGTTGATCGATCAAACCCGGCCACGCCCTTGATGGCGATCACTTGTCCGTGCCCAGCTTGCCGGACCCAAGCATAAACCGCGTCGGTCGTGGCGCCGTCACCTGAGTCGATCGCCACCCGCGCCAGTGCCATCCGGGCGCCCGAAGCGTGTTCCCATGTCATGCCGAGGAACTCATTCAGATCGGCCCAAACCTCCGCCCGGGCGGTGTCGCCCTCAAGGACGACGTGATCGACGAGCCAAGAGCGAAGATTCCGTCCCCAACCCCAAACGTCGATCTCGATCCGGTCGCGCTGCACGTCGATCCCTGCCGTGAGGATCAGCACACCGACAGGCGCACGGCCCAACTGCCAATCCTCGCGCCGCTCATAGAGCCGCTGCCAGTCCGGCGCTTCGCCGCGCTCCGCCCAGGTTTCGCCGAGGACGGTGTTCTTGACGGTTTTCAGTGCGGAGTCGTTGCCTTGCGCCTGATCCCAGCGCCGGGCGATTTCTTCCCAGGACAACCACCCGAGGGGCGAGTAGAGCCCCGAGATGTGGAACCCGATCACGCCTGCCATCTCAGCCGAAGCCTGCACATCGGGTGCAGCCGTCGGCAGCCAATCCGCCCCGTTCTCCTCGTCCATCATCCATGTTTTGTGCCGCTCGGCGATTGGCGCCTCGCAATGTTCGCAGAGATAGGCGGCGGTGTCCGGTCGCCCCTTTTCCCAGCGCAGCCGTTCGAACTTCAGCCATTGCAGCCCGCCGCAATGCGGGCAGGGGACGTGATAGCGGCGCTGGTCGGTCAATTCGAACTCCCGCTCGATCCGGCTGAGGCCCTTGATCGTGGGCGTCGAGGCCAGGAAGATTTTCTTGCGGTGGCCGAAGCTGTCGGTGCGGGCTTCAGCCAGCGCCACCGGATCGCCTTCCCCCTCAAGGTCGCCCGGATAGGCGTCGACCTCGTCCAGAAAGAGCCAGCGCGCGGGCATTGACCGCAGCCCCACGGCCGAGTTCGCGCCGGTCAGCACCAACTGGCCGCTGGGGAAACGCTTGGCCAGCACCGTGTTTCCGGCGTCGCGCGACCGGGCGGGCAGGACGAGGGCCCGGAGGTCTGGGCTTTCCTCGATCAGGGGTTCGATCCGCTGCTGGCTGAGGCTCTTGGCCAGATCGGTCGTCGGTTGCACCGCCAAGATCGGCCCCGGCGCGCGGTGGATGCAGAAGCCGATCCAGTTATTTCCGGCCTCGGTAGCGCCGACCTGCGCCGACTTCATGAACACCACCCGCTGCGCCGGGTTGTTCGGCGACAGGGCCTCCATGATCGCCTTGAGGTAGGGCGTCCGGCTGGTGCGATAGGGTCCGGCCTCTGA
Source organism: Rhodobacter capsulatus SB 1003 (assembly GCF_000021865.1). Lineage (NCBI taxonomy): Bacteria > Pseudomonadati > Pseudomonadota > Alphaproteobacteria > Rhodobacterales > Rhodobacter > Rhodobacter capsulatus. The sequence continues at coordinate 1,033,581 of NC_014034.1, forward strand.
CGCTGCCCGCGACGACAGGATGCGGTGCCGGTCTGCCCATTCAGCCACGGTCTGCGCCGGATCGGGCGCCAGACCCCGTGCCCAGGCGACAGCGATATCCTCCGCCCCCTCGAAGCTAGCGAAGTTCAACTTTGACCTCCGACATCTCCGCCAGATGGCGGCGCAGATAGCGCATCAGCACCTGCTCCACGGCATGCGGCTCGGCCCCGAGTTCGGCGGCGATGTCCGCGGCCACCCGCGGCGGCCAATTCAGCCAGGCGTCGCGTTCACGCCGTGCCAGATCGAACACCATCGCGGTGGCCCGGGCGCGATCGACGACCTCGCCCTTCATCTTCTGCAACCTCACCCGGGCGGTCTGCGCTTTCAGTACCTCATTCGCCATCCGGGCTTTAACGAAGGAGACCTCGCCTCCGTCACCCGCCGCCGCGCCCGGGTCGGCCCCGGCTTCGGTCAAGGTTTCCGCCACGGCTGCGAAGGCCTGCCGCGGCACGGCCTTGGTGCCCGCAACTATCCGGGTCGCCGCCGCCGTGCCCCGGCCCAGATCCCGGGCATGGGCGCCGCGTTGCTTCGCCGGATCGGTGGACGCATCCCACATCGCATCGGCCTTGGCGGCGTCGATCGTGCCATCGGCCTCCGTCGTGATCCGCCCGGTGGCGATGGCCTTGCGCACGGCGCTTTCATGCACCCCGCGCAAGGCGGCATAGGCGCGCCGCGACAGCCCCATCTTGCGACATTCTCCAATTAAGGCAGTGATTTGGACTTGCTCTTCGGACGGTCTCGGCAATGTCTGCGACACCTTGAAACGGAGGTTTCCGATGCCCGCCAAGACCGCCCTGATGACCGGCCATGAGGCCAATTGCCTGGCCGCCGCCGACCATTTCATCGCCTGCCGCGGGTCGAAACCCGCGACCCGCATCCGCGCCCGGTTTGACCGAATCGATCAGGCCGAAGCCTTCGCCGCGACCTTCGGCGACAGCCGCACGATGATCTACGCCGTCACCGCCGAAGGCCGCTCGGCCCACATCAAGAACGCCTGAAGGAGGTACCGATGTTCACCAACCTCTCCGCCGTCCAGATCAATCGCCTCGCCCAGCGCCTGAGCGATGCCCCCTTGGGCCGCAGCGCCAGCGTGGCCGCGGCCGCCGAACGGTTCGAACGGCTTCTGGCCGCCAAGATCGGCACCGACCGCGCGCCGAAGGCGATCAAGTCGATCCTGACCGCCCCGGGCTTGGAGACGGCCGCCGGGCGGTTGGCGGCCGAGATCGACGCCTTCGAGCAGGAAACCGCGGCAGAACCGGCGCCGCCCCCTGCCGCCCCAGAACAAGCCGTCGAACCGGCGCCGATTGCCGAGGCTGAACCCGCCGCCGCGCCCAGCGCCCCGCGTCGTCGCCGGGATGCCGACCTCGAGGCCAAAGCCCGGCAGGGGGAACTCCCCCCGCCGCCCGATTTCTCCGCCCCGACCCACGCCCGTTTCCGGGCGAAACTCGCCGCGCTGGTGGAACTGGCCGGAAAAGGCAGATGCCACGGGCCTGCGCGCAGTGCAAATCAACCCGGTGTCGTCCAGCCCCAAGGCGCTGGCCCGCTATCGCGACCTCGCAGTGCTGGCGATCGAAGCCCGGGAGGGCCGGGCATGAAGATCACCCGCAGCTTCGAGCCCGGCGACCGCTATCGCTACGACTTCGACCTTTGTTCCTGCGCCCGGGGATGGGCGCAGGTCGATACCGCGCAGGATGCCGCGTGGTTCGGCACATGGGCCTCGCCCGCCGAGCGGACGATCCTCAACTTCGCCGAGGGCGATGTCACCCGCACTTTCTGCGACACCGACGCAGAGTTCGCCGCCGCCCTGCGCGAGATCGATCGCTGGAACCGGGATCACGGCTATGGCCCGGCCCGGATCGACCCCGGCTTCGATCCGGCGCTGAAGGCGGCGTTCGAGGCGGTCGGGCTGGGGGATATGCTTCACTGATCGCAAGTGCACTGAGTTCTTGCGGCGCGCATTCTAGGAGAAGATCTGAACCGCGCTTTTGACAAGCTGAACCACTTGCTCGTCGTTTAGATCACACGATCTCCTCAGCTTTGGGTCGCTATCGATATTGGGTGGGGCTCCAATGACGAGAAACTTGGTCTCTTTCCCTTTTTCGTACGGAGCAGGCGCAAGGACTTCCCAATTATCAACACGCCCAAGTGTGACATAATGATCCGGCGAGCCAATCGCGTTCAGCAGATCCTTTTCGCTCGGATCAGAGTTTTGGAAGGTTACGTCAGTAATCTGCCCGCTGGGCTGAAGAATCTTTCCAATCAAGCGCACTTCTCCTCTAACGGGTTCTTCCCGAACCAGAGCTATACTCCAATCTCCCACTTGAGAAGAAGCTATCCCCTCGCCAGCGGCGCCACGTTCCAGAACAGCACTCGCCCCGGCCCGCGCTTGGCAAGGCACAACTCCCAGGCCTTTGCGTCGTAGTGCGGATCGGCTGGGAAGGGCGCGGCCAGCGCCGCTCGATCGCTGAACTTGCGGGGATGGACGTGGATCGTGGCATCGGCCACCTCGCGCGGGGTGAGGTCGCGGCCGATCTGGACGACATGGCGGCGGGCTTTCGGCCATGCGGCGGCAAGGCCACGGGCGAGGACGCCGGACCCGGCGGCGCACCAGACCTCTTCGGGGTCAAAGGCTGCCAGACGGGCAGCAGCGGCGATTGCCTCGACGGCGCCGGGGATTTCGGCGCCAAAGGGGATCAGGCTGGCGCCGGTGTTGCGGCAGTATTCGCGGGCGCGCGATTGCACGACCGACAGATAGCCCGGGCTGATCGGCACCACTTTGGCGCCGAGGCGGGCGGCCTCAAGCGTCCGAGGATGCGGCCGGGTGCGGGCGGCGACGAAGATCGTGGCGCGTTTGCCGAGGCCCCGCGCCACCGTGGCGATTGCCGTCTGGGCGCCGCCCTCGGGCGGGCTGGCATAGACCGCCTCCTGCACCCCGTCGAAGACCTGCGCGATGAAGCGGGCCTTGGTGCCGCCCGGGAAGAGGTCGTCGCGGACAACGGCAATGCCATGGTGCATTTCAAGGATCGGGGCGGTCATTGGTCGTCCTCCGGTTCGTCGTCGGTATCCGGCCCTTCGATCTCGCCGAACTCCACCGGCCCGCAGGCCTCGGTCGCCTTGCGGGGATCGCCTTTGCGGAACACCAGCACGTTTTGGTGGGTCCGGCCGAGCTTGCGGGCGACGGTGAACTGGCGGCCGACACGGATCGGCAGCGAGCCAACGGCCGTGACGAGGATCGCGTCGTTGTAGAACCGTGCGCCCGCGGCCTCAAAGGCCTCGACCGTCAGGCCGGGCAGGTTGACGAAGAACCCATCGGTATCGCGCACATCGCCGATCACCCAGACGGCGAAGCGGTTTGGCCGCAGGCGGGCGACGGCCTGGGCGATGATTTCGGCTTGGGCCTTCAGGAAGTCGGCCAGGGGCATGGTGGAAAGGTCCGAGGGGTCATCGGAATAGCGTTCGAGGTTCCAGTAGGGCGGGGAGCTGAACACCAGATCGGCCTCGATGCCAGCGGTCAGCCGGGCCAGATCGCGGCTATCTCCGGCGATCCAGTGCGGGGCCGGGTCGCCCGCGAGATCGGCTTGCGCTTGGTTCGCGGCCACCTGTTCGGCGCGGAGTTCGATCCCGACGTAGGGGCGGCCAAGGCGGGCGGCGACAATGCCGCGGACGGAACCGCCCGCGAAGGGGTCCAGGACGGTGCCACCCGGCGGGCAGAACCAGCGATAGGCGATTTCGCAAAGGACGGGATCGAAGATCGACGTTCCCGAGGCCGTTGGGGCGTCCGAGGCGGCGTAATGGTCGGCCAGGAATTCCTCGGTGGTCATTTCCCGGCCGAGTTCTGCCTCCTTGGCGCGCTTCTTGACGTAGAATGACGGGTCGCCAGAGGTGTGCGACGGCATCAGGACACCGCCATTCTGCGGGGTAGCCGATTGTGAGGCGGGCCCAGCGCCGACGACATGCTCGCCGCGCATCAGGTCCTGGCCGAACGTGCGGGCGGGGCCCTTAGCCATGAGCGGCCTCCTTCCGGGCACGCTTGCCCTCCTTGTGGCGATAGTGGTCGATGTCCTTGTGGATCGGGGCCGGGTCGGCGGTGCCCAAGCCGGGGACGGCGGGGAAGGACTTCTCGCCCGGCCAACCACGATCCAGCAGGCGGGGCGCACCGCCGGGGGCAGCGCCGCGGCCGAGTTCGGAGCGAATACCCAGATCCAGCCAGGCGCGCTTGCGATCCTGCCACCAGCCCTTGCGGGCCTCGAACACCGAGAAGGGCGGGATGCCGAAACGTTCGGCGAGGTTCGCCGACGGGGCGGGGGCAGCGGCGGCGCCGCCGGTGCTTTCGCCCTCGGCGTTGCCGTCACTTCCACCCATCCCGAACCCCTCGAACCCGGCCATGATTTCGTCGAGCTCCGTCTCGTCAAAGCCGATCAGGTCCAGATCGAAATCTGCCTCGCGCAGCGTCGCTAGTTCCGACCGCAAGAGGTCGTCGTCCCACCCGGCATTCTCGGCGATGCGGTTGTCGGCGATCACCAGCGCTCTGCGCTGGGCCTCGGTCAGATGGTCCAGCACGATCACCGGAACCTCGGTCAGGCCCAGCGCCTTGGCGGCCATCAGGCGGCCGTGGCCTGCGATGATCACCTCGTCCTCGCCGATCAGGATCGGGTTGGTGAAGCCGAACTCGGCGATCGAAGCCGCGATCTGGGCGATTTGATCCTCGCTGTGGGTCCGAGCGTTGCGGATGTAGGGAACCAGCCGGTCAACCGAGAGCATGTCGATCTGAAGCATGGGGCGCGGGGCCTTTCGGAAGGGGCGGCCGGGCGGTGCGGCCTCAGGTGCGCACCCGCGCACCCAAGATGCGCACCCAAGGCGCGGACCCAGATTTTTGTTCTGTCACTAGCGGTTAGACGCGCCTAGGCCCCCCGCATACGCCTCCCTTCCGGGAGAACCTAACGCGGGGGGCCTGCCGGTAGCGGCGGCGGGAGCAGGGGTGACGGGGTTGGGGCCGAAGCTTCGCGCTTCCGACACCCTTCGCCATCTTGCCTTCTTTATGCGTCAAAACCCGGGAAAGTGTCGCGCCCGAAGTTCGACGGATCGGGCCGGTTGTCCTCGGTGTCCGCGCCGCTTTCGCGCGGGGTTGTGCGGGTGGTTGCGGTGAGGGGTTTTGCGCCCTTGCCTTTGCCCTTTGATTTGTCGAGCTTTTCCAGCTTCTTCGAGATGGTCAGAAGAGCGGCCACCCAGCGGCGCCAGGCGGTAGACCGCACCACCCCGGCGCGAATGCAGACCTGCCGCCAGCGGGCACCCTCGGCCCGAAGCCAGACGATCCGCGCATCCTCGGGGTTCAGCATGAGGAGCCAGTCGAAGCATTCCTCCATCCGGCTGATGGCGGCGGCGCTGGGGATCACCCGCATCGGCCGCTCGGGCGTGTAGCCGTAGGCATGCTTGGCGTCATGCACCACCGGCGGCCACGAATTGCCATAGCCGCGGGGGCGGTCCTTCTCGGGCAGGTTCCTCAGGGTGTAGGCGGCTTCCTCGAGGCGATCCTCGATCTCGCGGGGCGTCAGGCGCAATGGGGGGCTCCTTCGGGGCAGGGGGCGGATCAGTAGATTTGATGGGCGCGCAGGGTGGCCTCACTCACAAGGCCCGCCCGCAGCAGGGCATCGCGCTGGATGTTCGTGACGGCGCTGGTCGGCACGTAGGCGCCTGAGTTCAGCCAGGCGGCCAAGCGCGCCAACCGGTCCTCGGGGGTCGCGGTCTGGCTGCCGGGCGCAACGGCCGGGCCAGCGCCAGCTTCCCCAGCCCCTTGCAACCTTGCCGCCTGGGAAATCCGCTTGGCATGGCGCGCCGCGATCGCCTGGCTGAAATACTCCCACGTTCGGATCGGGCTGCTCCGGGCTTTTGCGGTGCGGTCTGCGATCACTGGCAGGACGTCCAGTTCGAGGTCGTAGCCTGCCGCCAGCCAGGCGCCGATCGTCGCCGTCGTTCCGGTGATGGCTGCCCGCGCTGCTGGGGTCATGCCTTCGCCGCAAGCGGCAAGGCAGGCGGCCTCGGCTGCGTCCAGATCGGGGCCTTCGTCGGCGGCGTCAACCTCAACCCGGGCCTCGCGCGTCGCGCCCGCGTCACGCGCGGTAGTAATTACTGGTTCTTTACTTACAAGGTTAGTGTCCAGATTCTGGACATGGCTTTTCGCAAAATCTGGACATGGCTTTTGCCCATTTCCATGTCTGGATTCTGGACATGGGTCAGGCCGGTTTTCGGGGCCCAGCGGCAGTTCCGCCTGCGCCGAAAACTCCGGCTCGAAGGCCAGGAAGTACCGGGTTGATTGCCGCCGGTGGGCGCCCTCGGAGTGGCGCCGTTCGCGGCGGATGAGCCCGGCCTGTTCCAGCTTGTCGAGATGCACGTTCAGGCTGGAACGCGAGATTTCGGCATCGGCCGCCAACTGGTCCTGCGACGGGAAGCACCCGTAATCCGGGTTGTGCCGGTCGCAGAGATGCCAGAGGACGAGCTTGGTCGCAGGCGCCAGCCCGCGCTGCTGGATCGCCCAGTTGGTGGCTCGATGGCTCATAGTGCGGCCGTCACCGTGAGGCGCTTGACGATCGCCTCCATCAGCGCGATCCGCCGGTGCGCGTCGTCCTGGCGCATCTTTCCGGCCCGAACCCGCGCCCAGTAGAACTGGCGCCGCAGGTCAAGTTCGCGCTGGGCTTCGTTGATCAGGGCGGAGACCGGAAACCGGCCCTCGGGGGTAACTTTGGTCATCGGCGCCCCCATCTCAGCGCCGCCCGGCCACGGCCTTGTGCTGGCCAGTCTTGCGGGCTTCCTGATCGCGCAGCCAGTCGCGGACAGCCTCCTTGCGGTAGAGCACTTTGCGGCCGACACGGACGCAAGGAGGGCCCACGCGCCGGGTTTCCCAGCGCTGCAACGTGTCGACGGACAGGGCCAGTTGCCGGGCCAGTTCCGCCCTATCAAGCCAGCCATCCAGCAGCGCCGGATCGGCGCCCGTGTCCTTCAAGGGATTGGTATACATGGGTTTCTCCTCGCGCCGCCGCCCCGGGGATCGGGGCCGGTCATCGGCCAGGAGAGGCAAGCACGGGGCAGGGACCGGCGAAGAGGCGGAAAACGGCGGAAAGGAAAAGGGAATTACGCCGGTCACGCTGGATCGTAGTTCAACCGGCGAAACAGGCCCTCCAACCGGCTTGATTGGCGACAGGTTTATGACAATCTGAAGGGGAGCAGTTCACAACAGATTCGCCGAAACGTCGCCGCGCCCGGAAGGGCGAGGTGCACGGCCCCTGTGCGTTCAGGGGCTGGAGAAAGGAGGGCGGTAACGGGGGGCAGGTAATGGCGTTTGTCGCCCGGAATTTCTATTCAATTCTCGAGACCTCCTTCCGCTGGGAGTGCAGCCAGACCGAGATCGTCGAACTGGCGATGGCCGAGAAGATCGACCTCGTCATCGCGCTGCCGAATGTCCGGTTCGACGATGGCACCGAAGCGAGGATGGGCGTGATCGAGGGCGGTGCTGTGCGCCCCTTGTTCCGCGGCTATGGACTACTCGAGGAGCATGTCTTCATCCGCCAGGCGCGACCTGCGAACTGCGGCTGGAAGCGGATCGAAGAGCCTAAGGGGGGCATCCGCGTCATGGCGCCCGACGTGCTGATCACAGCGGCCGAGGTCGAACGGTTCGAAGACGAAAACAACCTTGTGCGGAGGGTCGTGTCGGGGCCCGGGGCACAATCCCGCTATGACTGGGATGGGTTCTATTGCGAGATCATCTGCCGGATGCATAACAACGGCCTCCCAGAGAAGCAGAAGGAACTCATCGAGGAGATGTTCAATTGGTTCCTCGGCAAGTCAGTCAATGGGGACGCGCCTGACGAGTCGACAATCCGCAAGAAGATCAGAGGTTTCTGGGGCAGGCTCTGCCCCGATTAGTCTCTCGCCCGCCCAGCGCGGTTCTGACCGGCGCAATTCCCCGGACCTTTCCGCCGGTTTCCGCCTCTGCGCCGGTTTGGCCCGAATGAGACATTGCTCCGCGCCGCGGGTCGTCGCTGACTGCGGGTGAAAGGAGCGTCGCATGAAGGCAAAACTCTCTGAACGCGTTGTAAAGGCTGCCGAAGTCGGCAGCCGCAAGTACGTCCTGTTTGACGAAGACACCCCCGGCTTCGGGCTCTGCGTCTACACGACGGGGCGAAAGGGCTTCGTCCTGATCTATCGGATCGCGGGCCAGCAGAAGCGCTTCACGATCGGCGTCTGGCCGACATGGTCGGTCACCGCCGCCCGGGATGAAGCGAAGCGCCTGATCCGTGAAATCGACCGCGGGGAAGACCCTCTCGACACTCGCAAGGCGGCCCGCGGTGCGCCGACGGTCAAGGAACTGGCCGAGCGGTTCATCGAAGAGCACCTGCCGAAGCTGGCCAAGACCAACGCTTCGGACCAGAAGAGCATGCTGGAAAAGCTGGTGCTGCCCGAATGGAAGAACCGGAAGGTGGCGGACATCACGCCCACGGACGTCGATCGCCTGCTGACCAAGATCGCGGCCGGGCGGGCGCGGCCGTCGAAGAAGAAGCCCACGCAGAAGCGCCGCAAAAAGCTGGCCCCGCCCAAGCCCACGCCGGTGCGCGCCAACAGGGCGGGTGAAATGCTGCGCAAGATGTTCAACCTCGCCATGCTGTGGAAAATGCGCACCGACAATCCCGCCTTCGGTTTCCGGCGCCGCCCCGAGGTTGCCCGCGACCGGTTCCTATCTTTCGAGGAGATCGAACGCCTAGCCAACGCGCTGGCAGTCGACGAAGACCAGCGCGCCGCCAGCATCATCCGCCTCTGCATGCTGACCGGCGCCCGGCTGGGCGAGGTCCGCACCGCCACCTTCGACCAGTTCAACCTCGATCTGGCCATCTGGACCAAGCAGGCCGCTTACACAAAGCAGCGCCGCATCCACCGCGTGCCGATCTCGCACGAAGCCGTGGCGCTGATCCGCCTGCGCAGGGAAATCGTGCCGAAGGGCTGCCCGTTCCTCTTCCCCGGCGACGTACCCGACCAGCCCGTTGGCGATCCCAAGCGCTTCTGGCCGAAGATGCAGAAGGTCGCCCTGATCCCCGACGTGCGCATCCACGACCTGCGCCACACCTTCGCCTCGCTGCTGGTTTCCGGCGGCGCATCGCTGGAAATGATCGGCCGCCTCCTCGGCCACACCCAGATCGGCACCACCCAGCGCTACGCCCACCTGATCGACGCACCCCTGCGGGCGGGGGTCAACGCAGTGGGTGAGATGCTGAAGCCGCGGTTGAGGGTGGTGGGGGAGTAAGGTGCAGCCTGCAAGGTCGGCTGGCGGTAGCGCAGTCCGAATGGTTGTGGTTCAATGCCTTGCAGGCCGTGCAACCTCTTGTTGCGCGACGATTGTGCTGTAAAGGTTATCTGGCGAGGAATTTGCTCGGGGGTGCAGTGGGTGGGAGTGGGCAGGATTGATGAGACGTCATGCTCAGCCAAAGTTTTCGGCATAGCATGAAATCGAACGAGTCAAATTTCGGATTTTTGCAATCCCACGAACCCCAGCTTTACAGGCTGGGGACACTAGCGGAGCGCTATTTTTCTGAAGACCCGAACACATGCAACATTAAGCTGCGACAGTTCTCGGAATTGGTGGCGCAGTTTACTGCGAGCAGATTGGGTCTTCCGATTGCACAATCGGACAACCTTGCCGACCTGCTTCGGTTACTAAAGATCGAGCGCAGCCTTCCAAAACAAGTCCTTGAGATACTCCACAGTTTGCGAATCGCCGGTAACCAGGCAGCGCATCAAAATACCGATGACCACTCAAGTGCCTTAAGCGGACTCAAGCTCGCGCGCCAATTGGCGATCTGGTATTTCAGAACATTTCACAAGCCCTCTGGTATTTTTGGTCCTTTCATTCCGCCAGAAAGGCCCAAGGACGTTTCAGAATCGATCGTCTTGGAGCTGGAACGTTTAAAGGCGGAGTTGGAGGCCTCCCTCACTGAAGCCGATCAACTACGGGAAGCGGCAAGGCAGGCCGAAATTGAAAGGAAAAGCGCTGCAGATCGCGCCGAGCAGGAGCGAGTTGACCGCGAAACTTGGGAGAAGCTTGCGGAGGAAGCGGAGGAAGATCGCAGGGCCCTTTCCTCACAGCTACAATCATTGCAAGTTCAGGCTTCCTCCAAGGACGCTCTAACGTTTGAGGCAGTCACCGAACTGGCTCGAGATGCTGCCAGCAAGATCAACCTGGACGAGGCAGACACACGGGTTCTTATCGATAAGCAATTGCGCGATGCAGGATGGGAGGCGGACACGAAACAACTTCGGTTCGCATCCGGTGCTCGCCCCATGAAAGGCCGCAATCGCGCGATCAGTGAATGGCCAGCCGAAAGTGGACCGGCCGACTACGCACTCTTCTGCGGCATGGTCTTGGTGGGAACCGTGGAGGCAAAGCGGCAGAACAGAAATGTCATGGAGGTCTTGCGGCAGGCAGAACGGTACTCAGCGGGCTTCAAGCTGAATGAAGGTGAACTGGCACAAGGTGCTCCTTGGGCAGGTTTCAAAGCTCCCTTTGCGTTCTCGACAAACGGACGGCCCTACCTCAAGCAGGTTGAAACCTTGTCGGGCATCTGGCGGCGGGATTTGCGCGATGCCAACAACCCTGCCGAAGTGCTTGTCGGATGGCCTTCACCTCGCGGGCTGCTTGAGCGGCTGACTGTGAATAAGTCCGCAGCGCACCATGACCTTGCATCGCAGCCCTTCGACTTTGGGTTTCCGCTAAGACCATATCAACACAAGGCGATCGAGGCGGTTGAACAGGCATTGCTTGAGGATCGGCGGGCGATGCTCGTCGCTATGGCAACCGGAACGGGGAAGACAAAGCTCGCAATCGCTATGCTTTACCGGCTGATCGCCGCCAAGCGGTTCCGCCGCGTCTGCTTCGTTGTGGATAGAAGCGCGTTGGGTGAGCAGACCGAGAGCGAGTTCACCACTACCAAAGTGGTCAACGGCAAGTCTTTTGCGGACATTTTTGGCCTCAAGGGGCTTGATGACGTGGTCCCCGATGACGAAACCCGCATCCACATCTGCACGATCCAGGGGTTGGTCCGCCGAGTGCTGTATGCCGCTGATGAGGCTGATGCGCCCACAGTCGACCAGTATGATCTGATCGTGGTGGACGAATGCCATCGCGGGTATCTGCTCGACCGCGAAATGTCTGAGGGCGACATTACGTTTCGCAGCCAGGACGACTACATCTCGAAGTACCGCCGAGTCCTCGAGTACTTCGATGCGGTAAAGATTGGCCTGACGGCCACACCAGCGCTACACACCACTGAAATCTTCGGTCTTCCAGTGTTCACTTATTCCTATCGCGAAGCAGTGGTTGACGGTTACCTTGTTGATCACGAACCGCCGGTGCGCATCGGAACGCTGTTGTCTGAGGGTGGTATCCATTTCTCTCGTGACGACCAAGTTGATTTCATCCACCCAACAAGCGGAGCAATTCAACCCGCTACTTTGCCAGACGACATCGACTTCGAGGTTGACCAGTTCAACAAGAGCGTTATCACCGTCCCTTTCAATCGAGTAATCGCACAAGAGCTCACGAAGTTCATCGATCCAAGCTTGCCAGATAAGACGCTGGTCTTTGCTGTGTCCGACGCGCACGCGGATATCCTTGTGAACGAGTTGCGGGTCGCATTCCGTTCAGCATTTGGCGCGCTGCCTGATGCAACTGTGCAGAAGATCACGGGGAAAGTCGACAAGGTCGGAAAGTTGATCCGATCGTTCCGCAACGATCCACTGCCTAAAGTGGCGGTGACAGTAGACCTCCTGACTACTGGGATCGACGTCCCTCGGATCAGCAATCTGGTGTTCATGCGGCGCGTCAACAGCCGTATCCTTTACGAACAAATGCTTGGCCGTGCCACCCGGCTATGTCCAGAAATCGACAAGGAGGCTTTTCGCATCTTCGACGCGGTGGACCTCTACGCTCATTTGCAAAACCTTACCGACATGCGGCCGGTGGCTGCGGACCCAAGCTTCACCCTCACAAAGCTGTTCGAAGAACTCAGCCAACGCGGCGACGTAGAACATAAAGAGCGTGTGCGTGAGCAGATCATCGTTCGCCTCCGACGCAAGCTGCGGCGCTTGTCGCCAGAGGCACGGGCTCGATTTGAAAAGGCTGCGGGTGAAACTCCGGAAGAAAGCCTGCAGCGTTTTATCTCTGGCGATGCCAGCGCGCTTGCAGAATGGGCGGCCGAGCGACCTTCTTTGGGCCCGATCCTTGACTGGACCTCGGAGGATGGCACTCCAAACTATATCCCGATCTCTGAACATCCTGATCAGGTAACGACCGTTTCACGCGGCTATGGTGCAGCAGACCGGCCCGAGGACTTTCTGGATGCTTTCGCCACTTTTGTCAGGTCCAACGTCAATACTATCGCTGCCCTGAAGATCGTCGTGCAGCGCCCCCAAGAGCTGACCCGCGAGGAACTGCGGCAATTGCGCCTTGAGCTGGACGCGGCGGGCTTCACCGATAGTAAGATCAGACGCGCCTGGGCCGATGCCAACAACGTAGAAATCGCGGCCTCGATCATCGGTTATATCCGCCAAGCGGCGCTGGGTGATCCCCTCGTTCCCTATTCTGATCGCGTGCGGCATGCCGTGGATACGATCTTGCGCCAGCGGCAATGGACCGATGTGCAGCGAAAGTGGATTGACCGGATCGGGCGGCAGCTTGACCTTGAGACTATTGTGGATCGTGCGGCCTTCGATGCCGAGCCCTTCGCATCGCTAGGGGGTTGGTCTCGGATTGACCGCGTGTTTAATGGCGAACTGGCGCAAGTGGTTCGCGACCTTAACGAAAACATCTGGAAAGACGCAGGCTGATGAACGGAACAAGGGCACGGGAAACCGTTCAGAAGCTTTGGAACGCAAGCAAGAGTTTGCAGGGCGGCGGCGTAAGCTACTACGAGTACGTCACGGAGCTGACCTACCTGCTGCTGCTGAAGATGCTGGAAGAGGTCAAGCGCAACGGGGTCAAGCTGGAGGAGCGCCTGCCGCCGAACCTGCGCTGGGGGGAGCTAAAGCGGCTTGAGGGCGAACAGCGCCTGATCCGCTACCGTGCGATGCTGCTGGAGCTGGGCACCTCCGACAAGTTTAACTTCCCGCTCGTCAAACAGGTTTTCACTGATGCGAAAACCTCGCTGACCAAGGCCACGGCCCTCACCAGCCTTATAACCACCATCGACACGGTCGACTGGTATGCGGCCGAAGAAGATGGCCTGGGTGACCTTTACGAGGGCTTGCTTGAACGCACCACATCTGAGCGCAAGTCCAAGGCGGGCCAGTATTTCACGCCCCGGCCGCTGATCGAAACCATCATCCATTTGATGAAGCCCAAGGTTGGGGAGGTTATCCAAGACCCCGCGGCGGGCACCGGTGGCTTTCTAATTGCCGCTCACCGCGCCATCATGCGCGATACAGACGACCTAACGACAGTTCCCAAGGACGTCGCCTTTGCCCAGCGGAACGGAAAGTACCAGGGCGCGGAACTAATTACAGGCACGCACCGGCTGAATACGATGAACTTGCTTTTGCATGGCATTGACCAGCCGATCGACCCGATTGATGCATTGACGTCGGACGCCAAGAAGTTCGATCCCGCCGATCTGATCCTGACCAACCCGCCCTTCAACAAGTTCCCCGAAAGCGTGGCACGCGATGACTTCGTTATCACTGCAGAGGCCAGAAAGGGCCCGCTTCCCTTTGTCGAACACGTCATCCGGGGGCTGAAGGTTGGCGGGCGAGCCGCGATCGTCGTGCCCGACAACACCCTGTTCGAAGACAGCATGGGCCGCGATCTGCGCAATTGGATGATGGACCTGTGCGATCTGCACACCATCCTGCGCCTACCGACCGGCATCTTCTACGCCCAGGGCGTCAAGACCAACGTGATCTTTCTGACCAAGAAGTCAGAGGAACGGGTCGGGGCGACCAAGGCGGTCTGGTTCTACGATCTGCGCGCACAGATGCCTAACTTCGGCAAGACCCGCACGCTGACGACCGCTGATTTCGAACCCTTCATTGCCGCCTATGGGGATGATCCCCACGGCAAATCGCCTCGCATCGACGAGGGCGAAGCCGGACGTTTCCGCAAGTTCACCCGAGACGAGATCTCCAAGCGTAATGACAACCTCGACGTCACTTGGCTGCGCGACGATGTCGAAGTCGTCGAAGAAGGGCTGACCGAACCTGACGACATCGCATCCGCGATCATAGGGCATCTGCGCGCCGCGCTCGAGGAGATCGAAGCCGTGGCCGACGAACTCGCCGAAGTGGCCGAGGCTGACGAATGACCACCGCTGAAACCTTTGGCCGCACGATCCAGCTTTTCCTTGTCGACGGCACCCCCAACGGTCTGCGCAAGGCGACCATCCACGGCTGGACCGGTCTGATCTTTGTCGCGACAACCTCCACCTTCGGCGCTCTGACGTCCCGCAGGGAACTCGATCGCACCGGCATTAACCTGCTGGCGGGGCCCGACCCAGAAAAAGAGGGCGGCACACGGGTCTACATCGGGTCAGCCAACAGTGTGCAGGAGCGGATCAGGCAAAGCGCCGTCCAGCGCGACTTCTGGGAAATCGCCATCGCCGTCACCACCAGCGACGATGACTTGTCGAAAGGCCATGTCGAATACCTCGAGGCTCGGCTGATCGAACTGGCCACCCAAGCCCAGCGCGTGGCCCTGGACAACGGGAACAACCCCGCAAGCCAGCGCAGACGGCTGCCCGAGGCCGATCAGGCGAACATGGAACAGTTCCTCGCCAATCTGAAAATCATGCTCCCCGTGATCGGGCTGGACCTGCTTAAACCGCAACCGCGCGCTGCGTCACTGGTTAGCACGCCGGTCGAACAGCGCACCTCGGGCGAGGTAAAGTTCGAGATGCGCCACAAGACCGGCGTGCAGGCCACGGCGGTCGAAGAGGATGGCGAGTTCATCGTTCTGGAAGGCTCGCAGGCCTTGATCAACACCGGCCATGTCCAGCAAAGCTATGGCAGGCTGAAGAAAAGCCTTGTGGATCAGGGCATCCTTGTTCCGTCTGCCCCGAACATGCTGGTGTTTGCCAAGCCCCATGCGTTCAACAGCCCTTCAGCGGCAGCGGCCGTAGTGCTGGATCGGAACAGCAACGGACGGATTGAGTGGAAGGTGCAGGGATCAAGGCAGAGCTACCACGAATGGCAGCAAGCGCGGATCGCTATTGACGGGGTGAGCGCATGAGAGAGCTGCCGAATGGGTGGGCAGAGACCACGCTAGGCAAGGTAACGTTGCCTTTCGAAACAACAGATCCAACCCGACGCCCGGACGAGACGTTTCAGTACATCGACATTGGCTCTATCGATAATCAGACCCAAACTATCACGCAGCCCAAGTCTATTTTGGGCCGAGATGCACCCTCGCGAGCGCGGCGCGTTGTCAAAAAAGATGACGTGCTGTTTTCGACAGTCCGAACCTACTTGAAGAACATTGCAGTAGTTCCAGAATCATTGGATAGCCAACTTACCTCCACTGGCATTGCTGTTTTGCGCCCAAGTGAGGCACTTGATGGGCGCTACCTCTTCAATTGGGTGAAGTCAGATGAATTCATCTCGACGATGTCCAAGGCGCAGGATGGCACTCTTTATCCCGCGGTGACGGATAAAGACGTGTCGGGCGGAAGAATTCCACTACCGCCGCTCCATGAACAAAAACGAATAGTGGCCAAGGTGGATGGGTTGACCGCCCGCACCGCCCGCGCCCGAGCCGACCTTGACCGCATCCCCACCCTCATCGCCCGCTACAAACAAAGCCTCCTGGCCCTCGCGTTTTCGGGTGAACTGACCGCTGGCTGGCGAAAGACTAAGGCGCTCAATGACTTCGAAACGGTCAAACTTCACTCGCTTTGTTTGTCAGTTACGGACGGCGATCATCAAGCACCACCGAGGTCAGATTCCGGGATTCCGTTCATCACAATCTCTGCAATGAATACCGGACGGATCGATCTTTCGAAGGCAACCCGCGCTGTTCCCCGCAGTTACTTTGACGAGATCAAGGAATCGCGACGCCCTGCCATTGGTGACGTTTTGTTCTCCGTTACAGGTTCCATCGGAATTCCGGCACTGGTTGAAACCGACCTTCCTTTCGTCTTTCAGCGGCACATCGCAATAATGAAACCGAATACTGAACGGGTGAGCGGTCGTTTCCTGTCTTATCTACTCGCGTCCCCGCAGATCAGAGAACAAGTTGATGCAATCGCCACTGGTACAGCTCAGTTGACTGTTCCTCTTGGTGGGTTGAGACAATTCGATTTTCCTTGTCCCACCCTAGAGGAGCAAGCCGAAATCGTTCGTCTCATCACGTCTGCCTTCAACTGGGTGGACCGCATGGCCGCCGACCACGCCGCCGCCGCCGACCTCCTCCCCAAACTCGATGCCGCCATCCTCGCCAAAGCGTTCCGTGGCGAACTCGTCCCACAAGACCCGAGCGACGAACCCGCCAGCGCATTGCTGGAGCGTGTTCAAGTGGAGCGTAATGCCACCTCAAGAAACCCTCGCGGCCGACGACTAGCCGGAGTCTCCGAGGTCATCGAGATTCAACTGCCGCCAATTCAGATACATGTATCAGTCGGCCCAGTTACAATAATAGAAACCCGCGGGAGGCAGGCGATGACCAAAAGCCGCCAAGATGATGATGTGATGGGCAAACCCTATTTGGCCAGCCTACTGAAGGAGGGGCACAGTGCATCAGCGCAAGATCTGTTCAAGGCCGCTGATCTGCCTGTGGCCGATTTCTACAAGCAACTCGCCTGGGAGATCGCCAACAAGCATATCCGCGATGACGATGAAAAGCTGGAAGCGCTCTGATGCGGATCGATCGGGTATACATTGACGGGTTCCGCAACCTGCAGGACGTCGAAGCGGACTTTGACGAAGGCTGCCTGACAACGGTCATCATCGGCCAAAACGGCGCGGGCAAGTCGAACCTGATCGAAGCGATCGTCGAGATTTTCCGCCATCTTGATCCGCCCACCAGCAAACACGGCGGCAAGCTGCGCTTCACGTTCGAAATCGACTACATCATCAAGGGCCGCAAAGTGCGTGCGAGCAATCGCGACGGGTCAACCAAGGTGCTGGTTGACGGCGAGCTGATGCCCATGACCCGGTTTCAGGACAGCAAGGCCGACCTCTTCCCCGATCTGATCTTTGGCTACTATTCCGGCACCGGCCGACGCTTGGAAAAGCTCTTCGACGACCATCAGGCCCGGTACTACAACGTCATCAACAAGGACAGACCAGAGGCCGAGTACGCCGCCGCCCGCACCGCCCGACGCTTGTTCTATTGCCGCCCCGTGCACGGCGTGTTCGCGCTGCTCTGCCATTTCGCGAAACCGAGCGAAAAGCCCGATTCAGCAAACGTCCTCAGCAAACAACTGGGGATAACCGGGTTTCATTCGGCCTTGGCGCACTTCAAGGAACCGTCCTGGTTCAACCAGTCAAACTGGAAAAAGGCCCGGGCCTCAGCTTCGCCGGGGCGAGGGCGGCGAAGCTACAGCGATCTAGGCGAACAGGCCGAAGATGTATGGGGTGCAAGGGGCCCCGCAGGTGAATGCGCCCGTGCCCTGAAGGACATGGCCTTCCACCCCTTGTCGGTCACCGGGAAGGTCGTGGACGACTATCGTGACAAGCCAAAGGTCGAAGCGCAGCTTGCCTGCTTCCTCCGCGACAAGGCAGCCCTGCAGAAGTTCGCAGCGAGGTACGAAACAGACCAAGACATGTTTGCGGCCCTCGAAGCCGCTGACATTTCAGACCTGTTCCGCGAAATGCTCGTGTGGGTCACTCGCGACGGTAACGACAGCGGCGACGTCAGTTTCAGCGACCTGTCTGATGGCGAGCGGCAGCTGCTGATGGTGCTTGGCCTGATCCGGGTGTCGCGTGGCAGAGAGGCCCTGTTCCTACTGGACGAGCCCGATACCCACCTGAATCCTGCATGGCAGCTGACCTACCTTGAGCTGATCAAGGAATGGACCGACGTGGCTGCGGACAAGGATCGGTGTCAGATCATCATGACCTCACACAATCCGCTGACCATCGCGTCGCTCACCAGACAAGAGGTGCGCGTGATGCAGCAAAGCGAAGCTGCCCGGCTGGTCGTTTCGGAACCATTTGCGGACCCACGTGGCATGGGTTTCACCGCCACTCTGACGCAGATATTCGGTCTTTCCACGACCTTGGACTTGGCGACCCAGCAACAGATAGATGATCGGAACGCCCTTGCCCGCATCGAACAGCGCAGCGAGGAGCAGCAGAAGGAGTTGATCTCCATCAATGAGAAGCTTAATAGGCTGGGCTTCATGAATGAAAGTCGCGAACCCTTGTACCAAGAGTTCCTGAGCGCTTGGCAAGACGTGCGCTACGCAGATCGACCTCCGTTGTCGCCAGAAGCAATCACGAAACGCCATGAAGCGATGAAGGATTTGATAAGAAGATTAACGACTAAGGCGGGGCAGGCGCATTGATCTACGTTCGTCGTGATCCCGCTCTCATTCCCGAAAGGGTCCTAAAGGTTGCTGAGCGTGCTCAGGCGGAACTTGAAGCCTTGCCGCCCGATCAGCGAGTAGCGTTTATCAAGAAGAAGTCTCACGTTTGGACCGGTTTCAAGAAGTACTTGTCCAAGATGTCCTATGGGAAGTGTTGGTACTCAGAGAGCTCGGACCCTCAGTCATTCTTTGACGTCGATCACTTTCGGCCCAAAGCCGAAGCTCAGAGAGGGGACGGTGGTGAGAAAGACGAAGGGTATCCTTGGCTGGCATTCGACTGGGACAACTTCAGGTACTCCGCGGGCCGATCCAATCGCCACAGCACTGACGAAGACACAGAGGAAGTAGTAGGTAAAGGGAGCTGGTTCCCACTTTGTCCGGGAAGCCCTTGCGCCACGTGGGACAACCGAGCCTTGGCGGCGGAGAAACCGGTCTTGCTCGACCCTACGAACGTAGGTGACATGCGCCTTGTCAAGATTGGTTCATCCGGATCGGTCGAGCCCAGCGGCATCTGCGTCGGCACCAACCGTGAACGCGTAGCAAAGTCGGTCAAGTACTATGGGCTTGATTTGCCAGCATTAAAGGAAGCCAGGCTTCAAGTTATGCGCGAGGTTCAAGAGATGTTTGAAGTCCTAGTGCAAACTGTTGCTGCCGCGAATGAGGTTCCAGCCGCAGCTGATCTGCTACCAGTGCCTAAAGAAGCAGAGTTGATAACGGCAAAGACAATGCCGAACAGTCCTTACGCCCTGGCGGCTAGAAGCCGATTGATCGAACTCGGGATGCCTGAATTGATTGCTCGGCCGGAGGACTACCCTGCGCCAGTTATCTAGCGCATGGGCAAGTTGGGGTTTCCGGGTCAACAATAGGTCAACCGGCCAACCTACCTCGTTCACGGTTTGGGCTACGGTCGGGGCCGTCGGTTGCGGTTGAGAGCGGCAAGGTAATCACGCGAGATCAACGGGTTGGCGCGTAACTGCTTGAAATCTAAGGGTCCGATGTTCTCCTTTTGGTCCGCCTCATAACCTGAAGGCCGCAGGTTCAAATCCTGCCCCCGCAACCAAAGTCACAAAGCGTTATCAAGAGCTTGCACCCCGCCGACCGGTCGGGCTTTTTGTTGCGCAATCGGGCGGTGCTACGCCGGTGCTACGGGTAATCCTCCCCTTTTTAGCGGGGCGCATCCGTAGAATTCACGCGGCCATTTTCAGTTTCATGGCGGGTGTGATGCCGCCGATGCCCATGTTCGGACGGTCGTTGTTGTATGTCCAGAGCCATTGCGTGGCGAAGTCCTGAGCCTCCTCGATGGTTTCGATGATGTATTGGTCGAGCCACTCATGCCGGAGTGAGCCATTGAGGCGCCATCGGTTCAAGCCCAAAGGCGAACGCGGTTGTAGCGCTCGATATAGGCGTTCTGCTGCGGCTGACCGGGTTGGATGTGCTGGATCGTGATGCCCTGTTTCTCTGCCCAGATCAGCAGCTTGCCACTGATGTATTCCGGGCCATAGCATGTTAGTAATGACGCGCCGTTGAAGGTTATGGCCGTCTGCGCAGCCTCCAAAATTGCGCGAGCCAGGCGGCCATAACCAGGGCTCAGGTCTCTATGGTGGTTTTGCGAACCACACCACAGAGGAGACCGGCTATGGCCAAGGTTGAGCATACTTCGGATGCCCGTGTTCTGGTAGGCATCGACATTTCCAAACACCGGCACGAGGTGCTGATTGCCGTCCCGGGCAAGACGCGGCGCCGCCGGATGACGGTGCTGAACACCGCCGAGGATTATCGCCGTCTGATCGCTGCTTTGCTTGATTATGGCCTACCGGTCACCATCGGCTTCGAGGCGACGGGCAACTACCACCGGGCGCTGATGTTCGCCCTCGGGGCCGCGGGATTCGATCTGAAGCTCGTCTCTTCCGTCGCTCTCGCC
Organism: Rhodobacter capsulatus SB 1003; assembly: GCF_000021865.1. NCBI lineage: Bacteria > Pseudomonadati > Pseudomonadota > Alphaproteobacteria > Rhodobacterales > Rhodobacter > Rhodobacter capsulatus. The sequence goes on from NC_014034.1 coordinate 1,054,095, forward strand.
CGCACGCGAGAAGCGTTGCACAACAGCTGGGACAAGAACGATCCCAAGGATGCGCAGGTCATCCTGCGGATGCTGGAGATCGGGGCAGTTCAAGTCTTTCACGACCCGCTGGTCGTCGGCACTTGCGACATCCAGGAACTGTCAAAGACCTACGAGATGGTCGCGCGGTCGAAGACAGAACTGTGGCATCGTATCCTGACCCATTACCTGCCCCTGTATTTTCCCGAGGCGGACCGGTTCCATCGCAGTTCTCGTGGAGACTGGTTCTTGGCGTTACTTGAGGCCTTTCCATCTCCTTACATGATCACCGCCATGGACAAGGACGCCTTCATAGAGGCTGCCTGGCCGGTGATTGGTCGCCGCGTCGCCAAGGCGGCGCTATTGGCGGATATCTACGAGACATCAAAGACTTCCGTGGGTTTGCCCGTCGCGCCAGACTCCGATGCAATCCGGATGTTCCGTCTCGTTTTGGCGCAGGGACGCAGCCTTGTTCAGCAGCGCAACGCCATTGAGGACCGTGCGACAGAGCTGCTGGCCGACCATCCAGATTATCAACTGCTGCGCACGATACCCGGGATCGGGCCTGTCAATGCGCTGGCCGTTCTGGCCGAAGCCGGTGATCTGCGCCGCTTTCGCCATCACCGCCAGTTTCTGAAGTTCTGCGGCATGGACCTGGCGACGGTGCAATCCGGTGTGTTCCGCGGACGAAGCAAGATCTCGAAGTATGGCAACGCCCGCCTGCGTCGCACACTCTGGCTGGCCAGTCAGGCCGCCGTGCTAAAGCCCGCCAACAGCTTCCGCGACAAGTTCGAGCGATACATCGCGCAGGACCGGCACAACCCGGATCTTCGGCGCAAGGCCTATACTGTAGCGCGCGATCAGCTTCCGGACGGACGTTGAACAGCTTTCGGACGAAAATTTTTACCTGACCGCAAATCCTGACGCGCTCCGACTGCCTCTGCCTTGGCAACGCCCCGGTCGATCCGGTCAGAGCGCCCCGGCCGGATAAAGGCTGAGCAGGTAGAGGCTTCCGGCGCCGATCGTCAGCGCCCCGCCCGGATGCGCGACCCCTTTGGTGACGGTCGTTCCCGCGGCATCGACCCGGCGGAGATCATAGCTTCCCGCCGCCACCGCCACGCTGGCCAGATCCGCCGCCCGGGTCACCGCCGCGGCCTCGGTCGGAATGACCGAACTGACGGCGGCGCCGGTCTCCAGCTGCGCCCCCCACAGGTAAAGCCCAGAGGCCCCATCCCCCAGATAAGAGGTCGCGCCATTCGCGCTGACGACGCTCGGATAGACGTTGAAATTGCCGCTCGCCGCCGCCTGCGTCTGCGTCACGCTGCAGCGATACCAGCCATTCCCCGCCGCCACGATCTGCGCCACATGCCCCGCATAGCCCTGCGACACCACCCCGAGCGTCCCCGTCTGCAGGTCGAAATAGCTGGTGCGGAAAGCATTCGCGCTGTCGGCGGTCACCAGGGCAAACCACCGACGCTCGGCCGCCTTGACGAAGATAGAGGCGGTCACGGAGGTCCCCGCCGCGATCTGCGTGCCGGTGCGGGCCACGAAATGGCTATTGTTGCTGGTATCTTCGACAAGCTTGTCGGCCGTCATGGTGCCATCCGGGGCCAGCGCGGCATTTGCCAGCACGCTGGCCCGGGTTTTCCCCCAGGACGCGGCCTCGAACTGCGCGCTGTTGGGCAGCAGGTTGGTCGCGGATGCCTCAAGCAGAAGCGCCCGCTTACCGGTGCTGTAATCATAGCGGGGCTGATCGGCGGGGGCAGACCTGATCAGCCCGTCGGCACCCACATAGGTCGCCGGGCTGGCCCGCGTCAGGGCCCAAGGCGACCCGAGGGCGAGACCCGCCACAAAATCATGCAGCAGCACGGGCATGACCCCGCCTACGGCATAGCCTGCAAGCGGTGCCACGCCGCCGCCGCCCATCCCGCACCCCGGAAGCCCCGTCATCAGACCCACCCCGTCATCCCCTCGGCCGTGGTGCCGGTCGCCCAGATGCGGCTGGCCCAGATCGGGTGTTGCCCGACCGGCAGATAGCCGGTGGTGCAAACGGCGCCGCCGCGCGCGGCGGAATATTTGACGACGCCGCCCCGCTCGCCGATCGTCACCGCGCGCACGGGCGCGGGCAGGTCCGCCGCATCATTGGGGGTGACCGCAAACGAGGACAGGGCCGGGCCGGTCAGATCGATACTTTCCCCCTTGAAATAATCATTCATCCAGATCTCTCCTCAATTCCAGATCTCTCCTCAATTCTCGACGCGCAGCATGCGGTATCCGGTGCCGCCGCTGTCCGCAGCACCGACGCGGACCTTTTTGGCAACAGTGACGCCACCGATCTGCGTCAGCAGCGTGGCCGAAGTTTGGTTGTCGCCTTTGGGCGAGGTGAAACTCGCGATGATCATCCCCGCCGCGATCAGACCCCAATAGTCATCTGTCGCCACCAGGCGCCCGCCGAGGCCCGGATCGCATTCGAGCTGCGCAACCTTCTCCGCCACCCGCGCAACGAGTTTCGCTCGGGCCGTCGGGTCAGTACTCTTGTTGCGCACCGCAAAGATCAGCTGTCCAACCAGATCCTTCGCAAAACTGCCAAAATAACCGGGATCCGGCAGGTCATCACCGAAGATGAAATTCCCGGTGTCGTCCCAGTCGTATTGCCACCCTGCACCACTCCACCCACCGCCGTTTGCGAAGGCGTCCCAGGCCAGTTTCGACGCCTCCCAGTACCCCGCGCCGGTCATGTGGATGTAGTTGTCTGCCGAATCCCAGAAATACTGCGGCAGCAGGCTGGTCGGCACAAAACGCCGTCGGGCCGCATCCATGGCCACGGTACGCCGGATCGCCTTGTTCATGATGGCAGCCAGGTTCGTGTCCCAAAACCGCGACAACCCGGAACAGATCACCGGCGTTGTTTCGCCGAACCAGCTCAACGCCCGAAAGCGCGTGATCAGCGCATCGAGCAGCCCCGGATACGCCGCCGCATTGCTCGCATCGGCCTCTCCTTGCCACCAGAACGCCGCATCGACGCGGTCCACGGTCTTGCCGGTCAGCGCAGCGATCTCGGTCAGCGCAGCCGGGACGTTGGCAACGGTCGCAGCCCACATGTTCGGGTCAGGAGAGCTGGCGTCCCAGCGCGCAATCGGGACCCCGCCGCGCGAGATATTGATGACAAACACAGGGCGCGTCGGGTTTTCGATCGCCGCCCGCGCGCCGACGAACATCCCCCAGTTGGCCTGCCCCGCAATGGCCGCCCCGGTCTGGAACGTGCCGATCGTCGTGGTCGCCGCGCTGGCCGTCAGCGCGGTGCCGGAATAGGACCACATATACAGGTTCGGCGGTGGGTCGAACGAAGCATAGGACGCCCGGCGCGCGGCATTGCTTTGGCCAGCGACGAAAAGCACCAGCGGCTCACCGGTCAGCGCCGCGTCAAGATCGTCGAGCCTGTCGGCCAAGGCGCCGGTGCCCGCCAGTTGCGCCGCCAGATCGTTGATCGACGTCTTGACCGTCGTGCCGTTGCGGTTGCCGAGGACACTGTCGAGCAGCGCCGCGGAAACCAGATTGGGGGAATTGACGCCAGACATGCGCGCTCCTCGTGTGATGATGATGGTCAGGTTACGATGATGGTGAAGGGGCCTGCAACCGGGCCGGGAACGCCTGCGGCGTTCTGCGGCTCGATCCAGATGTGATGTGTGCCTTGAGCCAGACAGGCATCGGTTTCGAGATAGGCGCGGATGTTGTCGATCGTGGCGATCGTGCTCGCCTCGGCCCGGATGCCGATGCCGGTGCCACCGCTGACCGCCTGGATGCGATCGAACACAGCGCCTGCGGCTGAGACCGCCGTACCCGAGCGGATCGTGCTGCCGGTCAACCGCGCTTGCACAGTCGATCCGGAGACCGCGATGACATCATAGCTCACTCGGTAATACTTGCCGGACGTCAGCGCGACAGTCTGAGAGAGCGTGCTGGCCGTGCCCGCAGCGTGCGTCGCAACCCCGCCAGAGATCGTCCACCCGGCGTCCAATGTCCAGGAGCCCACCGCCTCCAGCCCGCCGCCCACGATCAGGTCGGTGCGGGTCGTGTCGCCGAGCGTCGTCGCATAGGACTGCCCGGGCTCGACCGCGATCGGCGCCCCCACGGCATCGGTCTCGCGGTCCAGCAGACTGGTGATCGAGCGGTAGATCTGCACCCGTGCCGTCGCCGTGTCATCGCCGGTGGCGAACTGGATCAGCGCCCCGCCCAGCAGCGTCGTGATCGAGATCGAGGACGCATCGAGCGCGGCGGGCAAGGCCGCGTCGGCCGACCCGACCACGATCGTGATCGTCGCAGACCATGGCCCCGCGACGCCCGTCGCCCCGATGCCGCGGGCACGCAGATCGACCGACTGCCCGGGCGTGTAGCTGTCGATCGTGCCGCCGCCATTGGCCACCGGGATCGTGGTGCTGCTCCAGCTCTCGGCGCCGGATATCCGGTGATCCAGACCGATCTCGATCGTCGGCACCGACCCGGTGCCGGGGGCGACCGCATAGCTGATCCTGTTGGCCAGACCCGTCGCGGCGAGGCCCGAGGTCAGCGCCACAAACCGCGGGGCCGAGGGCTGCAGCAGGTTGTCGTCGATCTCGGCCCCGACGCGGCTCGACCAGGCGGGGATCGGCGTGGCCGCCAGGATCGTGTCGATCTGCGGCGCGGCATCGACGGTGCGCACGATCGCGCACATGTCCTGCGTCGCCTCGATCCGCGTCACGATCTGGGTGTAGCTCTCGACGCGGGCCGGGCCGACGTGCACGAGATCACCGACGATCGGCATCGGACCGGAGCCGGTCAGCGTCAGGATCTGCGTCTCGCCCGGCAGGGTCCTGACGGGTCGCACGACCGAGATGCCCACCGTGTCATCCTCGGCCTCAAAGAAGCGGAACCGCACGGCATAGGTCTCGCCCGCGGCCATCGAGACGACGTCATCGATCTCGACCGCCGCGCCATCCACCGACTTGACCCGGGCGGCAAGCTGCACGCGGTTGAGCACGTCATGGCTGAGCGCGATGGCGTCGCCCCGAGTGGCGGTGCGCACGGCGCCGTCCTGGGTGACCTCGTAGGTGTCGGGGCGATGGAGCACCTCCAGCTGGCGCCGCCGCGCCTCGCGCCAGACCTCGGCCGCATGCACCTTGCCGGGCAGAGCCAACTGCTCGGTCATGGTGATCTCTCCCGTGTAGCCGGGCCAGCGGACGACGCGCTCGGTCTCCTTGAAGTCGTTGCCCGCGTCCTTGAACTTGACCACGAAGGCATGCGGCGGATTGCGATAGGCGCGGCTCCACTTGAACCCCCACGAATTGCGCGGGTTGATGTGATCGACGATCAGCGTGTTGACGAGCGGCCGATCGATGACGACGCCCCAGCGGATGCCGTCATGGCGCGGCGTCGCCCGGCCCGCGGCCGCGATCTCGGTCAGCACATCGCGCAGGGTGGTGCCCTGATCCTCCAGCACCGCGTTATAGGTCAGCCCCTCGGCCGCGCACCATTCTGCCCAGTCGGCGAGCAGGTCGAGATCGAGGCCGGAATCGGCCACCGCCTTGGGGTTGGACGCGTGAGTCAGCACCTCCAGATAGGCGGCGGCCGGGTTTTCCGAGGCGCGACGCACCCAGACCCCGGAGGCGGCATCCCAGTCGCGGCAGATCCGGCTCACCAGGCAGTTGAAATTGTCGATCGAGCCGCTGATCTGATGCGTCGCCTTGATCCGCAGCGCCACCAGCGCCAGCGGCCGCGGATAGGCCAGCGGATATTCCGGCCGGATCGTCTGCAGCGCGGCCCAGGTGGTGCGCTGGGAAATCTTGCTGTCGGTGGCCTCATCCTGCAGCATCGTCAGGCGGACCTGCCAGCGACCACGGCTGGGAAAGCTCCAGCTGTGCTGGCGGAAAAACGACTCGGCCTTGGTGGTGACGATATCGAGCTGCGTCACCAGCTGCCATTCCTCGGCCTCGATCAACCGCTGCTCGATCCTGATCGAGACGCCGTGCGGTTGCCGCTTGCCGTCGTCGTCGTATTTGAACAGCCCGCCGGTCCAGGCGAGGATGATGCTGGCGCCCGCGGCATCCGGGCCGGTGGTGCGCACGACGGGCGTGGCCGTGGTCGGCGCGTTGACCATCCGGGTCGCGGTATAGGTCTCCCAAATCCAGCCGCCGTCGCCGTCCGAGACCCGCCTCCGGGCCTCATATTCCTCGGATACCTGCGTGATATTGCCCGCGTCGTCCCTCGGATACGGCCGGGTCAGCTCGACGCCGATCTGCTCCTCGACCACTTGGCGCGGATAGAGGCTGAGCGGCAGTTCCCCTGCAACGCCATAGCGGATCTCGGTCTCGACCTCGTCATATTCGGAGAGCGAAGTTTCGCCGAGCCGCATGCCGTCGATCGCCACCTCGCCCTCGCCAAGGCAAAAGACCGCGCGCATATATTGCTGATCGCCGACAATCTCGGTGTAGGGCGTGGCGGCAAAGGGCGGGGCATAGCGCATCGTGCCCAGCACCACCGGCACCGCGGCGCCCGGCTCCAACCGATTGCGCCAGCCGCTGATCGCATAGGTGGTCTTGGCCTCGCTGTCGGGTTTGACGGGCGGGATCAGAGCGTTGATCAGCAGCTGGCCGACAATCGTGAAGCCCGCGACCGCCAACCCCCATTGCCAGCTCCCGACCGCAAATCCGGGGAACAGAAACCCGGTGAGCGCGACGGCCGCGACCGAAACGATGATCGACAGGATTGACCTGAGGGCGCCTTTGCCGGGCGTGATCCGGATCACCACGCGCACCCCCGGCCGCGGCCGGGCCAGCGCCCAGAGCTCGCGCGGCACGATCTGCGTGCCCCGCTCGGTCACCAGCGCCACCCGGGCGCGGGCCAGATCAGCCTCGGTGGCCGCAGGCAGCGCCCGGGCGACGATCTCGGCCAGGGTCAGCCCATGCGGCACATCAAGCGTGATCCGCCCGCGGCCGGGATCGAACTGCGGGGCCGCCAGCACATGGATGGGGGCGGAAACGGGGCGCAGATCCCTCATCTTGCGGCCTCCGAAATGATCTGCACGTGGCGTTCAAAGGGGCTTTGAACGTGCCGCCAATGCCCCGTGAACCGGTGCGCCCAGGGGCCGCGCCGATAGTCCTCCAGCACCGCATGGGTCTGGCCGATGTGGATCATCAGCCCGTGGCGAATGACGATGCCCAGATGCGTCGAGAGCCGACCGCGCCGGAAAACCGCAAGATCGAAGGCGAGCGCCGGGCCGGTCACCGGCACCCAGAGCGGCGAGGTCTTTGCACCCTCGATCAGCGCGGCGATTTCGCCATGCTCCTCGACCGAGCCATAGCCCAGGTACTCGGGCAGCGTGATCCCCAGCTCCTCGCGGTAAATCACGCAAGCGAGGCCCCAGCAGTCAGCTCCCTCGGCCGAGCGGCCGTGATCGAGGTGCGGAATGCCGACGTAGCGGTTTGACCAGGACATGCTTACCTCCACAGCCCGGGGAATTTCTGACGGGTCATCCGCCCGGCCGGGAAATGCTCCAGCTCGATCTCGTCGCGCGAGAGCGAGAGCGTGATCTCGGCCGAGGTGCCGTCGGCGGTGCTGAGCAGCATCCCGTGCCACTCAGATTCGATCAGGTTCGGCGTCGCGGCCTCGACCACAGCGACCGCGACGGTCGCCAGATCGGTGTAAGACCGCAGCACCTCGGTCAGCTGCGCGTCGAGATTTTCGAGAACGATCTGAGCCTGCGCCGGGGCGTCCTCGGCATCGTCAGGAAGAACGGCCGAGGCGATGATCCAGAGGTAAGGGTCAGTGGCAGGGTCAGCCCCGCGCCAGGTGGACCGCGTGCCGTAGATCCGCGGCTCGTCCGAGATCCGCTCGGTGTTGTCGGTGCTGAGCCGGATCGGCGCTGCCAGCTCGGGGTGGGTGATCTCGATCAGCACCACATCGATCTCGGCCGAGACCGGGTCGATCTGCGCCTGACGCGCGTTGAGAGAGACACGACGGCTCATGGCATCACCACCACTTGGAACTGCTTGCGGAACTCGATGCCCTGGATCGTCTCGATCGGCGGCGTGTCGCCCCAGGCGCAGAGCCACCGCGACGCGAGCAGGATCGGCGTGCCGTCATGGGTCAGCAGCGGCTGCCCGTCATGGGTCAGGAGCGGCTGCCCGTCGCGGGTCGCGTCCGGCATCCAGAACAGCGCCGCGCCCTGGGCGCAGTCATCGCCGTAGAAATTGTCGAACACCGCCCGCTGATTGGCCGTCAGGATCAGCGAGAGGGAGACCAGTTTCGCCACCGCCGAAAACCGGCGCCGATAGCCGGGCGGCCCGGCCTCGAATCCGCGCTTGCGGCGCGCATCCTGCGGCTGCAGCTGATAGCTGGAGCGCTCGGGCCGGGGCAGATCGCTGGGCCAGACGGGATAGCTCATCGCGCGATCCCCGTCGGTGTGACGCCGTAAAACTCGCGCATCGCGCGCCGCCCGCGCCCGCCGGGCGTGATCAGGCCATCGCCCACGGCGTCGGAGAGGACATAGCGCGGCTGGCGCTGGCCGCGGCTGTCGGTCACTTCCTGCACCTCGATATCGACCTGGCGCGAGCTGTTGTTGATGATCTGCGGTTGCAACATGACCACCGGCGCCTGGGCCGAATTGGCCGGAGCGCCGCCACTCAGGATGCGACGGGTCAGATCGGCCGGGACGATCGTGCTCGGCCCGGTGTATTCGAGCTCGGGTCCGTTTTCGCCCACAATACGCAGCCCGCCACCATGCTGCCCGCCGCCCGCAAAGCCGGGGATGCCGAGCCCGCTCATGACCGACGAAAACAGCGTGCCCCAGAAGCCGCCGCCCCCACCGCCCTGCACGGCACTGCCGAGCGCCTGGCCGAACTTGTCGAACCCCGTGCCCATCGTCCCGAGTTGCCCGGTGGCGAGCGTCGTCGTCGTGCCGAACTTCGCCATCGCCTGTTCGGCCGCGCCGAGCCGGTTTGCCCAGCTTTTCTGCATCGCCTCATCGGACGGGCGCTCAAACTGACGCATCCAAGCATTGGTCGCGCTCGACACATCCGGCGCCGCCTTGAGCGCGGCCAGAGCGCCAGAATGGGTCGTGTTCAGCTCGCGCCAGGCGTAATCGAGCTGGCCCTGCACGTTGCCAAGGTTCTGGCGCCCACCCAAAGCAGCCAGCAGACCATCAGCGCGCGGACCGTGGTGCTGGAACAGCCCGAAGCTGGTCGGCACGCCATTCTTGTCGTCCCCGCCTGCAAGCGGGTTGAAGCTGCTTTCACCTTGCACGTTACCCATGATCGCGGCCACCTGATGCGGCTTCAGGCCCTTGGAGCTGAAGAAGCTCCAGACCTGTTTTTGTACATCGGCCGAGCCCTGCAGCCCGCCCATCCCGCCGCCCGCGCTGATGCCGCCCGCCAGCCCGCCCACGCCCGCGCCGCCGATGATCACCGTGGCGGCGGTGACGTTCATGCTGGCTACGGTACGCATCGCCGCTGCGGCGGCTTGGCTTGGATCAACCTGGGGACCCTTGCCGGTGAAGCGATCCCAGATGCCCTGCAGCCCGCCGACATCGCCCATCGTCGCGTAGTCGGTGCCGAAGATCGCATTCTTGAGCGGGTTGGTGATCGCCAGCTCTTCAAACATAGAGCCGAGTTCGGAGGCGAGGTTTTCGAAGGCGCCACCAAGATCACCTTCCTTCAGCGCGTCAAAGATCCCGTCGATCGCGTTTTCGCCAGCCTTCTGCACCGTGTCCCAGGCATCGGCGACGCGATCGAGCTGCGCCTGCAGATCGCTCGACAGATCTGCTTGCTGCAGGATCTGCCGTGCGCGGTCGCTATCGCGATCGATCCCCGCGGTCCGGATATCCATCTCGGCCTGATAAATCGCCAGCACCCGGCGCCGCACGGTCTCGCTCTGGCCGACAAGGCTCAGCTCCAGCTGCAGCTGACCCACGGTCTGCGCCTGGGAGCGATAAAGCTCGCGTCCCGCCGCCACGAGGCCAAAGGGATCGGCACTGGACAAGCCCTTGCTCGATTCCCAGAGGTCGCGCAGCTGCTGCTTGTGGGCCTCGGTCAGCTGCGTCATGTCCCGCAGCTTCGCCTCGAAATCCTGACGCTCTGCCTCGATCTGCAGGCGCTTCACTTCGAGGCTGTCCGCGCCATATTGCGCGGTGGCCTCGGCGATTTTCTTCGTCATCTCCAGATCGTCGGACAAGTCGTAAGGCGCGCGCGTGTCTTTCAGCGCCTTCATCACATCGCCGGTGAGGTCTTTGAGCTCTTTGGCCTTTTCTGCCGCCGTCTTGTACGGTGCGCCGATGTCAGCCTTCGAAACAGACTTCAACAGCGCGTCAATCTGCTCACTCGTGCCCTTAACGCGCAGCGCCTCCAGCGCGACTTTAGCGACGTTTGCGCCGAACGTCAGAGCCGCCTCGGAAGCGCCGTCAGCGTTGTACTGAGCTTTTTTAATAGCTTTTGCGATCTCTTGTGCTGCAGCGGCCCTCTCCGCATCGGTGCTCGCAAACTGGTATTTTTGAATCGCAGCCCCAACCTGAGCGGCACCATAGCTGGTCAGGTTGAATTGTTTCTCGAGCGTCCGTAGATCAACGACCCCCCACGACGCCATGTCGTCAATGGTGTCGGAAATAGACCCGATTGCATCTTTCAAGTCCTTTGCGGCTTGCATCTGCGCGATGCCAAGCATCGCGAGGTTCATTTCGCGCGCTTTTTTTGCGCCGACACCGAAGTCCTCGCTCAGCTCGGAGGTGCCCTTCTTGGCCTCCTTCATCGCGCGATTAACGGCCGAAGTTGATTTCTCCAGATCGCCGAGCGTCTCATCGAGCGTCTGCGCTTTCTCGCCGGAGTCCATGAACCATTGCACGGCGGCCGTGCCGAAGCCGATCACTGCCATGGTGGCGAGCGACATCGGGTTGAGCATCCCCATGAAGGAGGCCCGCAGCGCAGTCCCGACACTCAGGCCGGAGGCGCGCAACCCGGCGAAGGTTTGCGTCACCTGTGTGCCCTGCTGCATCATCAGCATCATCGGGTTTTGGCCGGCCATCGCCATCATCGCGATGTCGTTCCACTGGTACATCAGGTTTGCCGAATAAGCTGCAGCGGCCCCTGACCCTGACCCGGCGGCCGGGGAAGCCGGAACCGGGTTCGGGACCGGCGGCACAACCGGGGGCGCAGGCGTCGGAACTGGGGGCGGAGTCGGAACCGGCGTGGGCAAAGGCGCGGTGAAGCTGTCGATCGACGTGGTCGCCTTGCGCAGCGCCTCGCGCGCGCGGGCCTCCGTCTCGGCCGCGGCGGCCGCTTCGCGCGACGCCTGGGCCGCATCGCGTTTGGCGGCCGCGTTTTGGATGGTGGCGGCGGTGTCCTGACCTGTCACGGCAGCCGCGCCTTGCGTCTCGGCGGCCAGCGCATCCGTTGCGGCCAGCACTTCCTTGGCAGCCGCCGTCGCGCTGGACGCGTTCCCGCGAAAGATCAGCTCATAGACGAAAGGCCCGCTCATCTCATCTTCCCACGAAAGCGTCGATCGCAGCCCGCTCCATCAGCTGCAGATCCGCAAAATCCACGTCGTCGTATCCACCCCGCCGCAGCGCGACATCGACACCGGAATAGTCGAGGCCCAACCACAGCGCGCCGTGCACCTCGGTCACCCGCCACTGGGTCTGGATGTCGAAAAAGGCCGCGACCGTCCGCGCGTGGCACTGCCAGATCTCGATCACATCCTCGGTGACGGGGGCTCGATCTCGGCCCCCATCGCAGCAAACTGCGCGGCGATGTCGGGTGTTGCCACGACAGGTCGGCTTGGATCGACCCGGCCCAGCCGCGCGCAGATCCAGGCGCGCGCGACGGCCGTCAGTTTCCCCGCTTCGCCTCCTGGCCGAAGTTGGCCTCGGCGAGTGCGGTCATGATCCCGGCCCGCCCCCAAGGCAGACCGACCAAGCCATCGAGACGCTCGGCCGAGAACGGCACATCGGCGCCCCGCTCATCGACGATGCCCCGCCAGGAGCGGCAGCACATCCGCATCTGCTCCTTGTCGGCCTCGATGCGCTCGCGATCCGTCGTCGCGGCGGCATGCCGTTCCTGGCACGCCAGCAGGACTTCGCGCGGTTGCGCCTCGAACTGCATCTCGAAGCTCTGCTCGACGAACGTGCCAGCATTGTCCGGATCGGGCACACGCACCGTCACCGGCCACCAGTAGAGATGCTTGTCGGTCATCACGAATTTCGTCATGGTCTGATCCTGTCTCAGATGATGTTCTTGCGGCCCGCAATCCCGAGAAGGCGGAACGCTTCTTCGCGAACCTCTTCGCCGACCAGCAAAAAGCCGACGCGAATGAGGAAACAGCCGAGGCGGTGGCGCATGTCAGCGCACGATGATCTTGATTTCGTCACGGCCCGAGACCGGGCAGAACCGCAGCGGCAGGCTGTAGTTCGCGACGTTGTCGGTCTGGCCCTGCGCGGGCTTGCCGATCTCGACGGCCGGGGCGGTGATCTCGACGATGTTGCCCGCCGTGGTGCCGTGCACGATCGACAGCGCGCCCCGGGTCGAGGCCTTGGCCAAGGTGAACCAGTCTTTGGTGGCGATTGTGTCGGCGACCACGACGGCCGTGCCGCTGGCTTTCCGATCGGTGATCTTCATCTCCTCGGAGCCGATCAGGAACCGCGGCGTCACCGTATTGCCCAGATCGAGCGACAGGCTTTCGGCCCCGCCGGTGTAGCCATGCAGCGAGAAGACATCGTTCGCTTTCGAAACCGGCACCGGCGTCGTCCAGCCGGTCATGGTCACCGCAGGAAGGGCGACATCGGTCACGGTCCCGAGCATGCCCATGAAGCTGAACTTGAACTTCGGGATCTGCTTCGGAACGAAGTTCATCGAGACGTTGGCACGGCCGCCCAGGAAGATGTGCTGGACGCCGTCCGAGTTGAAATAGAGCGTCCCGCTCTCCTGGGCCGCTTCGACGATCGCATATTCGACCTTGGTCGCGGCCGTGACGGTCTCGCTCAGCCCGCAGACCCGCAGGATCGAGCCGTATTTCGGGGCGGTGCCAGCGGCGCCGCCGCCTGCGATCTCGATCTCGAATTCGAGCTTGCCATACATCGCCGTCAGGATCGCGCCCTGGTTGCCCATGTAGGGCAGCATCAGATCGCGCGAGACCTCGGTCGCCTCGATGGGCGTGAAGGTGATGTTGGTGGCGATGAGCGCGTTCGCGGCCGCGGGGGTCGCATCCACGCCCTGGGTCGTTTCGATCTTGTGGAGCATGGCCAGCGTCGGCCAGCGGCGGGATGCCATGGTCAGCGTCCTTTCCGGGTCTGGGCCGCGGGGGCGGCGGGGATCGTGTCGGCGGCGGCATCAGTCGAGAGGTCGCCCTGATCCTCTCCCGCCGCCGACGGGGGCGTCTCGGATGCCGGGGCGTCATCTTCCTCGACGCGGGTCAGCGCACCCGTTTCGGGATCGCGCAGGTAACGGCCGCCTTCGGTGGGCTGGTCCATGGTCAGGCTCCTGTCAGGAAACGGGCGGTCGCCCAGGTTTGTGCGTAAATGCTGACGCCCGTGCTGATCGGGCTCGTTTCGCCGCCGACCAGCTCGCAGGGCTCAACGAAGCCGGGGATCACGACGCCCGCCAAAGCGGCCTCGATGTCGGAGCGATAGGCGTCGAAGGCCATCGCGCGCTCGCCCCCCATCACCCCGTCGTAAAGGCGCACAACGATGCCGACGACGAACTGCACCTCGACCCATTGCCGGAAGCCGCCCCCCATCAGGGTCTGCGGACGCCCGGTCTCGGTCCAGGGCATGATGATCGCGGTGCCGCTCTTGACCTGACCGGCGCGGTCGGCGAGCGCATCGATATTCTCGGCGACATCGACACCGGCCCAGCGGGGATCGCTGAGATGAGAAGTCAGATGGCTCAAGAGGTCCGCGAGCATCAGCGCCACCCTGCCAGCCGGGCGGGCGTGAAGACCGGCTCGGGATGGGCCGCCATGACAGTGCCGCCCGAGACCGCCGCCGCCGTCTCTCCCGCCGCGACCGGCAGGGTGATCAGCCCGCGCGAGACATCCTTCAGGGCGAGGATCGCATCCTTGTAGTCTTGGCCAACATGATCGGGGGCACCATTGCGATGCAGCGTGTAGCGGGCGATGCTGACGGCCCAGCCGCGCACGATCGACGGCACCGAGGGCAGCGGCAGGGCGTATTTCGCGCCGACATAGCCGTCGATCGCGGCATCGGCCGTGGCCAGCGCGGACGCGACGACATCGGCGTCGATCACGCCGTCGCGGTCGCGGTCGGCGATCTGGCGCAGCTCGGCCTCGCCCGCGCGGTCGATCAGGTCATCGAGCGTCGCGTAGGACATCAGGCGACCTCACCGAAGAGCTTGCCGAGTTCCGTAAATACCGCGGCGGGATCCACCTCGATCTCGGCGCGGCCGGGCTGGAACACGGCCCGGTTCACGGCCATGAAGCCCTGTTCGATCGCGGTGCGGCCGATCTGGAGCCATATCTTGTCGATCGCCGGATCAGCGGCCAGCACATCGAGACGGCGCAGCAGCAGCTCTTCCAGCCACTTGTTGCCGTTCACCACTGCCAAAGCTTCGCCGCTTTGCGGCTTGTAACCGGCGACCGGCAGACCTTCATGCGTGCTCATCTTCGACCTCGTCGCGTTCGAAATGCCGGGGGCGATCTGATCGCCGCCCCCGGCGCGGGCGATGGGCCCCTCAGCCCTTCGCCTTGCCGCGTCCCGCTTTCGGCGTGGTCTTGGCGGCTTCGGGATCTTCTTCGACCGGTTGCACCTCGGCCTGTTCTTCCGCCTGGACGGGTTCGAGGCTGTCTTCGGTGCCGCTCACCGGGCGGGTATTCGGATCGACGGGCGCGACCGGGGCGCTTTCGTTTTCGATGGGCCAAGTGCCGTCAGCATCTTCGGCGACCGGAAGCGGCCCGCCCTGGAGCTCGATCACGCGGGCCTCAAGCAGCTTGAGCTGCGCCTCGGCCGAGAGCGCGCGGGCCTGCCAATCGACGATCACGGCATTCAGATCCGCCGCGACGTCAGCATTCTCGATCAGCCCCGCCGCATCCTCGGCCAGCACACCCGCGGCGCGCAGCTGCTCGCGCTCGGCATCGGTCACGCGGACCTTGTCACCGGGACGCTTCACCGCATCGCGGATCTTCGCGGGGCCGATCAGTACCACTTCGATTTTGTCTTCCATCAACGGCTCCTGTCGGTTTGAGCAAGCGGGCGGCGAACCGCCCGCTCCTGAAACCGACCGCCGATCAGGCCGCGGCCCCGGCGTTCTGCAGCAGGAACCCCCCTTCGGCGCCCACCAGATAGGGCCGACGCTCGACCGTGGTCGGGTAGATCCAGCTGTCGCAGCTGCGCTCGAAGTAGGGCTGCTGAACCTGCGGATAGCCCGCCAGTTCGTAGGTGTAGCCGTAGGCGGGCACCTGGAAGTTGTCGCCGGTATCGGGGACATAGGAGAGGATCACGTCATCGCCCCAGACATCGCTGGCCATCGTGTCGTCGGTCGCGTTTTCGGGCAGCCAGACCGCGGCGCCAAGCAGCACGCGCTTCACCTCGAAATAGGCCGCCAGCATGTCAAGCGTGATGCTGTCCTTCGAGGTGTACTTGAACTGCTCCTTGATCTTGGGGTGGTTCTTCGCCGCGTTCGCAGCCGTCGGCCCCAGCGTGATCGTGTTCGGATAGCGCCCGATCGAGCGCCGGATCGCTTCCTTCCCAGCATCGACATCCGCTTTCGGGTTCGACAGGTCCGACGTCCAGCGCGCGGTACCGGTGAGCGCGAGTTTGTGGTTCGCGTCATAATTGGCCGCCGTGCGCGCCAGCTGCGCCGCCGCATATTCATGGCCCAGATCGATGACGTTCAGCACCATGTTGACGGCGCCCGCGCCCAGATCGACGCCCGGGATGGATTCCGCCTCTTGCTGGTGTTCGATCGGCACCACGCCTTCGAGCGCGTCCTGAACGAGCGCCACCGGGTCCGAGGCGTAGCCATACTGCACGCGCTTCTTGTCCGCGCCGGGCGCCCGGCGGGTGTTCAGCATCCGGAAAGCTTCCTTGCCGAACTTCAGGACGCGCATCGAGCGGTTGGGGATCGTCACCCGCGGAAAGAGCAGGTGCGAGATGAATTCCGAATTGCGATAGCCGCGCGCATGGGTCGAAAGGATCGGATCGACGACGGCGGCGGTACGGACGTTGACGGGCGGGGCCATGGGGGTCTCCTCAGCGGATCAGGATTTGGACGAGCTCGCCCGCGGCCGCGGCCGTCAGAGCGGTGGCGAAGATGTTCGCGTCGGTGCCGACAACCGCCTTGCGCACGCCACCGCCAGCAGCGGAACACAGCGGATCGCCTTTCGCGATGGTCGCTTTCGCGGTGACGGTTTCGGTCCCGGCCGCGGTGATGGCGATCGGCATGCCGACCTCGGTGGCGGGGTACTGCGCGACACCCTTGACGGCTGCGTTGGCGGCGGTGATCGGCGCGTCGTCAAAGCCGATCAGGTCACCGGCGGAGCAGATCGCGGTCACCGAGGCGGTGAGGGTCAGGATGGCGTGGTAGGAACGGATCATGTTGACCTCTGATCAGGAAACGGCGCGCACGGCGTCGAGATAGTCCGTGCCGGGGTGGGCGCGCTGATGGGCCAGCGCCTTTTCGTGGCGGGAGAGCGCCTCGGCATCGACGGCCTTGCCGTCGGCCGCGAACTGAACGGGCGTCGCGGTGCCGGGATCTTTGCCCAGATCGGTTTCGCCGAAGGTCACCACCTTCGGCTGGGCCGACAGGATGTCGCGCAGCGCCTTGGCCAGATCGACCTGCGCGCCGCCCTCGGCAAAAGCGACGGTCGCGCCCAGGGGCAGCGCATCGAGGACGGCGACGGTCTGATCCTTGACCGCGGGCAAGAGCTTGCCATCGGCGATCAGCCCCTCGGCAAAGGCGACGTTTTCATCGTGACGGGCGGCGGCTTCGCGGGCGGCAACCGCCGCCTCGCGCGCGGCGATTTCGGCTTCGCGCGCGGCGAAGGCCGGGTCGGGCTGGGTCACAGCGGGCTCCTTCTTGGGGTGTTGCTCGCCCGAGAACATCGGCTCGGGCTTGGGGTGGATTTCGATCTCGCTCAGCCATTCGAGCCGGTAGGACGGCAGAACCTTGTCCGCCTCTTCCAGGCCGAATTTCTCGATGAAGAAGTCGCGCAGGCCGCGCAGGATCGAGGCGGTCTCCTCGAAGCCGCGCTCGCCGAAGGCCGAGGTGAAGACGGTATCGGCACGGCCGGAAAACTTGACGTTGCGCAGCCCGGAGACCGCCGGAGCAGCCGCGCCCAGAAACCCGACATGCTTCGGATACCAGGTGCCCGGCACAGGATTGTGCGGCTGGCCCGGGCTGAAGAACGCCATCGAGACCTTCTTGAACCGCCCACCCTTCACCAGATCCGCGAACTGCGGCTCGATCTCGTGCAGATCCGCAAAGAGGCGCTCGGTTTTGGCGTCGTAATGGAACGATTTGATCCAGCCATAGGCCGGGGCGTCAGTATCCGGATGCCCGACGACGATCGGCGCGGGGGCGGTCTCGGGGTCATAGGCGTCGGCAATCGCCCGCAGATCGCCCGCGGAATAGGTGATGGCCGCGCCTTCCATCGGCGTGAAAGTGCCGGGGCGAAAAACCTCGATGCGCGCGGTGAGGGGGGCGGGGCTGGTCTCGGTCATGGGTCCGTCCTTGGTGACGGACAACCCTTCGCACAGGCCCGAATGCAAAACCCCCGGACACAGGTCCGGGGGCATCGCGTGGTGGCCTCTTGGTCAGATCATAGGCGCGGCGACGCCGCTCACGCAATGGTCTTCGCCCGGGTCGCTTCGGATTGGCGCGCAGAGCAATCCTAACGGGGGGCTAACGGGGCGGGATGGCTTCTGACGTGCATCCGGGGCCGCACAATGACTGGACCCATCAGCGGCGCAATCAGCGACGCGGCCACCTCAGCCCTCCAGCCAGTCCTGCGCCTGTTCCAGGATCCCCTCCTGATCCGCCGCCGAGATCCCGATATAGGGCCGGGCCGGAATGGTGATCGTGTGCGCCTTGATCGCCACGTCCTTGCCACCCTCCTTGTCGCGTTTGGCAAAGCGCCGCCCGACCATGTAACGGCTGCCCGCTTGCTTCTCGATCGTGCCGCCCAGCTGGTGGATTGCGGCGTATGCCACCGGCGATCCGATGCGCAGTTCGTCATCGGAGGCGATGTAGTTGATCGACCCGGCCAGAGACGAGCCGGACTTGCCTTTCGTATTCGATCGCAGAATTGTCAGCGGCAGCTGTCCGGCCTTCGTTCGCGCCCGGATTGTCGCCGGTTTCAAGGGCGTCCACGGTTTTCCGTCTGGACCGGTTTCGGTTTTGAACCGCGTGCTGGTCGAAGCCAGCAGCAGCTCGCCGACCCCCTTGTAGAACCCGCGGGGATTTTCCATCCGTGCCAGCAGATCCCGCAGCGCCTGGCGCGCGGTGGCCTCCTGCAGCTCAACCGAGATGCTTATGCCCGTCATCGTTGAAATCTCCCTTGGTTTCGGCTATATTTCTGGTGTCGAAGCGGTGCGGCGGTGACTGCCCTTCTAGCCGCTTCGGTGCTGCGACCCGATCACCCGGGCCGCTTTCGTTTCCAGAGCAGCTTTCCGACCCTTTGCTTGTCGATGTGGCTGTAGTCCGGCTTGGCACGGTTGAAGGATGCGTAACCGGTGACTGCTCCCCACGCCTTGCGCCCGACCTCAAACAGCACTTGCAGCGAAGTCGTCTGATCGACTTTGATGTAGCGCCGCGTCACCATGAGCTCTTCATAAGCCGGGAAGTATCCGGAGACTGCGTCAACTGGTACCGCGCGCACGCCCATCCAGATTTCATCCGGGTTCATGATCGCTTCAGCCAAGAGCGCCGCATATTCACCGCGGCCGCGTTTCATGAGCTTCGACGCTCCAGAGTGTTCAAGGAAAAGCTGCTCGGAAATGACGATCGTCGCTCCGGATTTGTCCTCCCAAAGCGCAGCTTTCCCGACGTCGGCGCCAAATGGCTCAAGGAATGCCCTCAGATAATCAGGCTCAGGGAGACCTTCAGGCATGCGCTCTGCCGTGAACGGCACCGATGCCGCAAGCAGATCCGCCATCGGCTCCGCTTTGTCGATCGACACGACATGATGCCCTTTCAGATCTCCGGTCAAGATCGCACCCCCGTCATTGAGGAGCGCCGACGGCACAAGGCCGCGCTCCCACAGATCGCCCGGCATGTAATCCCAGCCGTAGCCGATCCCCTCGGGAAGCTCGATCACCGCACCAGTGGCCCTGTCGATGTGCTTGACCATCGAAGTCTCAGGTGCCTTGTCCGGCCCGTCCTTGCCCATGCGCCGCAGATCACCGCGCGAGAGCGTCCGCACACCGCAGCTGCAGACCCAATCGTTCGGCGGGAAATGCGCATCCCACCACGGATCGTTCCAGAACAGCACCAGGTTGTGCCAGGAGGTGTGCTCCGGCCGCGGGTTCAGCGGCACCCGGGTTTCTCCGTGGCGGTATTGCCAATAGGGCCGCACCTTGACCACATCCGGATCGCGCATCTGCCGCAACCTCCCGGCCATGTAGCTCGTGCGGATGTTCGTCTCGAAAATGGTGCGGATGCGCCATTCGCGCCCGCCGTTGTAGGACCAGCCGTATTTTTCGACGAGACGGTCGAACTCGTCCGCGAAGGCCTTGATGTCGTAAGTGCGCGCGCCCTCGATGATCGCCTGCTGGAACTCCTCCAGCATCGCCATGTCGGTGACCCCCGCCACGACAAAGGCGCGGTCGTGATCGCCCTGCATCGCATCCGTCCAGGCGGTGGTGGGCTTGCCCCGCTTTTGCGTCAGGAAATCGATCTGTTCGCGGAACTCCTGACGGGTCAGATCGACATCGGCAAAGCTGACGTCTTCCCAGTCCGCGAAGACCGCCTCGCGCCCCTCCAGCGCCGCCAGCTGCATCGCCTGGGAAAAGAGCGCGGCCAGCGCATCGGGCGTCCAGGTGGCGCCGATCTCCAGCACGGCCCTGGCGGCTGCGTCAAAATCCTCGGCCGTCTCGATCGCCTTGCGCACAGCGGCCACGCGCTTGGTGAAATGGCGCTCGGCCGCAGAGATGGCTTGATCGGTGATCCGCTCGACCGGCCCGCCCGGCTCAGCGAAGCAGACGTGCCGATGCGTCAGGCTTTTTTTTTGAGCCAGGATGCCGCGAAGGTCGGATCGTCTGTGACGAAGGGATCGGGCGCGGCGGGCGCGGTTCCGAAGGTGCGCCGGGCCTCGACCAGGGCATCGATCGTCTTGTCGCTCAGGCTCTGGGTGATGTCGAACGACAGGATGTATTCCCGGGCCACGTCGTCATCTTCGAACCGAGCGGCCTCGGAAACGACGGTGCGGATCGCCCTGGCGGTCGCCTCGCTCGCCTCTGCCTGGCTCTTTTTCGTCGCAGCCTCGGCTTGCGCGTTCTTCGGCCGTTCGCGCCAGATCTTCGGCACGGCGGCCCCGGGAAGGTTGTAATCGACAATCCACTGCAGGAGCTGCTCGGTCAGCGTGCCCGAAAGCAGATCGCCGTCACCGTCGGCCAGCATATCCAGCATTTCCATATGCACTTCGCCAAGCGCGCGGTTGCCGCCGGACTCGCCTACCTGCGTCGTCAGCGTCTCGCCGGTGGTGGCGATCGAGATCTGCCGGTCCCAGTAGTTCAGGAACTGCTCATAGGTCACGCTGCCCGAGCGGCTCGCCTCCAGAAACTCGGCATCGGTGCCCATCGGCACGACAATGGCCGACGAGGTGACGGCGCCCTGCAGCGTGGTCAGCAGCTTGCGCTGCTCCTCGGGCAGCGATCCGATCGGGCTTTTGCCCACGATCGTCGGCCCGGCGAACTTTTCGAGGAAGTGCAGCCAGAAGGTGATGCCCTCACGCTTGAAGAGCACCGGCCAGAACAGACGGCTGCCCAGCCCCAACCCATAGGGGTTTTCGCCCTTCACACCGACGCGGTGCACAATGAACTTCCGCTCGGGCAGCTCGATCCCTTCCGACATCGCCGTCCAGGTCAGCAGCCGCGGCCGCCATTCGGTGTCGAAGACAAAGCGGCGCTGGTCGATCGACTTGATCTTCACCGGCTTGATCCGGGCGCCGTCGCGGCCCCAGACCACTTCGCTCACCGCATAGCCCTTCAGGGTTGCGTCGAGCAGGCCCTTGCAGACCTGGTCAAAGGGCAACGCCCCGATCATTTCGCGGACCAGCTCGGCCGCGGCCTTGTCGATCGGGCGGTCGCCCCCGGCCTCGACCTTCCACTCGCGCGAGATCAGCGCCCCCTTGCGCTTTTCGAGCATGGCCCCGGCATGGGTGTCGCGCTCGATCTCGTCATAGATCTTCAGCCCCTTGCCGCCGCCCTGGCTCAGCAGCGTGTCGTCAGAATTCTGCAGCACCCCGCTGAAAAACGGGATGGTGATGTCGTTCCGGGCATTGGCGATCAGCGCCGTGGCCGCAGCGGGCAGGTTCTTGCGGGGCTGCTCGGCGAAAGCGGTCGGGCGAGGCTTGCGGTGACGGCGGCTCACGGGGCATCCCCTTTTTCCATGGCGGCGAGGATCTCGCGCTCGACTTTATGGGCGTCAGGGCCGTTCAAATACCACGGTTGATGCTTGACCCTGTGAACCTTGCCATCCCACATGGTGATGATCAGGACGCTGTCGCTCCCGTTCATGTAGTGCCGATGGTCCCACTCCATCGAGGCGACGAAGGCGGGGTTGATATGCCGGTCTTGGTCGATGCGGATCATTCAGCATCCTTCCAATCGGGCAGATCGACGGTCTGACCGGCAAGTGAGTGCGTGCAGTCGCCCAGGAACTGGATGCACCCATCGGTGATGAAAGAATGGCAGACGCGCTTGATGTCCTTCGATGTGTCGTCAAATTCCTCCGGCACATCGCTCGGATCACTCCACGTCACAAGGATTGATGGCGTAAACGTCGGCGCGTCGCCGCTGCCATTCCAGCCCCAGCGCGGCCCGGCGCCCTCGCCAACCGTGACCATGTGCGGCTCGCCGCAACCCGGGCAGCGAAACATGAGGCCTCCGCCTTCAAGTGTCCGCAATTTTGAACCGAGCGCGCCCATCACCCTCTCCGTTTCCAGAGGCGTGCTTGTTGCACAACATGCGCTCCAAGCCGATCGAGCGCGTTGGACGCATCCCAACCCAACCGGCCACCGATCACGAGGCCGAAGCCACAAAGCACCGAAATCACAATAAGCTCGATTGCGAACATCACCCTCTCCTCAGCCGATAGCCGCCCAACTTCTCGCTGCTCGAAGACGCGCCGGAGGTCAGCATCACGCCACCGCCACCGCCCTTGCCAGCGTAGAACAGGGTGTTCTGCCAAAGCATGTCGAGCGCATCCGGCCCGTCATCGTGATCGCCGTTCGGCCATTGCTGCAGCTGGTCAATCAGCGTGCGATGCGCGGTGCTGAACCGGATCAGCCCCGCAGCCACCGGCGGCTGCAGGCGCTCGATGCGCAGGTCCTTGTCGGCCGAGGGCGTGATCGGCACGGCCGAGATGCCAACGCCATCGCGGGCGGCCCGCGTCATCAGCTCGGTGCGCAGGAACTCCTGAAACTGAACCGTTTCAACGAACCACATCAGCGCCCGATATTCGCGCTGCAGGGCGATCGTGTCGGCGATGATCAGATCGGGCAGGCGCTTGCGGATCGAGGCTTCGACCACATCAAGCTTCCCGGCCAGCCGGTCGAAGCCGCCGATCAGGATTGCTGACGGGTCGCGCCCCTTGCCAGCCTTGCCAAGGCTCGGGTCGATCGCGCCGAAGAAGATCCATTCCCGCAGCGGCTGCACCCAATAGGTCAGATCGCCAAACGGGTTCCCCTCGCTGATCGGCTGGTTCTGATATTCGGTCTGGAAGGCGGCTTTGTCGGCCGCGCGCTCCAGCATCAGGAACAGCAGCGACTGCACCGAGGGCCAGTTGACCACCGCGCCCTGATCCATCTCGGCCTTGCGCGCCTCGTAAAACGCCTTGGCCGCGTCTTCGCCGTCGTTGTGATAGACCTCTTCGAACCGGTCCCACAGGTCCATCCGGTCGGGGAACTTCACCACCGCCTGGAACTCGGTCACGCGCCATCCGGGCGCCTTCGCGGCGCGCACGATAACGGCGTCGAAGTGCAACACCGTGCCGACCCAGATCACATCCATGCTGCCGTCGGGCGGGCCGACCTTCAGCGCGGCGCGATAGATCCAGTTCCAAAGCTTGGTGCGCTGCTCGGGGCTGCGCACCTGTTCGTCGTTCTCGATGTCGTCCAGGAACAGCAGATCGGGCCGATACGGGCCATGACGGCGGCCACGGATCTTCTTGGCGGCGCCCAGGCCTTCGACGCGGATGTTGTTGCGCGTGACGATCTCGCCCTCGCGCCACAGGCGCCCCTGGCCGAATGCGTCAGGAAAATCGCACTGCAGCCGGACGTTCGTCGTCAGTTCGGCCTTGATCGCCTCGATCAAAAGCGCCGCCTGTTCATAGACGTCGCAGACCTCGATGATGTAGCGCTTGAGCCCGCGCATGATGCAGTAAAGCGCGAAGCCCAGAGACAGGTGCGTCGATTTGGAGGCCCCGCGCGGCGCGACGAAGAGATCCCGCACGCCCTTTTCAGAGGCGAGGATTTCCGGCACCCGGGCGAAGATGTGCTGGTGGAACAGGCTGTGCTCGCCCTTCACATAGTGGGGCAAGTAGGTTTCCATGAAGAACTGGAAGCCGTCGGCCTCGGCCACCCGGCGCAGTCGCTCTTTTTTGGCGGCCGGATCGGGCGCGAAGGCCTCGACGCTCAGTTCGATATGGCGGGCAAATTCGCTCGCCATTTCCGCGATCTTTTCGCGGAAGTCCTTCGAGCTGACGGCGGCCTTCAGCTTCGGCCGCCGGGTCATGACGTGTAGATCTCGGCCAGCCGCTCACTGAAGGGCTCGATGATCTCGAGGATCGCGGCCGAATGGTGGGGGAAGTGCTCGCGCACGAAATCCAGCATCTCGCGCATGACATGCTGCGCCACGCCCAGTTCCGAGATCTTCGGCGCGAACTTCTTGGCGCTGGCGGCCATTTTCGTCATCGCGTCCGAAAGGGAGACGAGCATCGACACCTTTTCCTGCGTCGTATGGCTTCCGGACTTGATCTCTTCGAGGATCTCTTGCGCCTGGATCATGAAGTCTTCGACCACGGTCGAAACCACGGCCTCGACGCCTTCGCCAGCGATCACATGGGCGGTGCGGGCCTTGTCCCAGTCGTCGCCCTGTTCCTTGGCGGCTTTCTTCCAGCGCCCGACCGTCGCCTCGGAAATGCCGTAAGCGGCGGCGATGGTGGCGGCGGTAAAGCGCCGGAAGACATAGTCCGAGCGGGCCTTGCGG
The DNA here is from genome assembly GCF_000021865.1 of Rhodobacter capsulatus SB 1003. Lineage (NCBI taxonomy): Bacteria > Pseudomonadati > Pseudomonadota > Alphaproteobacteria > Rhodobacterales > Rhodobacter > Rhodobacter capsulatus. The sequence continues at coordinate 1,078,510 of NC_014034.1, forward strand.
CGCACATCCTCGTTATTGCGCGCCATTGAGGCCTCCCGAGATGACGAACTTGATGACGGCGGCCAAGAGCCCGCCCAGGATCAGGGTGATGAGCCAAGTGATGCCAGACCGGATCGACTTGAGCGTTTCGGTGGTGTTCTTGCGCCATTCGGCCATGGTCGCCCCGTCGAGCTCGATCCGTTGGATCCGCTCTTCGTGCCGGTCGATGCGCTTGTGGGCGCGCTCGATCGACTCGGCGACATGCGGGGGCACGGCGGGATGGCTGGGCAGTGCGGTCATTTCTGCGCCCCCGCCCATTTCGCGACCATGTCTTTGGCCGTGTGCCCGCCCATGTAAAGACCCATGTAAATCCCCGAAAGCGTCAGCAGCTGGTCAACGGACATCTGCGGCATCGCGGTCCCGAACGCGGCGTTGACGACATGCAGCACGATCACCGACCACAGCCAGAGCGCCGCCAGCAGATACATCCCGGCCGGGCGCCAGGCGCGCATCCAGAGCGGTTCGGAGGCCTCGGCCGCCAGCTGCGCCTTCTGCAGCTCCAGCCCCGAAGCATAAAGGGCGATCAGTTCCGGGCTGCGCTCCTCGACCGTGCGCAAAGCCTGGGTGACCACCGCGGGCTGATCCTCGGCCGCCTGGTCGAGTTGATCCACCGGCACACCGACCTGATCGGCGATCGCACCGAGAATATCACCGGCAAGCTGACCGGCGCCGTCGCCGAATTTGCGGGCGACGATCTTTTCGACGACTTTCAGGCCGGCCGATCCGGCCAGGGCAACAAGGGCGGACATCAGAAGCTCCTCAGGGTCGCGGCCAGGCGCGGCGCGCGGCCTTGGATTTTCGCGGCGATCACGTCGCGGTAGGCCCACGCGAGCCACAGGCCCCACAGCCCGATCACCGCGGCCGCAGCGCCGATCGCCCAAGGCTGCGCGGCGATCCAGTCAGTGATGTCCGACATGCCGGTCGGAGCCGTGGCGCTGACGCCGGTGGCCGTGGTGCTGACACTCGCCAAGGCGACGGGCTTGGCCTTCTCGGCAGCATCGAGACGCCGTTGCAGGGTGGACAGGGTGGCCCGGCCGATCTTGCCATCGATCGTCAGACCGTGATCGGCCTGGAAGCGGCGGATCTCGGCCGCGGGAATGGCGAGGGAATCGAGCCCGACTTTGTAGCCGAGCTTTCCAAAGGCCGTCATCGCGTTCAGCTTTTCGTCGAAATTGAGCTTCAGCACCCATCTTGCAAGGCTGACCGAAGGACGGCCAATTTCCAGCAGCACCGGATATTCCGCATCGAACAGGATGCGCAGTTCCCGATCGCGCCGCTTGACCAGCCCGGGAAGCACCTTGCCGCCACCCTTGTTCCACAGGCGGAATTTCTCGGAAATCGCCGCTTTTCCGGCCTTGCGCGCCCAAAGCGGCACCCACGACGCCTTCTGGATCGCCCCGGTGTTCCAATCGAACAGAACGCCCGCGTCGAATTCGTGCTGCTTGGCCCCGGTCATCACCAGGGCGACACGGGGCTCATACTTCGCGGCCAACGCTTTCTTGGTCAGATCGCGCGATTGCTGGGCGGTGATGACCATGCCAGCCTTCGGAGTAATGACGCCCGAGGCGGCAGTCAGGCCCGGCCCGATCGTCCATTTGCCCGCGGGGCACCGATAGGCCCGCAGGACATTGCCTTCTTCGAGCTCAAGCGCCTCGACGCCTTTATCGCTGGTCTGCATTTCTTGCTCCGCGCGTTTTCCAACCTCTGGCACGCGCGCGAAAGCAAAACCCCCGGACACAGGTCCGGGGGTCAGTCGTCGGGAAAGAGGGGGAGCTGATCGGGCGGCCTGTTCGCCAGCCGCCTGACATGGCGCTGTGAGATCCCGAGCGTGGCGGCGATCTCGCGCCGCCCGCGCCCGGTGTCGGCCAGCCGCTGCACATCGAGACGGCGCATCCTGCTGCGGCCGTGGGGCACATAGAGCCGCTGCCCGGACAGGAAATGGCAGAGTTGCGCCGCGACACCCTCGCCCAGGACCTTCACCAGCTCGGCCGAGGGCTTGCGGCGCGGAAACTCGACTTCCTGCCCCCCGAAATGTTGCATGAGACTGAGGGCAACGCCAAGCCCAAAGGTTTCCGCCACATCGACAAGCGACTCGGGCACGTCAGGGCTGAGGGTCATGATAATCTCCGGGGCGCGTGAGGGGAAAGCGTCAGGGGTAGGACCATTTTAGTCCGGTTCGTTGACAGAAAGTGAGAGGCAATTTTTCGCTCCGGCGACACCGTGCGAAAGTTCCACTCTCTCCCCGGCCGCAAGCCCCGCGAGCAGCGCCTTGCCGTTGCGCAGCTTGGCGGGCGCGGGACCCCTGACCGGCGTGCCGCCTGGAAACATCTGGTCCCGCGCCGACATGGCGAGGCTGCGCGCTTCGGACGATCTGACACCTTCAAACAGCGCCTCAAGCTTCATCTGCAGACGCCGCACCATGGCATGCGTGAAGTCCTGGACAGCGCGACGTTTGCTGTCGATCGACCGGCGGCGCTTGTAATTCTGCGAGCCCTTGTATTCGGCAATCGCACCATCAATCGCCCGGCCGAGCACGACGAAAAGATAAGCCGCAATCTCAGGGCCGGGTCCGGCTCCGACAAATGTTGCCCGACCAAACTCATAAATCAGCGCGGTGTTGGTGTTGCGGGCCAGCGTCCCCCAGAGCGGATCGCGCGCCCCGTTACCGTTCGTCTTCGACTTCGCCGAGGCCTTCCCGAACAGGACATCAGCTTCGGTCAACCCGTGTTCCTGCATCAGTTGCGCCGCTTTTTCGGCGGCGGCCATCGCTTCGGCTTCCGAACAACCGCGGGCTTTGGTCATTCCCAGAAGGGCGGCGATCCTGCGTTTAACGTCGTCGGCCATCAGCGCAGCCCCCAGAACACGGCGGCGGTGACGACGATCATCGCGCCCGGGGCGGCGACGGTCAGCCAGTAATGGGCGCGCAGATAGTCAAGCACGAAGGTCATCATTTCCGATCTCCCTCTCTGGGCAATTCGGTGGGGATGTTGTGGCGTTTGCACCAGGCCTGCAGGGCCTCGATCACGGTGCTGATCTGCTTGGCGTCGGTCATCCGGTCGATGTCGATCGGCACCGCGCCCCAGGCGGCGCCATAGCGCGACCGGATGAAGGCGTTCAGCCCCTTCGCGCCCGCCACATTCGCGACGCCCGCCTTGTGCAGCAGGCCCCAGAGGACATGGCAGTAGCGAACATCGCGGCGGGCGGCGGGGGCGCGCTTGCCGCCGGTCTTCTGGAAGCCCATGCGCTTCATCTCGTCAAGAACCGCAGTTTTCTGACGGTCCGTCATCAGCTTCAGCGAAGCCTTCCCGGTCACCCGCTCCAGCATGGCGCGGTAATCGTCCTCGGCCATGCCGATCTGGCCCTTGGCGATGTTGATCACGGTGTTCAGGTTCATTTCAGCCCCGCATGCGCTTTGAGGATCGCGACCTCGATGTCGTCGGCCCCGAAGTTCGTCTGAGCCGCCTCGATGTGAAACACAGCGCCCGTGCACATCGTCACCCGCAGCGCCCGAAAGCCGCTGGGCTTGGGAGTGGGCCCCGTGACCCACTCCATCGCCGCGACGAACTGCGGGTTGATATGCACCCCGAAGTCGGTCGAGATCATCATTTCAGGACACCGGCCCGGGCGCGCAGCACCTGCAGCAGCTGCGTCTGCCGCTCGATCGTCACGCCGTTCGGCGTCAGCGCGATGAAGCGCGCCTTGGCCTCGCCAACTTCCTTGCCGATCTCGTCAGCCACGACGGCCATCTGCTTGCCGCTCGCCAGACCTTCGACCAGCGCCAGATCGAGGCCCGCCGACCAGCCGCCGCGATAGCCGAGCTTGCCCAGGAACTCGGTCAGCTCGCGCCACCAAAGCGGCTTGGGCTCATCCTTTTGTGCGGACACGTCGGGCAGCGGGGCGATGGGCGCCACGAACGCCGCAACGGACTGCGTCGCCGCCTTTTTCTTCGCCCCAGACCAGGCCACATAGCGCCCGCGCAGCTTGGGCATGCTCACGCCCAGCGTCGCGGCGACTTCCGCCATATTCGACCCGCCTTCGACGGCCAGGAAGGCATCAGCCCAATCCGCATCGCTCGGCTCGCCCCGCGGCGCGGCCACCTCGGCAACGGCGGCCTCGACGGGCGGCGCGACCTCTTCGACGGCGATGTCTACCGCATCATCCGCGACCTCGGCGGGCTTCGACGCGATGATGGCTTCGAGCAGCTTGTCGGCATCCTCCGTGCCCAGCGGCTCGAATTCCGTGTCATAATCGTCCGCGACGGCCGGATGCTCCTCGATCTCGATCGTCACGCCGTGAAAATCGGGGGCCGAGTCGTTTTCCAGAAGCTCGTCTGGCTGGTCGGGTTCTCCGACGCGCAGGCTCTCAAGGTCATTCAGACCGTCAGCAACGGTCTCCGCAAGCGCGGCATCATAAAAGACCGCGACCGTGACCGGCCTCAGCGCGTAGAGCTCGACGCGACCGTCTTCGAGCTGGTTCGTGTAATACATGCCATCCTCCGGCTGCTCATCAGGCCCCGGCCACCACGCCGGGACGACGCCCCCGGTTGTCCGGGGGCGTTTCGCGTCAGGATTTCTTCGGCTTCGCGGGCTTGAAGGCGAGATGCGCGCTGGCGGGGATCTCGACCTGTTCCCCGGTGGCCGGGTTGCGGCCCATGCGCGCCTTTTTCTGACGCTGTTCAAAGGAGCCGAAGCCCATCAGGGTCACCTTCGACCCGGCTTCGGTCTGGGCGGTGATCACGCCCAGCGTGGCGTCCAGCATGTCCTTGACGTTGGTCTTGGCAAAACCGGTCTGGGCCGCGACTGCGTCGACCAGGTCGGATTTCGAGAAAGTCTTGCCCATGGGGGCCTCCTGTTTGGTTCGGTTGGTCTTCTGAGTGGGTCCGCGAGTGGCGGGGTAGGCCCGGCCGGAGTGGACGGCCGGTAAAAGCGTTGTCAGTGATGGCGATCGATCTCTTTTGCTTTGCGCAGCCACGCCTTGACGGCGGCGCGATCGCCTTCGGTGCAGCTCGCGGTGATCCGGCACAGCCGTGCCGTGTATGTGCCGCTGGAAAACCTGACGCTGCCGCCATAGCCCTGAAACACGTTCAGCAAGCTTTCGTCGGGCGCACCGTCCAAGCCGACGATCACCGCCTCCAGCACCTTCCCGCTATCTTGGTCCGCGCGCATCACACCCCCTCCGGCAGTTCGGTCTCGAACGGCTCCACGATGAAATCTTCGCCGTCGCTGCCGATCGTGACCCCGGCGATCGTCTTGGCGAGCTGGCGGTTGGCCAGCATCGCTTCCTTGTTCAGCTCTTCCTTGGTGCGAATGAACTGCGCTGCCAGACCCAGCTTCTTGATCGTGGCAAGCACCTCATCGACCTTGCGGATCGTCACTTTCGCGGGCCGCAGCTTCCAGCTGATCTCGCCCGTCGTGAAGCGCGCGAACTTGACCTTGTTGCCCCGCGTGAGCCGGTCGCGATTCACCTCGCAGAACATCTTCAGGCCTTCGGTCTTCGCCTCGATCTCGGCACGCAGCGGCTCGACCAGCGTCCCGTATTTTTCCTGCAGGGCCGCGATTTCGTCATTCAGATCCGCTTCGGCGCGGGCAATCTTCCGGTTCAGATCGCCGATCTCGCGAATGGCGCTGCGCGCCTCGCTGTCGTCTTGCGGGATCGGCAAAGCGCTCGCCTTGGTCTTGGTCTTCTTGGACCTGTTAGACACCGTCATTTCCTTTCGTCGGGTTGATGGGGCAGGCCCGGCAGGCGCCCCAGTGCTTCAGCTTTTCGGGGTTCGAGGTGGACATCGGCGCGGTGGCGAAGGCCCGGCAGTCGTCGGCCGAGATGCCGCGGCGCAGGTGCGGGCACATCATCTGGGAGCGGTAGAGCTGCATCACGGCCGCGCCATGCTTGCGCGTCACCAGATCGAGGCTCTTGGCCGGATAGGTGCCGTTGATCAGCATCGAGACGGAGGGCCGCTTCATGCCAACTTCGCGCGCGATCTGCGCGATCGGCTTGCCCTTGGCCGCTTCGGCCTTCAGCAGCTCGATCCATTCCGGGTTCGGCAGCGAGATCAGCGACACGGGATATCCTCCCCGGTGTTGAAATCGTGCACGATGCCCAGTTTCGAACGATGCAGCGGCGCCCGGGGTCCGGTGTTGCGATCCAGGCGAAACCGCTTCAGCCCATTCGACCCGGGCTTCGTGCCCTTCCGACGCCCGGGCAGCTCCGACACATACCCGGAGGATTTCAGGACGCGGATATAGCTCCCGGCGTTGGTCATCGCGTCGCGCTCGCCATCGACGGCATCGCAGACCACATCCGAGATCGTGAAGGTCCCGCGCAGCCGCATCGAGCGCCAGACGCGATCGCGAAACCCGTTCGTTTCGGGGCGCGACAGCACATTGCTAGAGGCATCGACCGGGCCGCTGGTGATGACCTTGCCATCGGCAATGGCCTGTAACCCGCGGAAGGTGATCTTGTAGATCCCGGGCCGATCGCGGGAGATATAACCGCGATCGACCAGCGACGCCGCCGCTTTCGACACCCGCTTCGGGGACACCTCCAGCGCAAGGGCGATCTGGATCGTCGGTGCCGTCAGCGGAAGCGCAAGGTGCTGCAGCACCTTCATCTGCAGCTCTCCGGGGCCAAAGCTCGCCATCACGCCGCCACCGTCACGATGATTTCCTTGCCGTTCGTGCGGTCGGTCATGATCGGCTGACCGGCCATGTCGGCCAGCGTCACACCGTCATCGTCGATCTCGGCGCGCAGGCCGAACCGTTCGATATGCGCGATCGCGTCCAGGATTTCCCGGTTGAAGCCCTTCGAGGCCCGCCAGACATACTGGATCAGCTCCTCGGCGACCGGCACCTCGCACCGCTCGCGAATGATGGCCCGGGCGTCGTCGATCGTGGCGGGGGTGAACGCGACCTTGTTCGGTGCCCGGCTCTCGATCTGCGGAAAGCGGCGCAGGTTGTCGCGCAGCGTTCCCATGCCGACAAGGATCGTCGGCAAGAACTTCAGGTCGGAAATACCGCGGATCGCCTCCATGATCTCGCCGCGCGACGACACCAGGTCGCATTCGTCGATCACGATGCCGAAGGTCCGATCCCGCAGCGCCGCCCGATCGGCCCGGTCTTGAAGCTCGCTCAGGACACGCGCGAACCGATCCCGCTTGCCGCGGATGCTCTTCGGGTCTACCGACAGTTCGGCCAGAAGCTCCTGGATGAACCAGCCGTAATCCCAGCCCTTCTGCGCCCGCAGATAGACGCTGCCAGTCTGGGTGACCCAGCGATTGAGCGTCGTGGTCTTGCCAAGGCCCGGCTTGCCATCGACAACGACCATGCAGGCCTCTTCGGCGCCGCGTTCGTTGAGCTTCTTAAGCGAGGCGTAGAATTCGCGGACGTTGCTCGTCTCGACAAAAACGTTTCTCATGTTATGCTCCCTCATCTTCCCAGTGAAGTTCGTCAGGCAACGGCGCGGAGGAGGTTTCGCAGCGCCTCCAAGTCGATGCCTGACATTCGAAACAGCTCCCGCGCGGTCGAGCTGTTCAGGCAGCCCCGCAAAACGGCGATCTGGTTAGGTTTCAGTTCTTCCGGATGCTCCAGCGCCCAGGCGGCGAGCGCCTCGTCCGAAGCGAAGGTCCGACGCTTCGCAGCGGGTGCCGATGCAGCTTCGACGGGCGCAATGCTGACGGTGCTCGGCGCGGTGATCGTCACCATCTCGGCCGCAGGCGCATCGAACATTCCTGCGGGGATGTTCTGAGCCCGCAGATCGACCAGCTGCTGCCCCGCGCGCTCGGCTTCAACGGCCGCGACCTTGCGTTCCAGCCGCTTCAGCTGACCCTTGGCGCGGTTTTCGATGGCCTGCTGCTCATAGCTGACCGGGAAATAGCGCTCGGCATTCGCCATGAAGCGGGCAACGCAGATCAGTTTGCCGGGCTGCCCGGTTTCCTTGTCGAACTCGCGCACCCAGACCCGATCGGCCTGGTGATAGTCGTAACCGACCATCACCTTCGGCTCGTGATAGGGGGCAAGCGCGTGATCGAAATACTGGTTGGTGTTCCACAGCACCTCGCCGCGCCGTGTGGTACGGATCTCGTAGGGGCGGAAAAGATCGTCGGCCTCGGCCGGATCGACCGTCACGGGCTCGAAACCGCGCACCACATGGGCCTCCCAGCACTCGTTGGGCGACATGTGGCGCAGCTTGCCCGTCTCCGGGTCGCGGATCTGCGGCAGGCTGCTGTGCGGCTTGGCGTTGTATTCGGCGACCATGTCCTCGCACAGCTTCACGAACTCCGCCCAGGTCGGCAGGTTGCGCGACCGGCCGTATTCGCGGATCTCGCGACGGGTCAGCTTGTGGATCTTGTCGCCAGCCTCCTTGTCCATGTCGGTGCCGATGTAGGTCGGCAGGCGCTTGGCAAGCCGGTCCCAGATCGTGTGCTGAATGCGCTCGATGCGCCCCTTTGCCTGCGACCCATAGGGCGCGGCATGGGCCTTCGTGATGCCCAGCCGCCCCATCAGGCCGGACACGTCAGCATCCATCGCCTCGTTGCGATAGCCGGGGCCGCGGTCCACATAGAAGATCGCGCAGATCCCGTGCGAGACGCAGGACCGCCGCAGCGCCTCGGCCACGGACTTCTGATTTTCCGACCGGCCAAGCGAAATGCCAACCACCTTGCGCGTCACCAGATCCATGACCGTGGTGATTTCGGGCCGGATCGCATTGTGGCTGACCGGGTCCTCGATCTCGGCGTCGAAGGTCTTGCCGTCGGCGGTGTAAACCGTGGTCGGCCACATGTCGTCGGTGGTGCGGGTGACATAGGGCAGGCGCGAGCGCAGTGTCAGCATGCCTTCGCGGCCGACGTGCTTCTCGATGTTGTTCATCCGCACCCGCAGGATGTATTCGACCTGCGACAGCGTCAGCGTCATCAGCTGCACACCGTCTTTCGCCGCGGCTTCCTTGAGATATTCGCGATAGGCATCGGCGATCGACGGCTTGCTGGGCATAGCATAGTGCCGAAGGAAGTCCGCGAAGGCGGGCGGGATCGGCATTTCCTCTTTCGTCGCCGCAGGGGCCAGCGCCACGACGCCCTTTTCGTCGCGAGTCTTGAACCAGTCATAGATCGCGCTGCGACCGACAGAGGGCTTGCCGCGGCGGTCATTCGCCACCACGATCCGCTCCGGGTCAATCATGAACCCGGTCTTCAGAAGCAGCGGCCGCGCCAGGCTGGCGATCTCGCGATCCGTCAGGATTTCCCCGCAATCCCGCCGCGCCTCGATTTCCTGACGCACGACCATCGCGGCCTGTGCGTTCAGGAACTGCGCCACGCCCCAGGCACGGCCCATCCCCTGCGAAATCGCATAGCCCTCGATCGCCTTCAGGATCTCGGCACGGGCTTCCATCACATTGCGGGCGCGGGCGGGCAGCGTGCTGGCCTTCAGCGCCGCGATCCGGCGATCATCCGCCGAGTGCTCGGCCTCCAGACGGGCTTTGAGGCCAGCAGTGATCAGACTGCCCTCATAGGCCAGCCGCAGCGGCTCCGGCATCAGGCTGATGTGGTACTCCATCCCGCCGCCGCCGACCTTTCCGGGGCGCTTGCGGGCCAGATTTTTTCCAAGCTCATTCCATCCATTGCGCGCGGCATAATCTCTGGCGCCGCGCTCGGCTTGCGGAAAGCACGTCAGTCCGCGCGCTTTGGAGATCTCAGCCAGCTCGCGTGCCGTGAAGAAGGTCTGAGGTGCGGAAGTCGTCACAAGGTCTTTCAACGGTTCACCCTCCGACGAGCGGCCAGAGCCGCCCGGCGTGCCTGCATTTCTTCGATGTGTTCTTCGAGAAGCCGCTCTTCGATCAGAGCGGCATATTCATCCTCGATCACCGTCAGGCCGAACTCACCCGGCACGAAGCCAAGCAGGTCACGCGCCCCGGTGACCTTGACGAGCGCGATGAAGGCATCGAGCGGGATGCGGTGCTCCTCAGACCCTTCGGAACACCACTTGTTGAGGATTGCCTCTGACACCGGACGGCCAAGGAACTCAGCCATGTCGCGCGCGATTTGCGCTCTCGACTGACCACTATCGCGCGCGTCGCGCAGCGCATGGGCAATGATCCGCGCAATCTTGCTGTCCAGCCGCCCGCGCCCGATGACGTCGGCGCTGTAACCGACGGCAACCTTCTTCGGCTGCCATTCGAACAGGTCTTTCGTCAGGGGATCACGGTGACGGGGGGGCATGTCAGATCTTCCCCTGCCGACGCAGGGAGGCGATCACGCGCCCCTCATGGGCCAAGACCACCCGATCAAGCGTGTGATCGTCCAGCGCCTCGATCGCGCGATGCACCGCCTGGTAGCGCTTTTCGACCTCGCTCGGGCGCGATCCGGCCTCGATCAGCACCAGCGCATCTGCCACGCTGGCCGCGATCGGCGGATCGCTCAGCAACATGTCCATGATCCGCTCTTGTCGGGCCGGGCTTTGCTCGGACAGCGCCTTGATTTCCGACTGGTTCGAGGCGGTCTTGGTGCCCACCAGACGGCGGCGGCTGTCAGGCGTCAGGCCGGTCCAGATCTTGACGGCGATGTTGATCGCGCGCTTCGACATGCCGATTTTTTCGGCCACTTCCGTAGCAAAACCGAAGATTTGCACCTTCTCATCACCGGTGGGAAAAGTTTTCCCACCGCCGTTTGCGAAGTCAGGGTGCATCCGATCCCAGACCACCTTCAGCTCGTACAGGTGCTGCGCCCGGTCCAGCGCCGTCAGCTCGTTGCGGCCGAGGTTCTCCAGAACCTCATCCATCCGCGCTTCGTCGGTCGAGCGCTCGGAAAGCACCCGCGCCGGGATCGCCGCGCGCCCCAGCAGCTCGAAGGCGCGCAGCCGGTGCAGACCGGCGATCAGCACATAGATCGGATGGTCATCGGTGCTCGCAAAATGCGGCTTCACGGTGATCGGGTGCATCAACCCCTGCACCTCGATCAGCCCGGCCAGCGCCGCAGCGCCGTCCGCATCGAACGACCGCGCCCGATCCTCCGGAACACGGATCGCATCCAGCGCGATGTCAGTGAAAACTTCGGTCGTCATGCCTGTATCCATCTGAGTTTCTCAGCACACGGCGGCTGCGCGCCGCTTCGTGCGTGCCATGCCTGCAGCCAGTTGCAGCTGCAGGCCGATGTCTTTGGTTTCCGGCTTGGACGCCGCCTCGGCGGCGATCGCATCGACGGCGCTGACGAGCCGAAGATGCATCGCCACCAGGTCGGCGACCTCATGGGCATTCATCGCCACGATCCCGACCATCACCGCCCCCGGCCTTTCGGCAGCTGCGGGCGCACCTCGTCTCTCAGCGCGCCGCCAGCCCCGCGGCACCGGTCGCACAGCCGGTTGTGAAACCCCAGCGACAGGAACGGCTTGCGGCAGCACATGCACGAACGGCTTTGCGGCCGTTTCTTTTCGGGGATGGTCTCGAAGTGGCCCTCAAGCCAAGCTTCGGCCTTCTTCCGGCTGTCAAACTTCGGGGCCTTGCCGCCGACACCGGCGACAGAAAACCCCGCCGAGGTGCTCACGATATGCGGACGATGCTGGGTCATTGCTGCACCACCACCGCATAGATGCCCAACCCCCACAGCGCCGTCCCGATCGGCAGGGCCACGATGACGATCAGCACCGTCAGCAGCTGCAGGAGGTCATCCAGACGCTTGCGGCGCGTCATCACGGCGCCACCCCGGCGATGCCGCCGAGCCCCCCGGCCAGAAAGCACCCGACCCAGATCGTCAGGACGATAGACGCCGCGCCGATCACGTCCTCGATCATCTCGACAAGCCCGAAGCGATCCTCACCGCCCATGACCGGCCTCCGTCACCAGCGCCACCGGCATCGCAACGCTCACCGGATGCGTCATCATCGACGCCACCGCCGCCCGCAGCAGCAGATCTTCACTGACCGCCGCGCGGCCATCCTGCTCATGCGCTTCCGCCACCAGGAACGACTGGATCTCGCGCAGCGCCTGGGCCAACCGCGACCGCGTCCACTGGTCGGGCGGCAAGCCACCCGACAGAACGGCGATCGCCTCGCCAAGATCACCGGCCGCACGCCGAAAACCGGCCGCGGACCCGTCAAGAACGGGCGTGGGTTTGGACGAAATCGGGCTCATGCTGCGACTCCCTTGTCAGGATCGAGACCCGCTTTTTTCCTTGCGATCCGGGCTTCATTCTCGGCAGAAAGAAGCGAGGATTTCCGCATGGGATAACGAGTCGGGAAAAGCTCCGCGGGCGGCACGCCAAGAAAATCGGCGAGGACCTTCTCGGCAGAGCGGACGGGGCGGCTCCAAACGGACCGCATCTGACTCGGGTTCATGTCGTTGAGGATGGCAAGGCCCGTCAGGGTCATGCCTTTCTCCTCAAGGGCGCACTTGATCTGGGCTTTCGTCCAGATTTTGCTCATCTGGGACCTCCTGGGGAAAGTCGATGTTGGCGCATCGGCTTTTTTCGGTTTCGTTCGTTGCAATCGTCTGCGGCTCACGCCGCCGACACAGGTAAGGGATAACAGCGCTTCTCTGTTTAGTAAACAGAGAAAGTGAACTTATAGATGGGTAGAAAACCAGTATCAAAAACAGAGTTTTCCCAGAGACTTACGGCGGTCCGTGAGGCGTTAGGGCACGAAAGCAGGAAAGCATTCGCAGGTGTTCTTGGGATGAACCCAGAGACATTGGGGGGCTACGAGAGGGGAGACACCTCCCCTGACATGCAGTTCCTTGCTCGCTATAAACAGGATTTCGCTGTTAATCTGGATTGGCTTATCACCGGTGATGGAGAGATGTTTCAGTCTTCAGCAGGGAGCTCCCAAGGGCTCCCCGCGCCGATCATGGATTTCAGCCAACCGGATTTCGTCAGATTGCCCGTTTACAACGATGTGCACGCCTCGGCCGGGTCGGGCATGGTGCCCGCCTCAGAACAGGCCGACGGCGTGGTCGCCTTCACCCGCCGTTTCCTCGCCAACCAGGGCGCAAGACCGGATCACTGCTCGGTCATCTGGGCGCGTGGAACCTCGATGAAGCCGACGATCCCGGACGGCGCGCTTCTCGTCGTCGATCACAGCCAGCGCGAAGTCGAGCACGGCTGCATCTACGTCTTCAACGTCTCAGACCGGCTCCTGGTCAAACGCGCCAGATGGCGCCTCGACGGTCGTCTCGAACTCGTCTCGGACAATGCCGACGAGGGCTATCCGGTCGAGACCTTCGGCGCCGAATCCGTCGATCAACTGCGCGTCGTCGGCCGCGTCGTCTACTTTGGGAGGACGCCGTGATCGATCAACCGACCGATATAGCCCGCTCGCATGGTTCGGCATCAGCCTCATCGGCGGCGTGCTGGCACCGGCGGCAAAATTTAATCGCTTGACTTACTAACGCTACGTTAGTATAAGGGGGCATGCAAACGGGGCATCCCCCCACGGAATGGAGAGCCAAGATGACCAACCGCGCCACCTGCCGCATCATCGAGACGCTGGGCAGCCCGACCACCGACGCTGCGATCGGCTGCCTGATTGGCCTCGGCCATCACGAACTGGCCGACAAACTGGCCGCCGCGGAATATGACCGCGATTTCTGGCAGCGGTCGCTCGACAAGCTCCCGCGCAATTCCGAGCTGGCGGGCGCCGATGACAACGACAACGCGGATCCCTTCTGGGCGTTTAAATATAAAGACGTTGCGGCCGGAGACCTCGCATTCTCCAACCTCACGGCAGCCCAGAAAGAGGTCAACCGCCTCTCGGCCGAGGTCGAGGAGATCCGCCAGCAGATGATCTTGCAGCTTCCGCTCGGCACCTACGAAGATCATCTGGGCCTCTGACCGCCCTGCCAGTGCGGCCCTACGGGGCTGCACCGCCGGACGATCAGGAGATGCTGATGGCGCAGTATGACATCAAATATGCCTGCGGCCACACCGCCACCAAGCAGCTGTACGGCAAAGACGCGGATCGGCAGCGCTACATTGCCTGGGCGGGGCTCAATGCCTCGTGCCCGGCATGTACCGCCGCCAATGCGGCCACAGCATTGGCGGACCTCGAAGCCGAGTATGGGCTGCCTCCCCTCGACGGATCGCTCAAACAGATCGACTGGTCTCGTCAGATCCGCGCAGACAAAATTCGGGAGTTTGTGGTGCTGATGGACAAGCAGCGCGCGGCGGTTCGGGAAGATAAGCTTGAGCTTTTTGATGTGCAAAATGCAGTGGTCATTACCGCGATGTGCGGCGTGACAGCGGCAAAATGGTGGATCGATCACCGCGATGACGGCGCTTTTTCGGTGGCGCGTCAGCTGTTTGCCCAGGCCAAGGGGTAACCATGCTCATCCGCGACAGTCTGCGCATTACGATTAACAGCCTGCATGGCGGGGCGGCTGTGCAATTTCCCAAAGACACAACCCTGATCAGCAGTTTCAAAGCGCGCTTTCCGCGGGCGCGGTGGGGATCCGGCACCAGGTCATGGCACATTCCTGGCAAACTGGCGGCCGCGCGCGCTCAAATATGGGCCGAGGAGCAGTCGGACTATCTCGGCAGGCTCGAAATGGCGGCGCGTGATGCGGAGTGGGCAGATCAGTCCAAGCCCAGTCCCAGGCCCGCAATCCGGTCGATAATGTGGCACGCGATACCCGGGCAACCGTCTCGGCGCGCTACAGCGGCGCCACCTTCTGGCGACATCGAGCGCGCGGTGCGGGCCGTCGAGGATCTGGCGCAGGACACCGTACGCCGCGTGCTTTGGGGATTCCTTTCACCGCCCTTCGGGGTGTGGCAGATCTATCCTGCCGGATGGGAGACAGGCTACGGCGATAGCACATACATGGGGTTTTCGACCTGGCACAAGCTGACTGGCGGCACCGGTACGGTGCATTGGCGTTGGCAGGCCGTTTGCGGCGGCGACACCTGGCAGACAGATGGCTGGATGCCAGATGCCCTGTGGAGTAATCAGGCACTGGCTGGACACCGCGCCAAACTGTGGGCCGCGATCAATCCCAAACTAGGTATCGTGATATGACCGAGCTAACCATTTCGCCAATCAACGACCCTCGGCCGTTTTCGGATGTCCTGCGGACATGGCTCGATGCTCGCCAAATCACCGCGTACGCGGCTGCGCCCATACTGGGCACGACGCAACAGTCGATCGGGCGCTGGCTTTCTGGTCAGCCCTGTGCCCACGAGCGGGCGTATCGGGCGCTGCTGTCCATCTCGTAACTGCATCCCAGTTCGACAACGGATCGCTCTGCGTATTGTCGTGCTTTAATTGACGTCAGGATTGCCGTTTGCAGTCGATTCCTGACGCTTCCACCGGCGAGATAGACTGCCGACCTTAGTCGCCGTGCCGCCTCACCGAATGGCTATACATTTCTTTTACTATTCAGCGCTTTGCCTGTTTTCCGCGTGACCATATGCAAGGTCGGCACCGTTTGCCGACCTTGCCATGCCCAAGACCGGCGCAGCAGCCTTTGCGATCATCCTCTATGGCGCCTTTTATCCTTTATCCGCCAATATGTTACCATCTGCGGCCGGATGCAGTCTCTTTAGCGCTTTTCTGTCAGGAAATGTCGCCCCAATGTCGAGTTTTTCCGCCACTTTCGACACCAACTTGCAATCTTCTGCATGTCCTCGATGCATCCAAAAACGTCATATGTGTCAACGTTTTCAGCGCGTTCCACATCGCGCCTCGGGGTCGTCGCCTCGTCCGGAAGGTAGTCCCCCCCTACATATACTGCCATCGCCGCCAAGATGGCGCGCACCATTCACGCCGTGATCAAGTCCGGCGAACCCTATCGCCCCTTCTTCGAGGGGGCGAGCCCAGGCGGAAGGACCCCTCTCTGTAGAGCCGTGGAGGCAGCTTCCTGACCTCGTAGATAATGTTCGCCATCGTCGGGGAAACGATCCCCCGGATCGTTCCCTGATCCTCCTCTGTCCGCTTGGGATTTCGGATCTCGTCTTGAGGACGGTGAGGGCGGCAATCAGGCCGACCCTGTATTTGCTATGGAAGAGACCACTTCTTGACGGCGGAGCCCGCCTGGGCAACTATTCAACAGGTACCCGGTCGCTCGGATGCCCCGTGATCTGATGCCTCAAACGGCAAATCGTTCCCAACATAGGACGTTGTCAGAAACGATGCAGGCGGGTTTGCCGCGCCATTCGATGATCCGATCCAGGCTCCGGATGACCCGCTCCGCTGGCAGTGAAAAGTCGACCTCGATGCCCAACCCTTCGCGGTTGAAATCATCCAGCACGTTCAGAAGCCGGAACTGTCGGCCATCGCCGAGCCGGTCAGCCATGAAGTCCATCGACCAGGTCACGTTCGGCGCATCCGGCACCGCCAAAGCGTCAGGTTTCTCTCGCTTCAGCCGTTTGCGAGGCTTGATCCGCAGGTTCAACTCAAGGGCGCAATAGATGCGGTAGACCCGCTTGTGGTTCCAAGGATAGCCCTTCACGTTGCGCAAATGCAGGAAACACAAGCCAAACCCCCAGGTCTTGCGGGCATCGGTCAGGCCGACCAGCAGGTCGGCGATCTCCTCGTTCTCGTCCTTCAGCTTCGGGCTGTAGCGATAACAGGTCTCGCTGACCTTGAAGGCCCGGCAGGCGCGAACTCCTGGGCTGGCACCTGTCGCGCTCCGGCAAGGCCACGACCGCCAGCGCCGCGCTTGAACATGCCCTGATCCGCCGGTTCGGAACGCTTGGCCGGGTCAACCGGGCGTTCCTGCTGCGGTCTGACAATGGCGTTCGCCATGGGCCTCGGACCAGTGGCGGCACCATGGCTCACGCGTCACAAGCCGCCACTTCACGGCGCTGGTGCACAGCTATGGCCTGAAGCAGGAGTTCATCACCTCGCCATCGGGCTCGGACCGATGGCGCCTCGATGGCTCGACCCGCAACAGAACGGCATGGTCGAACGCGTGATCCGCACGCTGAAAGAGCAGTGCATCCATCGCCAGCGCTTCGACAGCATCCAGCACGTGACGCGCGCCATCGGTGACTGGATCAGCTTCTACAACAACCGTCGCCCGCATCAGGCGCTGGACATGAAAACCCCCGCTGAGGCATTCGCATTAGCGGCTTAACCTGTGCAGATTCAGATGGGTCGATACATGTATGTTTTGGTGAGCCCCGGTGCCACGCTTCAGCGCAAAGAGGGCAGGGGAGAGGGCGCGCTCACTACGTCGGATCGCCAAGATTTTGATTTTCCACGCAGAACTGCCCCGGGTTTTCCATCGAGACGTGACCCGCATGAGGGTCATGTTCCCGGGGTGCAGGTTCGGGGCAAGGGCTGGGTTGCCTCCTTCCTTTTGCGGGTCGCCACGGCGGCGCTGACCGTCATGATCCTGACCGGGTTCCGTGCCAATCTGGCCTGAGGTCCCTGCGGCTGCGCCGGGACTGTCCTGACCAGCATGCAGGCCGCAAGGCCAAGGGAGTCCGACCATGATCGACACGTTCACCGCCCCCGGCCGGTTCTGGCGCGGCAATCTGCACGGCCATTCCGACCGCTCCGACGGGGCGCTGCCGCCCGAAGAGGTCTGCCGCCGCTACGCCGCCGAGGGCTATGATTTCCTGGCGCTGACCGATCATTTCCTCGGCCGCTACGGCTATCCGATCACCGACACCGCGCCGTTTCGCACCGAGCGCTTCACCACGCTGCCCGGCGCCGAGCTGCATTCCGGCGCGCTGGAAAACGGCGAGCTGTGGCACATTCTGGCGGTCGGTCTGCCCGCCGGTTTCGCGCCCTCGCACAGCCCCGATTTCACCCCGGTCGCGGGGCAGGAAACCGGGCCCGAGATCGCCGCGCGGGCGGTGGCGGCGGGGGCTTTCGTCGCGATCGCGCATCCGCACTGGTCGGGGCTGAGCCTCGCCGACGCCCGCAGCCTGACCGCCGCCCATGCGATCGAGATCTACAACCACGGCTGCGCCATCGGCGCCGACCGCGGCAACGGCGCGGCAATCGCCGATCTGCTGCTCTCCGAGGGGCGCCGGGTGACCCTGATCGCCACCGACGATTCCCATTTCACCGAGCCCGACCATTTCGGCGGCTGGGTGATGGTGAAAGCGCCCGAAAACACCCCCGAGGCGCTGCTGGCGGCGCTGAAGGCGGGGCATTTCTATGCCTCGCAGGGGCCCGAGTTGCACGCCATCCGCTTTGACGGGGCCGCGCTCGAAGTGGAAAGCAGCGCCGTCGTCAGCGTGATCGTGCAGGGGCGGGCCTCGGCCGTGGTGGCGCGGCACGGCGCTTCGATGACGCGCACGCGGATCTTGCTGGCGGCCGGGCTGGCGGCCTCGCCCTGGTTGCGGGTGACGGTCGTGGATGCGGCAGGGCGTCGCGCCTGGTCGAATCCGCTCTGGCGCGACGGCGCCGACGGGGCGGGCTTCATCGCCCGTTAAGACGGACCGGATAGCCGTCGGGAAAATTTGCGAGAGAGACGGGATGCGAGACGACCTGCCGATCTGGTTGCACAATTTCGACTCCGAACAGTTCCTCAGGGATGTGGACCAGCATCTGATCATCGCCTTGCAACCTATCGTTGAGGCCAGCACCGGCGCCGTGGTCGCGCATGAGGCGCTGATGCGCGGCTTTGACGATCTGGGCTTTCCCGATCCGGGCGCGCTTCTGGACGGATCGGCCGCACGCAAGCGGCTGCTGGAGGTGGAATGCTGCGTGATCGCGAAGGCGATCGCCGCGCGGGCGCGTCTGCCCAAGGCCGAGGGCGGCGCCCTGTTTCTCAATCTTGACGGGCGCAATCTGGCGAACTGGCGGGCCCTGCGCACGTTTCTGGAGCTGCGCTGCGACCAGCTCGATCTGTCGCCGCAAGATCTGTGCATCGAACTTTCCGAGGCGCATCAACCGCTTGCGCCCGAGGCCTTCGAAGAGGCGGTCCGCGGTCTGCGCTCTGCCGGGTTCCTGATCGCCATCGACGATTTCGGCACCGGCGTTTCGGGGATGCAGATGCTCTATCAGGCCGCGCCCGATTTCATCAAGATCGACAAGTTCTTCATCAAATCGATGCCGAGCGACGCGAAAAAGCGGCTTCTGGTCGGCTCGATCGTCGATCTGGCGCATACGCTGGGCAGCCGGGTGATCGCCGAGGGGGTGGAGACGGTCGAGCAGCTGATCTGCTGCCGCGACGCCAATTGCGATCTCATTCAGGGCTATCTGATCGCGCGGCCCGCGGTCGATCCGGGCGAGCTTGCAACCGGCTATGCCGACCGGGTGCATGCCGGTACAGCGGCCCCCGAAAGCGGCGAAAGCCTGATGATCGAAAGGTTCATCGAAGATGTGCCGACGCTGCAGGAAAACACGCTTCTGGCGGTTCTGTTCGACCAGCTGACGCTTCATCCGGGCCGCAATGTCTATCCGGTTCTGGATCCCGAGGGCCTGCCGCGCGGCGCGGTCCGCGAAAGCGACGTCAAGCGGCTGTTGCATTCGCCCTACGGGCGCGATCTGGCGCGCAACCGCTCGATCGGGATGACGATCGATGATTTCGTGCGGCCGATCCCGACGCTGGAAAGCAGCATGCCGATCGCGCAGCGGCTGGAACTGATCGCCGATCATGCCGAGGATGGCGTCGTGGTGACGAAATCGCTGCGCTATCAGGGCTACATGTCCTCGGGCAGCCTGCTCAAGCTGGCCAACGAGGTCCGGCTGCAGCAGGCGGCGGCGCAAAATCCGCTGACCCGGCTTCCGGGCAACAATGCGATTGCCGGTTTTCTGGAAGGCTGTCGGCAGCGTGACGGCCTGCCGCGACTGGTTGCCTATATCGACATCGATCATTTCAAGGCCTTCAACGACCGATACGGTTTCGAAATGGGGGATCGGGCAATCCTGATCCTGGCCTCGATCCTGAAATCGCTGGAACGCGATCATGCGGCCTTTGTCGGCCATATCGGCGGCGACGATTTCTTTCTGGGGGCCGAGGGCGCGGCCTGCGACGCGCTCGACCGGATCTTGCAGACGATCGGGGCGCGGTTTCGCGACATGGCCGAGAGCCTTTACAGCCCCGAGGACCGCGCCGCGGGTTTCCTCGAGGGGCGCGCGCGCGATGGCACGCAGACCCGGTTTCCGCTTTTGTCCTGCACCGTCGCGGCGCTGCGGCTGGAACCGGGCAGTCACCCGCAAACGACGCTGGAGCTGACCACCCGGCTGACCGCGCTGAAATCGCTGGCGCGGCAGCAAAAGACCAGCCTGCAAAGGGAGGCCTGTGTCTGACGCCCCCCGGCGGTCCCGGGCCTAGGACCGCGGATCCGCCCCGGCGGCGATCCGGGACCGGGCGGCCGGATGCAGCGCCAACGGCAGGCGCAGCCCGGTCAGCGTGTCGAACAGATGCCAGGCCGCGGGATCGGCGCCCAGATGCAGCGCCGCGGGCAGATCCGCCCCCGCGGGCAGGGAGAGGCACAGCGGCTGATCCTCGAGAAAGCCATGCACCAGCCGCGTCGCGCCCAATTCCTCGACCCCGTCGACGCGAAAGGGCAGCCCGCCCGAGGGGCGCAGCCGCAGATCCTCGGCCCGGATGCCCAGCGTCACCATGCGCGGGCCGCTGTCCACCGCCCCCAGATCGACGCCCGCCAGCATGAGCCGCCCCGCCCCGATCCGCGCATCCATCAGGTTCATCGCGGGCGCGCCGATGAAAGCGGCGACAAAGGTCGAGGCCGGGCGGTGATAAACCTCAAGCGGGCGGCCGACCTGTTCGATCTTGCCGCCGTTCAGCACCACCAGCCGGTCGGCCAAGGTCATCGCCTCGAGCTGGTCATGGGTGACATAAAGCGCGGTGGTGGCCAGACGCTTTTGCAGCTTGCGGATTTCCCCGCGCATGCTGACGCGCAGTTTGGCATCAAGGTTCGAGAGCGGCTCGTCGAACAAAAACGCCGCGGGCTGACGCACGATGGCACGGCCCATGGCGACGCGCTGGCGCTGCCCGCCCGAAAGCGCGCGGGGCTTGCGGTCGAGATGCGCCTGCAGCTCCAGCATCCGCGCCGCTTCCTCGACCCGGGCGGCGATCTCGGCGGCGGGGATGCGGCGGTTCTTCAGCCCCCAGGACATGTTTTCGCGCACCGTCATATGCGGATAAAGCGCGTAGTTCTGAAACACCATCGCGATGTCGCGCTCGGCCGGTTCCAGCCGGTTCACCACGCGCCCGCCGATCGTCACCGTGCCGGTAGTGATCTCCTCCAGCCCCGCCACCATCCGCAAAAGCGTCGATTTCCCGCAGCCCGAGGGGCCGACGAGCACGATGAACTCGCCATCCGCCACCGACAGCGACACCGCGCTGACCGCCTGCAGCCCGCCCGCATAGGTCTTGCCCACGTCCTTCAGGGTCATCTCGGCCATCATTTGTCGCTTTCGGTCAGGCCCTTGACGAAGAGGCGCTGGAACACGATCACCACCCCCAAAGGCGGCAGCATCGCCAGCACCGCAAGGGCGAAGGCTTCGTTGTAATCGGGGATCTGGCTGCCCACCCAGACCTGCAGGATCGTCTTGATCCCGCGCATCAGGGTGAAGAACCGCTCGTCGGTGGTCATCAGCATCGGCCAGAGATACTGGTTCCAGCCGTAAACGAACATGATGATGAAGATCGCCGCCATCATCGGACGCGAGAGCGGCACAAGGATGCCCCAAAAGAACCGCCACGGCCCGGCGCCGTCGATCCGCGCGGCCTCCAGCAGCTCGTCGGGGACGGATTTGAAGAACTGCCGGAAGTAGAAGGTGCCGGTGGCCGAGGCCAGAAGCGGCACGATCAGCCCCCAATAGCTGTTCAATGCGCCAAGCTGGCTCATCACCTGATAAGACGGCATGATCCGCACTTCGAGCGGCAACAGAAGCGTGGTGAAGATCGCCCAGAAGATCGGCGTGGCAAAGCGAAACCGGAAATAGACCAGCCCATAGGCCGCCAGCATCGAGACGATCAGCTTGCCAAAGGCAAAGCCAAGGCCAAGGATCAGCGAATTCAGCGCCATCCTTGCCCCCGTCACCTCGCCGGTGAAGCCGCCCTTTTGCGTCAGCACTTTTTCGTAGGTGGCCAGCCCCTCGGTGCCGGGGGTCAGGTAAAGCCCGTTCATGTGGATTTCCGCCGCCGCATGGGTGGAGGAGAGGAACGCCATCAGCACCGGCGCCACCAGAAAGGCCGCGCCCAGAAGCAGGATCAGATGGTCAAGGGGTCGGAACCGTCGCATGGATCACCCGTAATGCACGCGCCGCTCGATCAGGCGGAACTGCGCGAGGGTGAGGGTTGCGACAACGATCATCAGGATCACCGATTGCGCCGAGGACCCGCCGATGTCGTTGCCCTTGAAGCCATCCAGATAGACCTTGTAGACCAGTGTGACGGGATTGTTGGCGGGCTTGTCCTTCACCATCACGTCGATGATCCCGAACGTGTCGAAAAGCGCATAGGTGATGTTGATCACCAGCAAAAAGAACGCGGTCGGCGCCAGCAGCGGCAGCGTCACATCGCGAAACTGCCGCCAGCCGGAGGTCGCATCGATCCGCGCCGCCTCGCGCACCGCTGACGGGACCGCCTGCAGCCCCGACAGGAAGAAGATGAAATTGTAGGGGATCTGCTTCCAGACCGCGACGGTGATCAGCGCAATCGCCGTGTCCCAATAGTCGATGCCCACCTTCAGATCCCAGCCGAAGACCGCGGCGGCACGGGTGAAGGGGCCGATATGCATGTCGAACATCATCATGCCGATCAGCCCGACGACCGGCGGCGCGATCGCATAGACAGAGATCAGCGCCGTCTTGTAGGCGCCCGCGCCGCGCAGCACCGCATCGGCCTTGACGGCAAGCAAAAGCCCCAGCCCCAGCGCCAGCGCGGTGACGGTGGCGGCAAAAAACGCGGTGAAGCCCGCGATCTGGCGGTATTCCGCTGACCCCAGCGCCTCGCGGTAATTGTCGAGCCCGACGAAAGAGGCACCAAAGCCGAACGGGTCCTCCAGGTAAAAGGACGAGGTCACCGCCTGCACCGAGGGCCAGTAAAAGAAGATCGCCACGATCAAGAGTTGCGGCGCCACGAAAAGCCAGGGCGTCAGCTTGCGGTCGAACTGCGCCAGTTTCGCGGGCGGCTCTGCCCGGCGGGCGAACCAGCGGCGCGGTGCGGCGGCTTGGGGTGAGGCGGTCATGCGGTGGCTTTCATGGCAGGATGACCCCGGGGCGATCCACCCCGGGGCCAGAAGTCTGTCGCAGGGCTCAGTTCGCGGTTTTGGCGAATTTCGCCAAAAGCGCATTCGCCTCGGTCTGCACCGTGGCCAGCGCCTCTTTCGGCGCCACCTCGCCCGAGAAGATGCGGTTGAATTCGCGTTCCTCGATCGAACGGATCTGCGGGAAGAAGCCCATCCGGTAGCCCCGGGTCCAGTCCCCCGCGGGCAGCATCAGCTGCTTGATGCCGACCTCGGCGACGGGGTGGCTTTCATACCAGCCCTCGGATTTCGCCAGCTCATAAGCGGCGGTGGTGATCGGCACGTAGCCGGTGGCTTCGTGGTAGAATTTCTGCACCTCGGGCTGGGTCAGGAAGCTGAAGAACTCGGCCGTGCAGGCGGTGTTTTCCGCCGGCTTGCCCGCCATGGCGAAAAGCGCCGCACCGCCGATGAAGCTTTGCTTGCCCTCGCCAAGGGCTTGCCAATAGGGCAGGAAATCGGCCGAGAACGGCGCGGTGGCGGTTTTCGCAAGGCCGCCGAAGCTGCCCGAAGAGCCGATCCAGAGCGCGGCCTTGCCCTCCTCGAAGGGTTTCTGGTTGTCCGCCCAGCCCGCGCCGTAGAAACCGAAATAACCGGCATCGGCCCAGGCCTTGAGCTTGTCGAACATCATCACCGTATGGGCGTCATCGACGATGATCTCGGTGCCCTCGGTCGCGTCATAGCCGTTGCCATTCGTCGCGAATTGCTGGTTGTTGCGCGATTTGAAGTTTTCCACGAACTGCCAGGTCAGCTGCGAGGCGGTCAGCGGAATGTAGCCCGCCTCCTTCAGCTTCGGCGCGATCGCTTCGAACTCTTCCCAGGTCTTCGGCGCGGTGACACCGGCCTTGGCCAGCGCCTCGGTGTTGACATACATGATCGGCGCCGAGGAGTTGAACGGCATGCCGATGAACTTGCCCGTGGCATCGGCATAAAAGCTGCGCACGCCCGGGATGAAAGCATTGCGGTCAAAGGGCTTGCCCGCGCCGGTGATCAGATCCTCGGCGGGGATGGTGGCGCCCTTGGCGGCGATGATCGTGGCCGCGCCCGCGTCGAAGACCTGCAGGATGTCGGGCTGCTCGCCCGAGCGGAAGGCGGCGATGCCCGCGGCCAGCGCCTCTTCATAGGTGCCTTTCGAGAGCGGCGTCAGATGGCAGGCGGTCTGCGCATCGTTGAACTTCTGCGCGACTTCGTTGATCACCTCGCCATTACGCCCGCCCATGCCGTGCCACCAGGTGATGTCGGTCTGGGCCAGGGCCGTGGTCGCGCCAAGCGCGGTCAGCATGGTGACGAAAGAAGCGGTTCTGAGCATGGTGCCCTCCGGTTGCAAGGTTGCGCGGACCCTGCCTGTTGCGGGTGACATTTTGTTAACCACCGCGTTACAGCCGTGCAAAATCACCGCCGGACGCGCTGGGCCTGGGCGGGCGGCGGGGCGGTGACGGCCGCGCTGACGGTCCGGGACAGTGCCTCGTCGCAGATGACGCTCTTCATCATGCGGGTTTCGACGAGGATCTTTCTGCCGGTCATCCTGGCCTGCACCTCCCGGGTCTGCAAGGTGCCTTGGGGCGGCTGCGCCCCGGGAGGCAGGCGGACCGGCGCCGCGACGGAGAGGTCCGAACGCGGGGGGCGCCTCGGGGCGATTTCGCCGCGCGGCCGCGCGGCGATCCGCCGGGGGCTCCGCCCCCGGACCCCCGGCGTATTTGGGCCAAGAAAAAACGGGGGCCGGGGATCAGTCCTCGAAATCGATCATGCCGCCCAGGTCTTCGCCCGCCGCCTTGCGGGCGGCGAGTTTGCGCGCCAGCGTCCGGCGATGCATGCCGAGACGGCGCGCGGTTTCCGAGACGTTGAAGCCGGTCTCGGCCAGGGTGCGCTGGATCAGCTCCCATTCCTGCGCCTTCACGCCGACCTGCGGCGTCTCGATTTCCGGCATCGCCATGCCCGCCCGGTGCGCGAAGGCGGCCTCGATCTCGCGCACCGTCGCCGGTTTCGCCAGATATTGCGTGGCGCCAAGCTTGATCGCCTCGACCGCCGTCGCCACCGCGGCAAAGCCCGTCAGCACCACGATCGCGGGCGGCGGATCCAGCGCGGCCAGCGCCTTGACGACGCCCAGCCCCGAGCCCTCGGCCAGTTTCAGATCGACGATGGCATGGCTTGGCCGCAGCCGCCGGGCAAGGGTGATCGCCATCTCCTCGCGCGGGGCGGTATGGACGGCATGGCCGCGCCGGGCGAAGGCGCTGGCAAGGGTTTCGGCCAGATGCGGGTCGTCTTCGACGATCAGAAGGCAGCGGGGGTCAGTCATGCGGCGTCTCGTCGGTCAGGGGGGGATCGAGCAGCGGAAAGGCGATCTGCACCTCGGCGCCGGTGGGGGTGTTGCGCAGCTCCATCCGCCCGCCCAGACGGTCGATCGCATTGCGCGCCAGAAACAGCCCGAGGCCGCGCCCCGGCGCCCCGGACCCGGTCACGAAAGGCGCGGCCGGGCCGGTCAGGACGAAATCGGGAAAGCCCGGGCCGCGGTCGGTCAGGCTCAGGATCATCTGCCCGCCCCGGCCCAAGAGCTCGGCCGCGACCGTGCCCGGGGCGGCGCTTTCGGCATTGTCGAGCAGGTTGATCAGCGCCGCTTCCAGCACCGGGGCCGAGAGCATCCGCGCCCCGCGCAGGCTGGCGCCGGCCACCACCGGCACCCGCGACCGGCCCCGCGCGCCGCTCCAGAGCGCCAGGATGCGCCGGATTTCGGCTTCGGCGGGCACGGCGGCGGCGGCTTCCAGACGTTCCCGCCCCGCCGCCCGCAAGGTGCGCGACACGATCGCCCGGCAGCGGTGCAGCTGCGCGATCATCCGGTCCAGCTCGGCTTTCGCCGCCGGGCCCTCGGGCGGGCCGACCTCGGCCCAGTCGTCGAGCGTGACCGCAAGCGTGGTCAGCGGCGTGCCCAGCTCATGCGCCATCCCCGAGGCCAGAAGGCCAAGCCCCGCCAGCTGATCGGCCTCGGCCTTGGCCTTGCGCAGGGCCTCGATCGCGCGGGCGCGGGCGGCGGCGGCCAGCCGCAGCCGCAGCACGAACCAGGCCATCAGCGTCGAGGTCAGCACGAAGGCGGGCACAAGGGCGCTGCCCGGCCCGCCCGCGGGCGCGGGCACCAGCGTCACCAGCGCCCAGACCGACAGGTTCGACACCAGATAGATCGGCAGCGCCGCCGCCGGGGCGCAAAGCGACAGCGCCAGCAGCAGCGGCACCAGAAGCAGCACCACGAAGGGATTGGCCGCCCCGCCCGAAAGCGCCAGAAGCGCCGCCAGCGACAGCGTGTCGATGCCCAGTTGCGCCGCCAGCACGGCATCGGGCGGGCGCCGGTCGCGGCGCAGCGACGCCGCGATGATCAGGTTGAACCCCACCAGCCCGGCGATGATCAGCGCCATCCGCTCCAGCGGCAGCGGCAGGCCCAGAACGCGGGCGGCAAAAAGCGTCGCGAGGATCTGCGCCCCGATCGCCATCCAGCGGATCTGCACCAGCAGCAGGCCGGTTTCGCGCAGCGAGCGGTGCTCGGTTTCCTGGTCTTCGGCGCTCGGCATCGGTCCGTTCGGGGCAGGGGGCGGCTGGGGGGGCTCTGGCAACCTGCCCGTTTCGCCGGTCCGGGGCAACCGGCAAGGCCGCGGAGCGGCGGCGGTCGGGCGCTTTTTGCCCGGGCGGTGAAAAAATGTCGCAGTTTCATTTGCCGTCTTGACCAAGGTCAAGTTAGCTTGGGTGCGGATCTTCTAGTCAGGGCCGCAATGCGCCTGAACCTGCCCCTCCTTGCCCGTCTGCGCCGCGGTTTCGCGGTTGGCCCGGGCTTTGTGCCCGCCCTCGTGTCGGGCCTGCTGGTGGTGGCGCTGCTTCTGTCCGGGGCGGTGCCGCAGGGGATGATGCGGGTTGCCGACGCCTACGGGCAGCGGCTGGTCCTGTGCACGCTTGATGGCCCGCATGACATCTGGATGCGGCCCGACGGCAGCTTGCAGGACCGCGCCCCCGCACCCGGGCAAAACCGCGACACCGGCAAATGCCTGCCGGTGGTGCTGGCGCTTGCGGCGGTGCAGCCCGATCTGGGCGATCTGCATCGCCGGGTCGATTTCGCCCGCTTCCGCCCGGTGCTGCGGGCCGCCGCGCGGATCCGCCCGCCGCTGCGCCTCGCGCCAGAGCCGCGCGCGCCCCCGTCCGGTCTCCGTCTCTCCTGACCCTCGCAAGGCCCGGCCCCCGGCGCCTGCGCTTTCCTGCGACCGGCGCCCCGGCGTACCGGTCCCCCATTCCCGGAGACAGAGATGAAACTTGCCTCTTTTGCGGTTCTGGCCGCGCTTTTGCTGGGCCCTGCCGCGATCCCCGGCCCCGCCCGCGCCCATGACATGATCACCGATCTGGACGGCCGGACGGTGATGATCCACGCCGTGCCCAAACGCGTCGCGCTGGGGTTTTACTACGAAGACTATCTGGCCGTGACCGGCCCCGAAGGCGCCGCAAAGATCGTGTCGCTGTCGCGCGCGCCCTGGGCCGACTGGCGGCCGCAGCAATGGGCCGCCTATGTGAAGGTCTTTCCGGCGCTCGAGACGCTGCCCGATTTCGGCAATGCCGATGACAACAGCTTTTCGGTCGAGGCGCTGATCGCCTCGAAGCCCGAGGTGGCGCTGCTCTCGACCTGGCAGACCGCGGCGATCGGCGCGGCGGGGGTGAAGCAGATCGAGGATGCGGGCATCACCCTTGTCGCCCTTGATTACAACGCGCAGACGCTGGAACGGCACCTGCTCTCGACCCGCATCCTCGGGGCGGTGATGGGGCAGCCCGAACGGGCAGAGCAGCTGGCCGGGATCTATGCGGCAAAGACGCAAGACACGCTGGCGCGGATCGCCAAGGCCGGGCCCTCGCATCGCAAGGTCTATGTCGAACT
Organism: Rhodobacter capsulatus SB 1003; assembly: GCF_000021865.1. Classification (NCBI taxonomy): domain Bacteria; kingdom Pseudomonadati; phylum Pseudomonadota; class Alphaproteobacteria; order Rhodobacterales; genus Rhodobacter; species Rhodobacter capsulatus. Next base: position 1,106,592 of record NC_014034.1, read on the forward strand.
GGCGCAAAAAGGCCCCGACGAGATCGGCAACACCTATGGCAAGGGCATGTGGGCGGCGGTGATCGACCTGGTCGGCGGCGACAATATCGCCAAGGGGCAGATCGAGAACTGGGGGCCGCTTTCGCCGGAATATGTGCTGGCCAGCCAGCCTGACGTGATCCTGCTGGCCGGGTCGGAATGGAAGAACAAGCCGCAGGCGGTGATCCTGGGCTTTGGCGCGACCGAGGCGGCGGCGCAGCCGAAGATGGCGGCCTATGCGACGCGGCCCGGCTGGGCCGATCTGCCGGCGGTGAAACAGCGCGAGGTCTACGGGATCTATCACGGCGGCAACCGCACGCTGTCGGATTTCGTCTATGTCCGCACCGTCGCCAAGGCGCTTTATCCCGAGGCCTTCGCCGATGTCGATCCGGCGGCAGAGCTGCGCGCCTATTATCAGGCCTGGCTGCCGGTGGTCCCCGAGGGCGTCTTCGTGACGAAACTGCAATGACCGCGATGCCCGTTCCCGTCCTTGCACGATGGCGGGCGCGGGCGGCACGGCAGGGGGGGGCGGTGCTGACCGCCGCCCTCGTGCTGGCCGCCCTTGCGCTGGCCGATCTGGTCACCGGCCCCTCGGGGATGTCGCCCGGCGCGGTCTGGCAGGCGGCGCTGGCGGGCCCCGAGGGGCTTGACCGCGCCGCCGCGACGATCTTCTGGCAGATCCGGCTGCCGCAGCTGGTGATGGGCGGGATCGTCGGCGCCTCGCTGGGTCTGGCGGGGCTCTTGATGCAGACGATCCTGGCCAATCCGCTGGCCTCGCCCTTCACGCTGGGGTTTTCGGCCGCCGCGGGCTTTGGCGCGGCGCTGGCGATCCTTTTCGGTTCGGTCGTCGCCCTGCCGCTGCCGGGCTGGCTGATCACCCCGGCCGCCGCCTTTGCCGCGACGCTGGCCGCCACCGCGCTGGTCTGGCTGGTGGCGCGGGCGAAAGGCACGGCACCGGAAATCCTGGTTCTGGCCGGGATCGCGGTGATGTTCTTCTTTCAGTCGCTGCAATCGCTGATGCAGTTCATGGCCTCGCCCGAGGTGCTGCAGCAGATCGTGTTCTGGCTGTTCGGATCGCTGCTGAAGGCCAGCTGAAATTCGGTCGCGGTGTCGGGGGCGATCCTGATGCTGTGCCTGCCGCTTGTCGCGCGCGATCTGTGGGCGCTGACCGCGCTGCGGCTGGGCGAGGCGAATGCCGCCTCGCTGGGTCTGGATGTCGCGGCGCTGCGCCGCCGGGCCTTCCTGATCACCGCGCTGCTGACGGCGGGGGCGGTCAGCTTCACCGGCACCATCGGCTTTGTCGGCCTGATCGCGCCGCATCTGGCGCGGGCGCTGGTGGGAGAGGACCACCGCTGGGCCGCGCCGATGGCGGCGATCGCGGGGGCGCTGATCCTGATTGCCGCCTCGGTGACCGGCAAGATCCTGTCGCAGGGCGCGGCGATCCCGGTGGGCATCGTCACCGCGGTGGCGGGGATTCCGATGCTGATGGTGGTGATCTTGCGCCACCGCACCGTTTAGGGGAATGCCATGCTGACACTTGATCTGCCCGCCCTGTCCCGCGGCGCGACGCCGGTTCTGGCGCCCTGCCGTCTGACGCTGGCCGCGGGCGAGGTGCTGGCCCTGGTCGGTCCGAATGGCGCGGGAAAGACCACGCTCTTGCAGGCGATCGCGGGGCTGGCGCCGGAACGGGTGCGCCGACGGCTGGGGAACGCCGATCTGGCGCGCGCGGAAATCGGCTTTCTGCCGCAGGCCTTTGCGGTGCGCGCGACGCTGACGGTGCTCGACTGCATCCTGCTGGGGCGGCGCGAGGCGCTGGGGCTGCGCGTCGCGCCGCGCCTGATCGCCGAGGCGGAGGCGCTGCTCCTGCGCCTTGGCCTGGCCGATCTGGCCGACCGGCCGATGATCGACCTGTCGGGCGGCCAACAGCAGCGGGTGCTGATCGCGCAGCGCCTGTTTCGCCGCCCGAAGCTGCTGCTGCTCGACGAGCCGACCTCGGCGCTTGATCTGCATCATCAGCTGGAGGTGATGGCGCTTTTGCGGGCCCAGGCGCAGGCGACGGGCGCGCCGGTTCTGGCGGCGCTGCACGATCTGAGCCTGGCGGCGCGCCATGCCGACCGGGTTCTGGTGCTGGCCGGGGGGCGGCTTCTGTCCGAGGGCCCGCCCGAGGCGGTGCTGACGCCGGACTGTCTGGCGCGGCACTGGCGCATCACCCCCGAGATCCTGCGCGACCGCGACGGCAAGCCGGTGATCGTGCCGCATCTGCCGTCCTGCTGACCGGGCAGGGGCGATCGGGGCAGGGGGCGATCGGGGGGGCGATCAGGGGGCGGTGCCGTCAAATCCGGGCAGCAGCCGGGCCCGGCGCAACAGCGCGGTCCTGGCCAGAACCTCGGCGGCCGGTCCCGCGGCCGCCACCTTGCCCGCCTCCAGCACCACGACATGATCGGCGATCCGCGCCACCAGATCGAGATCATGGCTGGAAAAAATCAGCGTGCGCCCCGGGTTGCGGGCGCCGAATTCGGTTTCCAGCAGCGCCGCGATGTCGTCGGTCGCCTGCGGGTCAAGCGCCGCGGTGGGCTCGTCCAGCAGCAGCACCTCGGGATCGAGGATCAGCACCGAGGCCAGCGCCACCCGCTTTTTCTCGCCGCCCGACAGCCGGTGCGGCGGACGCCCGGCCAGCGGGCCAAGGCCGAATTGCGCGATCGCCCGGGCCACGCGGGCGCGGATGCGCTCCTTTGGCCAGTGCAGCTGCAGCGGTCCGAAGGCCAGTTCGTCGAAGACCGAGGGACAGAAAAGCTGCACCTCGGGGTTCTGGAACACGAAGCCCACCCGGCGGCGAAAGGCGATGGCGGCGGCCTCGTCTGTAAACATCGCCTCGGTCAGCGGCGTGCCGAACGCCGAAATCCGCCCCGCCGCGGGGAACTGCAGCCCGTCGAGCAGCCGCAGCAGCGTGGATTTGCCCGAGCCGTTCGCCCCCAGAAGCGCCGTGCGCCGCCCCAAGGGCAGCGTCAGATCCAGGCCGTTCAGCGCGGGCACGCCCTTGTAGGCGAACTGCACGCCCTGCAATTCGAAGGCGGGGGTCATGGCCAGACACTCCCGGCCCAGACCACCCCGGCAAGGATCGCCGCCGCCAGCACCAGCGCCCCGCCGTCGCGCGGGCGAAAGCGGAAATCGTCGATCAGATGCACCTCGCCGCGCCAGCCGCGGGCGAGCATCGCCAGATGCACCTCGCTCGACAGCGCCAGCGCGCGTTCGAACAGCGCCCCGGCGATGCCGGTGGCCAGACGGCGGGCCTCGGCGGGGGAGAGCCGCCCGACCAGACGGCTGCGCCGCGCCTCGAACAGATCCAGCGCCAGATCGGCCAGCACGAAGATGTAGCGATGCGTCATGCCAAGGATCATCACCGCCGCCCGCGGCACCCCAAGGCAGCGCAGCGCCTTGAGCACCTGCGGCCAGGGCGTCGTCAGCACCAGCGCCAGAGCCAGCGTGGCCGTGGTCTCGGACCGTCCGGTCAGGAACGCCGCCGCGCGCAGTCCCTGTTCGGTGATCGCCAGACCGAAGGGCAGCGAAAGGACCGGCGTGCCGGGCACGAGGATCAGCGCGGGCAGTGCGATCATCCCGGTAAAGCCCAGAACGACGATCCAGACCTGACGGGCCAGCCGGGCAGGAGAGATCTGCGACGCCGCCGCCAGCGCGGTGGCCAGCACGAACAGCGCCAGCAGCACCAGAAGCGACCGGGTGGCCACCGCCGCCAGGATCAGCGCGAAGGCCCCGGCCACCTTGGCGCGCGGGTCAAGGCCCTGCAGCAGGCCCGGGCGCTGCGCCAGACCGGCGGCCTCCTCGGCGTGCTGCATGAGGCCGCGAACCCCCGCGCCAAGGCGCCCGATCCGGTCGGGCGCAGGCGCGCGGGCATGGACGACAGAAGGGTCGGTCATGCGCCGGGGCTCAGCCCGCGCGCCGGGTCAGTGCCCGCAGACCCGCGCTCAGCCCGATCCCGGCCACGATCAGCGCCACGCCCAGCAGCGCCGACAGCACATAGCCAAGCGGCGCGTTCTGCACGAAGGCGGGGGCGTAATCGGGCAGCGGCGCCGACCAGAGCTCGGCAAGCCGCGCGAACCCGCCCGGCAGCCCCGCCGGAGGGGCGACCCCGCCCGAGGCCCCGGCCATCGCGGCCCGGCCCGCCTCGGAGGTGAAATCCTCTGCGCCCCATTCGCCCCAGGCCGTGCCCGCGGCGATCAGCCCGAGCGGGCAGAGCACGACAAGCGCGCCGATCCCCGCCCAGAGCCGCAGGTGGCGCTCCGGCGCGGCGGGGGCCCGCCGCGGCGCCAGCAGCTCGGGGTTGCTGCGCTGCAGCCAGGCGACAAGCCCGGCGGTGACGATGAACTCGGCCGCGCCGGCGATCGTCAGATGGGTCAGCGCCATGGCGGGCACCGCGACCGACAGCGGATAGGGCGCATAAAGCGGGGCCCCGGCGGCATCGTGGAAAAACAGCGGCTGGACGCCGAATTCGACCGCCGCCAGCAGCGCCGCGGCGTTCAGCCCCGCATAGCTCGCCAGCCCGGCCATGATCACCCGCCGCCGCGACCCGATCGCCGCCCCCCGCGTGCCAAGCGCATAGACCGCCGCGGCGACCATCGGCCCGACCACCGCCATGTTCAGGCAATTGGCGCCAAAGGCGGTGATGCCGCCATCGCCAAAGAAGATCGCCTGGATCAGCAGCGCCACCGAGATCGCCGGCACCGCCGCCCAGGGGCCGAGAAGCACCGCCGCGATGCCGATCCCCGCCGCATGGGCCGTCGTGCCGCCCGGAATCGGCAGGTTGAACATCATGATCACGAAGCTGAACGCCGCGACCAGCGCAACCAGCGGCAGATGCTGCCCGTTCAGGTCGCGGTCCAGCTTGCGCATCGACACATACCAGAACGGAACCGTGGCCGCGAAGGTGACGGCACAGGTCACCGGGCTCAGATAGCCGTCGGGAATATGCATCGCGGGATCCTCGGGTGGGGGTATGATTTTCAGATCATTTCGTCATATTCTTCTCCTGTCAAGAAATTCGACGCCGCCCGCCGCGCCCGGCGGTCAGACCTGTGCCTGATCCTTCAGATGGATCTCGGCGATGGCCACGCCAAGCGAGCCCCAGCAGGACAGGAAGCTCAGCACGCCAAGGACCGCCGCCGGGATCATGTAGGTGCTCTTGTTCAGGGCCGGGATCGCCAGGAACCGCAGCGCCTGGCCGGGAACAAGGTTCAGAATGCCCCGGCTGAACGCCAGCTTGTTGCGCGTCGTCTGCTCCTGATTGGCGAAATGCACCGAGAGCATGATCAGATAGGCCACCCCCCAGGCGGTCTGGGTCAGCTCGCCGGTGGTGATCTTCGCCTCGCCGGTGATCCATTTCTGATAGTGCAGCGCGATCCCGCGCCCCGGACCGCACAGCACCTGGCAGATCCAGATCGTCACGCCGAATCCCGGATCGCCGGGCTGGCAGTTCGGCGCCCCGGCCAGCGGCGACAGCGCCCAGGGCATGGTGAAAAGCGTCGACAGGAACCCCGCCGCGATGGGCACGATCCCGGCCTCGCCCAGCCCCTTGCCGGTGGCATTCGCCATCGCCGAACTGGGATCGAGCAGCGAGCGGAACGCCATCACGACGCAATAGCCGGTCAGGAAATTCTCGCGCCATTCCGGCGTCCAGCCGTTCGCCTCGGCCGCGGTCAGCGCCTTGGCCCGGCTCATCCCCAGCCGGTCTTTCAGCATCTCGACGGTGAAGCTCGCCTTGAAGACGGCCAGCTGTTCCGCCGTCCAGGGCGTCCGGCCCAGGACAAGCTTGCTGGTGATTGTCATCGGAATCGCCGCGATCCAGGCCACGACATCGATCGGCGTCAGCGTCAGCCGGTCGCCGGTGAACAGCTTGTAAAGCTGCGACAGGATCGGGATTTCCCATTCCTGAAACAGCGCCAGCTTGACCAGCCGGATCAGATCCTCGACCAGATCGAACAGCGTCAGCACGATGCCCTCGGCCGCATCAAGCGCGAACAGCGCCGCCGCCTCCAGCGCCTTCACCAGACCGCTCAGCAACAGCTGCGCCGCCCGGCCGGGTTCGTTGCCGATGTTGTTGAAATAGCCGAAGGCCTCGTCAAGCGCCTGCTTGCCGTCGCCGAACTGGAAATTGTCCGAAAAGGACTTCATCCGCCCGAACAGATCCTGCAACGGATCGGAGAGCGCGGTGGTGGCGCGCAGGATCGCGGCGCCATCCGCCTTGACCGTCAGCTTGCTCTCGTTCTCGCGGAAGGCATTGAGAAAGATGTTGTGATCGGAGGCATGCTGTTCCTCTTCGCTCGGCTCCTCCTGTTCGAAATAGGCGCCCATCGTCGGATCGCCCTCGCGGTTCAGGGTCAGGATCAGATTGTTGACGATGCCGTCCAGCCCGGCCTTGAGAAACTCGAACCCCTCCTCGACCCGGCCGCGCAGCGCATGGACGGCATCGGCGGTGAAATCGAGCGTCACCCCGACACAATGCTTGATCCCCTCGGCCGTGCGTCCGAAGTCCTTGAAATCGAACAGGAAGGCCAGCCACTGAAAGAGCTGCTCCAGCTTCACCTTGAGCCAGTTCCACACCCCTTCGATGAAATCGAGCGCCTGCTGGGCGAATTTGATCACCGCCTGAAAGACCTGGCCCGCGATCTTGAACAGCACATTCGCGATGCCGTCGACGATCGTCACGACGATCTTTTCCAGCCCGTTGATCAGCCATTCGACACCGTCGCGGATGCCGCGCCAGACCGAGCCCCAGTCGATGCCGAGGAACGACCCCCCGGCGTCCAGCTGCGGCGCATGGGCGGCGCGGAAGGCGGCGATGTCGCTGCTGTCCAGGCTGCGATAGACCGGCACGCCGGAGCCGAAATCGATTTCCCAGGACACGGTGCCAAGCGACCGGAAATCCGCCTGCAGGCTGTGGCGCAGCGCATGGGGGGTGGCGAACTTGTACTGGATCGCCCGCGCGGTTTCATCGGCCTGCGCGATCCGCATCGATTGCCGGGTGACCTCGGCGATGCTTTCGGCCACCTGCTCGCGGTCCTTGGTGTCGGCGGGCAGCAGCAGCGCCCCGGCGCTGTCGGTGGCGGTCAGCACGTCGTCCTTCGTGGTCTGCGCCATCTTCGCCTGCAGCTGCCCATTCGGCTGCACGACGATCGGCTGGCCCGCGCCGGTGACGGGTGTCGAAATCAGCAGCGTCGCCCCCGCCAGCGCATTGGCGCGCTGCAAGATCACCACCTTGCCCGTCGCGTCGGTGCGGAAGCTGACCGGATCGACAAGGCTGGAGCGATAGGCCTCGCCGTTCACCCAAAGCGTGCAGAGAAAGGCCGCGTTGATGCTGACGGGCGCGTCGTAAAGCGGCGCCCCCTCGGCATCGACGACGAAGATCTCGGTCGAATGGGTGGGCACCGAGACCAGCTTGTCCTCGGCCTTGGGCAGATCGAGCACCTCGGAGAACCATTGTTCGGTGTCGGGGGCCTGCCAGAACCGGAAGATCTGGTTGTCCTCGGTCACCGAATAGGCTTCGGAATAGCCGTTCGCATTGCGTCCGACGGCGACGATGCGGTTTTCCATGGCGCGGGCGAGCGGAAAGATCACCCGCCAGCCCTGCAGCTTGCCCGCGCTGTTGGTGACCTGGCGCGTATAGCTCAGATCGCCCGCCTCATTGAGCACGAAGACCTCGATCAGCCCGTCGCGGCGCAGGTTCGCCGTCAGCCGGCCCAGCCGCCCGCTCTGGCCCGGATCGACCTGCACCCAATCGTCGAACTGGATCCCCGAGGTCGACCGCTTGCGCTGCTTCTTCACCCACAAAAGGCCGGTGTCGCGCTCGACCGCCAGGATGTTCAGCAGATTTTCGGCATCGGCGATCGCGGCGATATGCGAGGCCTTCTTGTTGAGCTTGCGCATGTGCGAGGTGCGGAAACTGTCTTCGGCAAACAGCACCTCGTCATCCATGCCGATCGCGAAGATCGCCGATTGCACCGGGTTGTTGGCGGCCATGGCGATCTCCTTGACCACCGCCTCCTTGCCGTCCGGCCCGATCACCGGCGCCCAGACCGGCCCGCCCCATTTGTCGTTCAGCGGGTCGTAGTAATTCGTGCACAGCCGCCCGTCGGACAGCCGCACGTTGATGTAGATCCGCCCGGTCACGCCGCGCACGCCCAGAAAGGTGCGGATCACCTCGTCCTGCGGGCCGGTGTTGCGCTGCCCGTAGCCGCCGGATTGAAAGGTGGCCAGCGTCAGCTTGCTCTCGCTGTTGAGCCCGAAGATCGAGGGCGTGTCGGACCGCCCGCCCGCGGCGTCGAAGAAGTAAAGCTGGCTGGCGCGGATCCCCAGATCGGCTTCCTCATAGGGGGCGAGCGTCGCATCGGTGCGCCGATAGCGATAGACCCGGCCGGTGGTGCCGACGCTGTAGATGTCAAGCATCCCGGCGGTGTTCAGATAGGTCTGGATCTCGGTGCCCGAGGAAACCGGCTGCAGCGGCAGGAAGGTTTCCATGTAATTCGTGCTGACCCGCAGCGCCGGGGTGGCCCCGACCGGGGCGGCGTCAAGCGCGGCCGAGGAAAAGAACGTCATGCTGGTCTCCCTTGTTTGAAAGCGCAGGCGTCTGTTTGAAAAACGCGGGCGTCTGTTTGAAAGCGCAGGCGTCGGAATGGGGCAGGCGGGGCGCGGGGGTGGTGCGGCGGGCGCGTTGCAGCACCGGCGCGCGCCAGACCGGCCGTCCGTGGTCGTTGCAGTAAAGCGGCTTGTCGAGCGCAAGCGCCCGGCTGCCCAGCACCGGCGCCAGCCAGGCCAGAACCGGCTCCAGCACGGGGCCAAGCGTCCCGTCGTCCAGCGCGGCGGCGCGGCGGACGGCGAACCAAAGCTCCGTCACATCGGCATAATAGGGCGCCAGCCGCCGCGCGAAGCGGGCCGGATCAAAGCCGCCCGCGGCGGCGGCGGCCAGCGAGGCGGCGGCGCCCTGCGCCACCGGATGCGCGGCCAGACCCAGACGGCAGGCCAGCGCCAGCACATTGGCATTCACCGCCAGATCGACCGGATTGTCGCGGCCGCGCTCGATCAGCCAGGTCCGCACCGCGCCGCGGCGCACCCAGGGCGGGGCCGCGCCCGGCACCATCAGGCAGGCAGCAGGGGCGATCCCGGCGTCAAAGGCCGCCCGCGCCGGATCGGTGCCGCGCCGCCCGCCGTGCAGCAGCGCCAGCCAGGCCAGCGCGGTGTCATCGGCATCGGGCGGCAGGCCGCGCACCAGCATCGGCCCGCGGCCCCGCGGCGGATAAAAGGCGAAAGCGCCCGGAAGCCGCGGATCCTCGCAGCTTTCGATGAAATCGAGCGCGCGGTCGAGCGCCGGGCGATGCGCCACCGGGTCAAGGCACAAGGCCACGCTGGCGGTGACGAAACAGGTCTCGTCCTCCATCCCCGCCACCTCTGACGGGAAGGCGCCGGTCGCCGTCTGGCGGCTCAGGACCGCGCGCATGATCGCCACGCTTCGCAGCGCGTCGCGCAGGTGACCGAAAGCGCCAGCCCCGACCGGCCCAGCGTCAGCCCGACCAGCCCGTGCCAGGGGATGCCGCCCGCGACCGGGGCGCTCAGCGCGCAGTAGCGCGGCATCGCCCAGCCGCGGCGCTGACCGAAGGCCAGAAGGCTTTCCCGCGCCCGGGCCGCGGGACCGAGCAGCGCATCGCAATGCACATACCAGGTCAGCGCCTCGGCGGTGCCGTCCTCGCCCCAGGACAGGCTCAGCCCCTGATCCTGGGTCGGCAGCAGCGGGCGCAGGCTTTGATCGCGCAGATCGGTGAGCAGCTGCAGGGCCTCGCGCGCGCGCGGCGGCAGCCCCAGATCGGCCAGCAGCAGCCCCAGACCGTCGCGCGCCAGCGGCGCGATCGCGGCATAGATCTCGACCGTGCCCCGCCCCGGATCAAGCCCGAGCAGCACCGGGGCAAAGGCGCGGACGGCCGGCAGGCGGCGGGTCAGCGGGGCAAAGGGCAGCGCTGCCAGCGTCTCGGGCGCCCCGGGCAGTTCCAGATAAAGCTTGCGCCGCAGGCCCGGGTTCCCCGGACGCAACCCGATCCAGCCGCCGAAGCGGGCGCCCTGCGCCTGCTGGGCGGCGGTGACCGCCGCGCGCAGGGCGCGCTGCCCCGGCGAAAGGCCCGGCACCGCCGCAACCGCGCGCGCCCGTCGTTCGGCGCCCGATGCCCCGGGCACCGGATCGAGCGTGGCGCGGATCTGCTCTGCCCCCGCGGCGGTCCAGAGCGCCTGGAATTCCACCGGATCGCCGATCGCCGAGAGGTTGCTGTCCTGCGCCCCGGGCTCGGCACAAAGCCCGCGCAGCGCGCGGTCCCATTGCGCGGCCGGGACATCGGCCCCGCCCGCCGCCCGACACGCCCGAGAAAGCGCATCGGAGGGATCGGCGGCGGGATCGGGGGCGGGGGGCGGCGCGGCGCCGCCCGCCGCTACGGCACAGGCTGGAACCGGGTCCATCGCGCTGCCGCCGCTATCGGGTCGTGATGCGGGCGGCCTGCAGCAGGCCCGGCGGTTCGGTGGCCACCGGCGGCAGGTGGATCTGCAGCTTGTTCGTCACTTCAAGCCGCCCCGTGCCCTTGCGGGTGCCATCGTTCAGCACGTAATCGGCGCTGTAATAGAACACGATGTCCGGTGCCCCGCGCGGCCGGTAAAGCGTGTAGTAAAGCGGCAGCGATTTCACGATCATGTCCGAGGCGGGCGGGATCATGTTGAAGGCGATCAGATTCACCGCCGACACCGATCCGCCGCGCCCCGCGTCCGGCGGCGGCGTGTCCTGCAGCCGCCGCATCAGGGTGAAGCTTTGCTGCGCCGCCTCGTGAAGATCGGCCAGAACCGTGCCCTTGGCATCGGCAAGTTGCAGGATGTTCAGCGACACCTGCCTGACCTGCGTCCAGTCGATCTCGTTGGTGAAGATCTCGACGCTGTAGATCTCTTCGGTATCCTTGAGGATCAGCGCCCGGCGGCTGTAGGGCACCTTGATGTTCGACAGCGTCGCGACGTCGCCATCGCCATAGATCACCTGTCCGTTCAGGTCGAAATAGGCGGTCTGCGGATCGGGCTGCGCCTGGAACGCCCAGGTCGGCGAGGTCGAAAGACCCGGCTGCGGTTCGGGTACCCAGCCGTCCCAGTTGTAGTTCGGCGGCACTTTCTGCGACGGGTTCTGGTCGTCGTGATAGGCGCCGTTGACATTCAGCTCGAGGAAGCCGGTGCCGCCCTTCATCGCCAGCGCCCGGAACGAGAAGGTCGTCAGATAGTCCTGCGGCGTGAACACGAACACCGTGTCGGCATTGTTCGATCCGAACAGCACCGGGGGCTGCACCGTGATCACCTCTCCGGTTTTCAGCTGATACCGCAGCCGGTAGTTGTAAGTGTTGGTGATCGGCACATGATAGGTGGAGGAAAATTCCACGGGCGTGCCGTTCCGGGTCATTTCCTTCGTCTGCAGCTTCGGCGGCTGACCGGCCGGAGGCGTCTCGAAGAAATCGATGAACAGCGTCCTGACCGCATAGGGCGAGGTGCCCTCGAACGGGACCCCGTTCCCGAGGCAGGTCACCTTGCGGATGCCAAGCAGGTTGGGCCGGAACGAGACCCGCGTCGCCGCGGTTTCGATCCGGTCGGAGGTGTAGGGGCTCTCGCCGCCGCCGAAATTGACCGTGTAGCGATAGGCATAGCCCGGCTCGAAGCTGCCGCCGCCGGGCGCGCGATACACGACCGAGCTTTCGCCCCCCTTGCCCAGGCTCAGCTTGAAGCTGTTGTCCGTGGTGCGGGTCGGATAGAAGACCTCGACCTCGACATCCTCGAAGCCGATGACGCCCGCCGCATCGCTCGGATCGCCCGTCAGTTCGAAGACCACGACCAGTTCGCGGTTGTCGACCTCGTGGTAGAGTTTTTCCCAGGTCGCGGCGTCGAAGCGGGGCAGGAACCGCGACACCGGCGTGCTCCATTCGACGATCGCATCTTCCGCATAGGTCAGGAAGATGTCGCTCACCACCGAGATCGGGTTCTGGTTGCCGGTGGCCTGGCGCTGCGCCGTCTCGATCGCCGAGGCGACCTGGGTTTCCAGCACGCTCCAGGCCCAGTCGCGCACCATCTGCACCACTTCGGGGGTGCCGCCCGCGCCCGGCGTGACCTTCACATCCCCCGCGCCCGAGGATTTCAGGTTCTGTTTCACCTCGACCAGAACCTGTTGCGACTTGCCCCAGGTGTCCTTCTTGGATTCATAGGTGCGCTCGTAGTCGATCGCCACCGAGGCGGTGTATTTCACCTCGGCCCTGGCGCCCAGAAGCTGCGTCAGCACCCCCATCGAATAGGTGATCGAGAACGGCGCCAGCCCCCCCGTGCCGGTGAAGGCGCCGACAAAGGTGTTGAGCGCCGCCTCGGTCTCCAGCTCGACCAGAAACCGCGCCACATTGGAGCCGAACAGCGAGGGCGAGACGCAGATCTGCTGGCCTTCGGGCTTGCCCTCGACCGGCAGGTCGAAGTCGAAGAACACGTCACCGCCGATCCAGGTGAACTGACCCCAGGCCCTGATGTCCGGGATCTGCTCCTGCGCGGCGCGCTTGGCATCCTCGGGGGCGAAAAGCTCGACCTCGAAGGTGCAGATCCCGGCGTTTCCGTCCTGATTTTTGAGGTATTTCGTCAGGTTGAAGGTCGGCTGGCCGTTGTCGATCCGCAATCTGGGCACGGGAACCAGATACCACAGGCCCTTGTCCTCGCGGTCCTGGAAAACGGTCACTTGCAGTTGATTTCCCTGGCCGTCCCTGTAGTCGACTTGTCGGGCAGTGGTCACGTCAAACATGATGTCGTCCCTTTGGCAACCTGCGGTTGAATACATTTTAGGCATTTCAACCAGAATGCTACACCGTTTCGGGCAATTTGAAAGCGCGAACTGGCGCGAAGGTAACGTCTTCGCGGGTATGGATTATTCATCTGTCAACCTTTGGTTGTGCGCGGATTGACCGATTCGGAACGGCGCCTTGCGAAAGACGGCCTCCGGGCCGGGGGCGGCCGTCCCTGACCTCCTGCGGCATTTTGCAACCATAGAAAAACAGTCGGGAATTTGTCTTGACCCCGGCCGGTCCGGGCTATTCAACTGAGGCGTGAACTGGCGCAAGCGAGACGGGACAGCGAGACGATGAGCAAGCACGACGACGAGGACGACGACCGGGGCCGGGGGCAGGGCGCTGCGGGCCCGGGGTTCGGGGCGGCGCCGCCGGTGGGGTGGTATTATTTCGGGCCGGAACCGCCCTGGGTTTCGGGCTGTGCGCCCGGCTGGGGGCCGCAGGCGGCGGCAGGACAGGCGGGGACAGGACAGGCGGGGGGACCGGGGTTTCAGGGCGGGGCGCAAGCGGGCCCGCAGCCGCAGCCCGACAACCGCGACCTGATGCAGGCCTTTGACCGGCTGGCGCGGGGCGATGTCTCGGCCGAGACGCTGGGGATGCTTTTCAACCTGCGCGACCGTGATTTCTGGAAAGGCGCGGTGGCGGGCTCGGCCGTGGCCCTCGCGCTGGCCAATCTGCCCGCGCTCAAGGCGATGTTCGCGGGCCTGGCCGCACAGGGCTTCGGCATGGGCGCCATGGCGACCCCGCCCGCCGCGGCGAAACCCGCCCCCACCACAGAGGAGAGCTGAGATGACTTCACAACCGAAAGCCGCGCCGCTGATGCCCTCGACCACGCAGATCGTGCGGGCCGGGGTGAACGGCGCCGCGATCACCGGCGCCTGGACCGCAATCAACGAGGGGATCCGGGTCCGCAACGGCCAGACCACGACCGATGCGGCGATGCGCGCGACCGCGAGCAGCGCCGCCATCGGCGCCGGGGCGGGGGCGGTGGCGACGCTTGCCGCGCATCTGGCGCGCAATGCGCCGGTGCTCGGGCTCGTCGCGCTGGCGGCGGGGGTGCTGTACTTCGCCAATTCCAGCCGCAAGCCCGCCCCGGCCGGCGCCGCCCCCGAAACGACCCCCGAGGATGCGGAGGCCGCGCAATGACCGACACCACCTCGCAAACCCCCGCGACTTCGGGCACGGACACCGGCCAGACCGGTCTTCTGTCGAACCCGCGGTTTCTGACCGGGGCGGTCGTGGGCGGGCTTGTCACCTATGTGCTGACCAACGAGGCGGCGCAGCGCAAGCTGATGGGGGGGCTTGCCCAGCTTTGGCTTGGGCTGCAGGGCGGGCTCGAGGAGGCGAAGGAACGCTTCCGCGATGCCGAATCCGAGGTGCGCTCGCAGCAGCAGAAGTAACGCCGAAGGGCAGGTGGCCGGATGCGTCTTGATCTTTCCCTGACCGGCGGCCCGTCCGCCCTGTCTGCGCCCGCTGGCGCCTTCCCGCTGCGGATCGCGCATGAAGCGCCCGGGCGGCTGCGGCTGAAACTGCCCTGGCTGGCCCGGCCCGATCTGGACAGCGAGACCCTTGCCCGGACGGTGCGGCAGATCCGCGGCGTCCGGTCGGTGCGGCTCAACCCGGCGGCGGCCAGCGTGATCGTCACCCATGACGGCACGGCGGCGACGCGGGCGCGGCTGCTCGACGGGATCGGCCGCCTCGATCCGGATCAGCTGCGCCGTCCTGCGCCGGGCGGCGCCGCCGGGGGACCCTCGGCCGCGCCGATCCTTGGCCGCCTGACGCTGCTTGCGGCGCTGCCGGTGCTGCCGCGGCCGGTCGGCCGGGCGCTGGTGCTTTGGGCGATTGCGCCGCGGGTTCTGGGGGGGCTGGATGCGCTTGTGACCCGGGGCGTCTCGGTCGAGGTGCTGGATGCGCTGGCGGTGTCGCTGGGCGTTGCCCGGGGCAGTTTCGGCACCGCGCTGACCACCGACATGATGATGGAGGCGGGCGAATATCTGGAAGAGACCACGATGCGGCAATCGGGGGCGCTTTTGCAGGGGCTGTTGATGCCCAACCCCGCGACCGCGCGGATCGAGCGGGCGGGGGCGGTGCTGGATCTGCCCTTCGAGCAGGTGGCGCAGGGCGATATCGTGGTGGTGCAGACCGGCGAGGCGGTGCCGGTCGACGGCCTGGTGATCGCGGGCGCGGCGCAGGTGAACGAGGCCTCGATCACCGGCGAAAGCCTTGCGGTGACGAAGGAACCGGGGGCGCAGGCGATTGCGGGCTCGACGCTGGAAAGCGGGCTGTTGCGGATCCGCGCCGAGCAGGTGGGGGCGGAAACCACGACGGCGCGGATCGCGGCGCTGATCCGCGGCGCGCTGGAGGAACGCTCCGAGACCGAGAAACTGGCGGGGGCACAGGCGAACCGGCAGGTCTGGATGACGCTGGGTCTTGGCGCGGCGACGCTGGCGGTGACGCGCGATCTGCGGCGGCTGTCTTCGGTGTTTCTGGTCGATTACGCCTGTCCGATCAAGCTTTCGGCCCCGGTCGCCGTGCGCGCGACGATGTCGGCGGCGGTGGCGCGGGGGATCCTGATCAAGGGCGGTCCCTCGATCGAGAAGCTCTCGGCCGCCGATACCTTTGTCTTTGACAAGACCGGCACGCTGACCGAGGGCACGCTGGAGCTGTGCGACGTGCTGCCCCTTGGGTCGCAGCCCGGGGCGGAGCTGCTGGCGCTTGCGGCGGCGCTGGAAACCTCTGCGCATCATCCGATTGCCCGGGCGATCCGTGCGGCGGCGCGGGCGGGCGGGCTGACGCCTCCCGCGACGGGCGATGTCGGGGTCGAGGTCGGCCAAGGGCTGCGCGCCCGTGTTGCGGGGGCCGAGGTGCTGATCGGCGCGCGGCATTTCATGGCCCGCGAGGGGGTGGATTTCAGCGCGCATGCGGCGCAGATCGAGGCCCTGGCCGAGGCTGGCAAGATGACGCTTTACATGGCGCTGGACGGGCGTCCGGCGGCGCTGTTCGGGCTGCGCGACCGGCTGCGGGCGGATGCGCGCGCCACCGCCAGCCGGCTGCGCCGCGCCGGGGTGAAGCATCTTGTCATGCTGACCGGCGATCGCCGCGCCCGGGCCACGGCGCTGGGGCGCGCGCTGGGCTTTGACGCGGTCCATGCCGAGCTGCGCCCCGAGGACAAGGCCGAAATTCTGGCGCGGCTGAAGGCCGAGGGGCGGCAGATCGCCTTTGTCGGCGACGGCATCAACGACGCGCCCGCGCTGGCTTCGGCCGGGGTCGGGATCGCGATGGCGCAGGGCGCCGACATTGCCCGGGCGGCGGCCGACATCACCCTGTCAGAGGACCGGATCAGCGCCGTGGCCGACGCGCGCGAGACCTGCGACCGGGCGATGGCGATCATCCGCACCAACACCACGCTGGCGCTTGCGATCAACACCGGGCTGTTCGTGGCGGCGTCCTCGGGGCGGCTCTCGCCGGTGGCGGCCTCGCTGATGCACAACGGCTCGACTTTCGCGCTTTTGCTGCATGCGCTGGCGCAGGCGGGCTTTCCCGAACGCCCCGTGCGGCCCTGACGCAAAGAGAGGGCCAGGATGCGCTTTATAATTCTTGACAGAATTACTTTGGTTCTGCATCCTTGCCGGACCAAGGACGGAGGCTTTCATGGTCTGCTGCGTGCATCACATCCCCGGCCGCGCCCGTTTCAAGATCGAGGCGCTGCGCCGCGACGCCGATCTGGCGCAGCGGCTGCATGAAAAGGTGGGGGCGCTGGAAGGCGTGCTGGCGGTGGAGGTGAACCGCGGCGCGGCCTCGGTGATCGTGCATTACCATGTCGGGCACGGCGAGGTGGGGGCGATCATGGATCATATCTGCGCCCATTGCCCGAAAGCCGCGCTGACCCGCCCGACGGCGCAGCCCGTCGCGAACCGCACGAGCGCGCCGGTTCTGGGGGCGAAACTCTCGCCCGAGTTCAAGCAGGCGATGACCGTGGCGATGAGCAAGGCGGTGCTGAACACCTTCATCACCCGCATCGTCGCCGCCGCGATCTGAACGCCGGTTACGCCTCGGGCCGCCGCGCCGCCGCGGCCGCGAAGCGCCGGGCAAGGCCGCGCCGCATCGTCGCCGCGGCATGGTCCAGAAACAGCGCCGGTTCGATCAGCTCGATTTCGGAAATCACCGGCCCGCGCGGCGTGTTCAGCAGATCGACCCGGGCATAAAGCGGGGCTGCCGTCAGCGCCGCCAGCGCCTGTGTCGCAAGGGTGATCCGCGCCGCGCCGGGATCGACCGCCTGCACGCTGGCGCCGAACTGGGTGTTGGCGCGAAAATCGCCCGCGGCGGGATTGCGCCGCACCGCATGGCTGAACCCGCCCGCGACGAAAACAAGCGAGGTCTCTCCGGCGGTGACCTGATCCAGAAACGGCTGCAGCACCACCGGAACCTCGGGCAGGGGGGGCATCGGCCCCGCGGCGGCGATCCGCGTGACGCCAAGGCCGCTTTGCCCGATCGCGGGCTTGAGCACCGCCTGCGCCCAGCCGCGCGCCGCGAGCTCGGCCCGGATCTGCGCCGCCTCGGGGCGGTCAAGCGCCAGCGTCGGCACCACCGCCACGCCGCGCTGCGCCAGATCGCACAGATAGGATTTGTGCAGGTTCCAAAGCATCAGCCCGGCCGGATTGCCAAAGCGCCCGCCCGCGGCGGCAACGGCCGCGATCCAGTCGGCAAAGGCCTGCGGCGTTTCCGCGTAATCCCAGGCGGCCAGCGGCAGGACCAGATCGGCACCGGCAAAGGGGGCGGCGCCCGCCTGCCAGGGGGCATGATCGACGGCCAGCCCCTCGGCCGCGAGCAGATCGATCAGCGTGGCAAGACCCAGCGCGGGCGCGGGCCAGCGCGCGCAGGTGGCAAGGGCGATCCGGGTCATGGCTGCGGCTCCGGCGGCAGCGGGCGGATCACCGGCGTGCCGCGGCTGTCGCAAAGGCGCTCGACCGCGACGCCGTAAAGCCGCCCGATCAGCGCGGGATCCAGCACCTCGGCGGGCGGGCCGTCGGCATGGACCTGCCCCCCGGCGAGCAGCACCAGACGGTCGCAAAACTGCGCCGCAAGGCTCAGATCATGCAGCACCATCAGCGTCACCAACCCCCTTGCCCGTGTTTCGGCTCTCACATGCGACAAAAGCACCATCTGGTGGTGCATGTCGAGCGCGCTGACCGGCTCGTCCAGCAAAAGCAGCCGGGGCTGGCGCAGCATCACCTGCGCAAAGAGCGCCAATTGCCGCTGCCCGCCCGACAGCGAGGCGATGTCGCGCTGTGCCAGATCGGCGATGCCGACGGCAGAAAGCGCCGTCAGCGCCTCGGAGATGTCGTCCTCGGACAGATGCATGTGCAGCGCATCAAGCTTGCCCAGCAGCACGACATCCAGAACCGAGAGCCCCGCCTCAAGGCCGGTGTCCTGCGGCATGTAGCCGATCGGCTTGCGCCAGGCGCGCAGGCCCCGCGGCGCCAGCGCCACGCCATCCAGCCGGATCGTTCCGGTCTCGGGGCGGATCTCGCCGAAGATCGCGCCGATCAGCGTCGATTTGCCCGCCCCGTTCGGGCCAAGGATCGCCACCACCTCGCCCGGGGCGACGCGCAGCCCGATCCCCTGCGCCGTGCACAGCGCGCCCCGCCGCAGCGTCAGGTTTTCCAGCGCAAGCCCGGTCATTTCGCCCTCAACAGGATCCAGAAGAAGAACGGCACGCCGACGAAAGAGGTGACGATGCCGACCGGAAACAGCGCCCCGGGCAGGATCACCTTGGACAGGACCGAGGCCCCCGAGAGGAAGGCCGCCCCCGCGATCATCGCCGCGGGCAGGAAGAAGCGCTGATCCTCGCCCACCAGCATCCGCGCCACATGCGGCGCGACAAGGCCGACAAAGCCGATGATGCCGACAAAGGAAATCGCCGTCGCGGTCATCACCGCCACCAGAACAAGGGTGCGAAAGCGCAGCGCCGCGACATCGACGCCAAGGCTTGCCGCCCGGGTCTCGCCCAGTTTCAGCGCGGTCAACCGCCAGCTGTCGCGAAACAGCAAGACGACGCAGACCGCCGTCACCACCGTCGTCACCGCAAGCGTGGTCCAGCTGGATTTCGTCAGGCTGCCGAACAGCCAGAACATGATCTGCTGGCTGATTTCCGGCGCGGACAGGAATTGCACCAGCGACAGGAAGGATTGAAACAGGAACAAAAGCGCGATGCCCGCCAGCACCAGCATGCTGGACGACACCCGCCGCAAGGACGCCAGCCCGAACAGGATCGAGGCGGCGAGCATGGTGAACAGAAAGGCGCCGATCGGCACCGCCAGCGGCAAGGGCAGGCCGAAACTGCCGTAGGCGATCACCAGCGAGGCGCCCAGCCCCGCGCGCGACAGGCCAAGCGTGTAGGGGCTGGCCATCGGGTTGTTCAAAAGCGTCTGGATCTCGGCCCCGCCGACCCCCAGGGCCGCCCCGGCGACCAGCGCCATCAGGGCCATCGGCAGGCGCAGATCCTGCACGATGATCCGCGTCATCGGCGCCACCTCCTCGGGGCGCAAGAGCGCGCGCAGCACCTCGGCCGGAGAGAGCAGCGCGGGGCCGGTGGCGATGTCGAGGATCAGGCCAAGAAGGCAGAGCCCCGCCATCACGGCAAGGATGCGCCAGCGCCGGAATTCGCTCCGGCGCTGGGCGGCGATGGCCTGCGACAGGCCCTTGGGCAGCGATGCCGTCACGGTGCCGGGGTCACTTGGCCAGGGTCAGGGCAAAGGTACCCTCGGGCGCGACCGGCAGATAGGTCTTCCAGAAGTCGCGATAGGCCGCCTCGGGGTCGAGATCGGCAAAGACCTGCGGGTAAAGCACCTTGGCGAAGACCTGGATCATCGCGTAATCGGCGATCGTGCGCGAGGCGCCCTGATAGACCGCATGCACGCGCCCGTCGCGCACCGCGGGCAGCTCGGCCCAGCCCTTGCGCGCGGTATAGCCCGCGAGCCGTTTCTGCGCCTCGGCCGGGTCGATGCCGACGCCCATCACCAGCGCCGACGGGTTCTGCGTCAGCTCGGTTTCGCGACCGGCCAGAACCACCACCTCGGGCTGCGCCGTCAGGATCTGTTCCTCGCTCAGCGGCCCCCAGTTGTCGATCACCGGCGCGGCGATGTTGTCGCCCCCCGCCAGCGTCGCCAGCGCCCCCCACATGCTCTTGCCAAAGCTGTTGCCGATCTCCTCGGGGCCCTTGTTGGCGAATTCGACATAGACGCGCGGCTTCGGCAGCCCGGCCTTGGCCAGCCGCTCCGAGACCATGTCCACCGTGCCCTGATAGAGCGCCGAAAGCTCGGCCGCGCGGTCGGTGCGGCCGGTGATCTGGCCCAGCAGCTCGGTCGATTTCGCATGCCGCGCCGGGTCTTCGGCGTTGTAATCGACGACGACGATATCGACGCCCGCTTCGTTCAGCCGGTCCTCGTCCGAGCCGAGCGCCTGATATTGCCAATCCGCCAGCACCACCACATCGGGGTTCAGCGACAGCGTCTTTTCGACCGAAAAGGTGCCGACCTCGAATTCGCCGACATCGGCGATGGTCTCGATCTGCGGCATCGCGGTCTTGAACAGCGTCCAGTTCGTCGGGGTCCAGCCCTCCCAGGCCTCGCGCGAGAGGCCGACGACCTTGTCGAAGCTTTCGGTGCCGCCGACGGCGATGTAATCGGTGAAATAAAGCCCCAGCACCACGCGTTCGGCGGGCAGGTTGACCTCGACCTTGCGGCCCAGAACATCGGTGAGGGTGGTTTCGGCGGCCTGCGCCGAGAGGGTGGCAAGGCCGGAAACGGCAAGACCGAGCGCGATGCGGCGCGCCAGAACATGGAATGACATCTTTTCCCCGGATCTGATGAACGGAACTGGCTGCCCCTCGGGGTGGCTGGCGTGCTTCTCGCTTGCACGATAAAAAGAGTCAACAATTTTCGCCCTGTGGCAGAGGACGGGGGCGGGGCGCTCTCAGCCCTCGGCCGGGGGCCTGCGCCGGGCCTCGGTCGGGGTGATGCCGGAGCGGTTGCGCAGCGCGGTGGCGAAATTCGCCGCGCTGCCATAGCCCGCCAGATGCGCCGCCCGGGTGACGCTGGCGCCGCCGCGCAGCGACCGCAATGCCATCTCCATCCGCTCGGCCCGGATCAGCGCGCCCAGAGAGCGGCCCTCGGTTTCGTGCACCAGACGTTCCAGACTGCGCAACCCGATCCCGCAACGCCGCGCCAGATCCGGGGCGGCAAGCTTTTCGCCCGCCGTCGCGGCGATCTCGCGGCGCAGCCGCGCCAGGATCGCCGGCCCGTCCGTCCGCCCGTCCGCAAGACCGCCGCCGGGATCCTCCGGCAGCGGCCGCGCCAGCGTCTCGGGCTGCTGCCCCGCCAGACCCGCGATCACCTGATCGAGCAGCGTCATCCCCAGCGCCATCCGCCGCAGCGGCGTCTTTTCGCGCAGGATCCTGCGCGCGGTTTCAAGCGGCGCAGGGCCGGGCAGGAACCGCAGCACCGCCAGATCCTGCCGCAGATCGGTCAGCGCCCCGGCGGGCGGCGTCGCCAGCCCGTCCAGCCAGTCGGGCGGCATCGCCAGCGACAGCTTGGTCAGCGGCTGGCCGACATTGTGTTCGAACACCACCTCGGTCGGCTTGCCGATGCGAAACAGCGCGCCATCGGGCAGGGTGCGGGCGTCCATCTCGATCCGCCGCCCGCCCAGCACGAAGCGCTGATGCCCGCCCAGCAGCAGGAACACCATCAGTTTCGGCTCGACCCGGCCGGGGGTGGGATCGATCACGCCAAGGCGCGGCTCGTTGAGGACGCCCAGTCGGAAGTCGCCGGGGAAGTGCTGGATGCTCATCGGAGGGTCCGGGGGATTTGTCGGAATTTCAAAGCGGATTGACGGGTTGCCAGAGGCGCCGGGGATCGACCCGGCCGAAGCGAGCCTATAATACCTGACAAAATTACACAAGATAAGCCTCAGGAGGCCCAGATGTCCCGACCCGCCCCCGTGCCCCGGTTTTCGCCGCTTCTGGCGGTGCTGATCTGTTCGACGGTGATTTCGGCCGCGCCGCTTTGCGCCGAGGAGGCGACCGAACTGCAGCAGATCGATGTGGCGGGCGCCGCCGTCGATCAGGCGGTGAACGGCTATGTCGCGCAGGGCTCGCAGTCGGGCACCAAGACGGCGGCGCCGCTGACAAAGACGGCGCAGGCGATTTCGGTCGTGCCGGCGCGCCAGATCGCCGATCAGGGGGCGACCTCGGTCGCGCAGGCTTTGCGCTACACGCCGGGGATCTTCACCGAATATCGCGGGTCGTCGAACCTGCATGACGAGACCTTCGTGCGCGGCTTTTATTACGTGCCGCGGTTTCTGGACGGGCTGGCCTTCGGCACCAACAGCTTCGGGCAGATCGACCCGGCGCTGCTGGAGCGGATCGAGCTGGTCAAGGGTCCGTCCTCGGTGCTTTACGGGCAGGCGAACCCGGGCGGGCTGATCGCGATGACGACGAAAAAGGCCGATGGCGCGCATCACGGCGAGATGGTGGCAAGCTTCGGCAGCGGCGACCGGGCGGGGCTGTCGGTCGATATCGGCGACCGGCTGTCGGACACGCTGTCCTGGCGGCTGGCGGGCACGGGCTGGCGCGTCGACACGCAGGAAAACGGGCTGGAGCAGGAACGCTATTCCTTTGCGCCCTCGCTGACCTGG
The DNA here is from genome assembly GCF_000021865.1 of Rhodobacter capsulatus SB 1003. NCBI lineage: Bacteria > Pseudomonadati > Pseudomonadota > Alphaproteobacteria > Rhodobacterales > Rhodobacter > Rhodobacter capsulatus. The sequence goes on from NC_014034.1 coordinate 1,129,193, forward strand.
GCGCCGACCGACGACACCCGGCTGACGGTTCTGGCGCTGGTGCAAAACGAGCCGAAGGCCGGGTTCCGCAACTTCCGCGAGGCGGCGGGCTCGCTGACGCCGACGGCGACGGGCGCGCTGGTGCCGTGGGATTTCCTGGTCTCGGACCCGGCCTGGGACCGCTCGACCCGCAACACCAAGGCGCTTGGCGTCGAATTCGAGCATGATCTGTCGGCCAGCACGACGCTGCGCGCCAGGGCCCGGCTGAGCCAAATCGACAGCGATTACCGCACCCTGACCTGGGGGGCGCTGGCGGCGGACGGGGTGACGATCTCGCGCACGGCTTCGGGCGGGACCGACGATCTGCGCCAGGGCCTGCTTGATCTGTCGCTGGAACATCGCTTCCGCACCGGCGCGGTCGAACACACGCTGCTGGCCGGGATCGATCATCAGGACAGCCACCGCGATTATCACTGGGGCTATGATTTCTCCACCGCCGCGATCGACTGGACGCACCCGGTCTACGGGCGGGACGATTTCGTGCTGAACGACCGCGTCAGCGACACCGACACCGATGCGCGCCAGACCGGGCTTTATCTGCAAGATCAGGCGACGGTCGGCAACTGGACCCTCTCGGCCGGGCTGCGCTTTGACGATTTCAAAAGCGAGATCAAGGACAACCAGACCGGCACGCGCAGCGTCTTCGACGATACCGCCACCACCGGCCGCATCGCCGCGCTTTACAGTTTCGCCAACGGCATCGCCCCCTATATCAGCTATGCGACCAGCTTCGAGCCGGTGACGCAATCCTCGGGCACGGCGACGCCCTTTGATCCGACCGAGGCCGAGCAGCTGGAAATCGGCGCGAAATGGGCCTCGGCCGACGGGCGGCTGTTTGCCCAGGCCGCGGTCTATGATCTGCGCCAGACCGGGGTTCTGGTCTACAACAACACCCTGTCGGTCTATGAGCAGATCGGCCGGATCGACAGCCGCGGGCTGGAGCTGGAGGGCCGGGCCGAGCTGGGGCAGGGCTGGAGCGTGATCGCCTCGGCGGGCTGGATCGATGCCGAGGTGAAGGAAACGACGAATGCGGCCGAGCTGGGCAAGACGCCCTCGCGGGTGCCCGATGTGACCGCCTCGATCTGGGGCAAATACACCGCCGGGGCGGGCTATGACGTCGCACTGGGGCTGCGCCACATCGGCACCTCGCAGGGGAACGGGACGAATACCTTCGAGGTGCCCTCGGTGACGCTGGTCGATCTGGCGCTGGGCTATGATCTGGGCCGTCTGACGCCCGCGGCCGAGGGGGTGCGGGCGCAGCTGAACGTGCAGAACCTGGCCGACAAGCAATATGTCGCCTCCTGCGCCAGCGCCTATGCCTGTTTCGTCGGCTCCGAGCGCACGGTGACCGTGAGCGTGAGCACCAAATTCTGATGCGTCCCGCGCTTTCCCTCGGCGGGATCGTGCTGGCGGCGGGGCTTGCCCTGCCGTCAGCGTCCTTTTGCGACGGGCTCGGGCCGGACGGGACGCTTTCGGCGACGCTGTCCGGCGGCGCGCGGCTGATCCCGCTTGCGGTGCCGGAGCGCAGCTATGTCAGCGGGCAGTTCCAGCCCGGCGGCGTCGAACAGGCGCTGGATCTGATCGGTCCGGACGGGCGGCGGCGCGATCTGGCGCGGGGCAGCGACGGCGTGCAGGAGTTTCATCTTGTCATGCCGCCCGCGGGGGCGCTGCGGGTCACCGGCGCCGCGGGCAGCGCCTTTTCGCTGCGCCTGACCCGGGTCGTGCCGCCCGGGGCGCAGGTCGCGCCGCCCTCGGTCCCGCGCAGCCCGCGGATCGCCGCGCTGGCCGAGACGCTGGCGCGCGGGGGCGACAGCCGGGCGTTCTGGGCCGAGGTGGCGCAGCAGGGCACGCCGCTGGTGGAGCCCGACGGCGACGGGCTGATCGTGACCTTTCTTTATCGCGGCGCGGCGCAGAACGTGCGGCTGGTGGGCGGGCCGTCGAACGATCACGACTGGCTCGAGCGTCTGGGAACCTCTGACGTCTGGCTGCGCAGCTATCGCGTCGGCCCGGATATCCGGCTGTCCTACCGGCTTGCGCCCGATGTGCCCGCGCTGCCGGGCCCGCCGCGGGCGCAGCGGATGGCGCTGCTGGCGACGGTCGGCCCCGATCCGCTGAACCCGCGCCGCTGGCCCGAAGACCGCGCCACCGCCTCGGTCTACGAGGGCCCCGCCGCGCCGGAGCAACCGGGCTTTCCGGCCCCGGCCCTGCCGGTGGAGGAGCTGCGCTTCGCCTCGGCGATCCTGCACAACAGCCGCCGGGTGCAGATCTGGCGCAGCCCCGGCTTTGCGCCCGCCGATCCGCAGGCGCTTTTGCTGGTCGTCTTCGACGGGCCGACGGCGGTGCGCGACTGGCGCCTGCCCGGGGCGCTGCAGGCGCTGGTCGCGGCGGGCCGCCTGCCGCCCCTGGCCGCCGTCTTCATCGACCCGATCGACAGCGAGACCCGCAGCGCCGAGCTGCCCGGCAATCCCGATTTCAGCCGTGCGATGGCCGAGGAGCTGCTGCCCTTTGCCGCCCGCCATCTGGGCCTGACGCCCGCGCCTGCGCGCACGGTTCTGGCCGGGGCAAGTTTCGGCGGGATCGCGGCGGCCCGGATCGCGCTGGATCACCCCGACCGGTTCGGCGCGGCGATTGCGCTGTCGGGCTCGTTCTGGTGGGCGCCCGAGGGGCGGGGGCCGCAGCCGCTGGTCTGGATGGCGGAACGCGCGCTGGCCGCGGCGCAGCTGCCGCGGCTGGTGCTGAGCGCGGGCAGCTATGAAACCGCAAGGCCGGACGAGGAGGGCCCGCCCCCCGATGACATCCGCGAGGCCAGCCGCCAGCTTTACGCCGTGCTGCGCGCCCGGGGCGCGGAGGCCGCCTTCCTGCCCCATGCCGGCGGGCATGACGGTTTCGTCTGGCGCGGCGAGCTGACCGAGGCGCTGCTCCGCCTTTACGGCCGCTGAGCCCGGCCCGGCCGGGCAATGCACGCCAAAGGCGATGTCCGGGGGCTGCCGCCTCCGGCGCGGGGCCGTTCCATCGCGGCGCTTTGCGCCCGTTTTGCGGCTGCGGCGGGCGGCCGGGAGCCAAGGCACATTGGGGTTCGGGTCGTCTTCGGTCCGTTTCGAGCTGTTTTTATTCACTCGTTCTTAAGTTGTGGGGGTTAAGCATGTTTTCGCACAGAAGATCGCGTGCAGAGCCAACGACCGGACCGGGAGGCCGACGTGAACCAGGTCACGCCCACATTGCCCAACACGTCGCCCCCGATTGCCAGCGCCGCCGCGGTGCCGCAGACGGATCCTGCGACGGCACGCATGACGATCCCGCGGGACCTGCCCTGGGGCGATGCGCGCACGCCGCTTTTTGAAGACGAGGAGTTGCGATCGCTGCTTGATCGCGCGGAAATCTACCTGCGCGAGGGGATCGCCATTCATTTCCGCGGTCCGGCCGGGGTCGGCAAGACCACGCTGGCGCTGCATCTGGCGCAACGCTTCGCCCGTCCGGTGACCTTTTTCGTCGGCAACGACTGGCTTGGCCGCGCCGACATCTTCGGCCGCGATCTGGGCGAAACCGTCTCGACGGTGCAGGACCATTACATTTCCTCGGTGCGCCGCGCCGAGCGCAAGAGCCGGATCGACTGGCAGGAGGCGCCGCTTGCCCGCGCCATGCGCGACGGCCATGTCCTTGTCTATGACGAGTTTTCGCGCTCCCGCCCCGAGGCGAACGCGGCCCTTCTGTCGGTGATCGAAGAGGGGGTTCTGCCGCTTTCCGACCCCGCCGCGGGGCGCAGCCACATCGTCGCGCATCCCGACTTTCGCGTCATCCTCACCTCCAATCCGCGCGATTACGTGGGGGTGCAGGCGGTGCCCGATGCGCTTTTGGACCGGATGATCACCTTTTCGCTTGACGGGATGTCGTTTGAAACCGAGGTCGGGATCGTGGCCACAGCTGCGCGCACAGATCCGGCGGATGCCCGCGCCATCTGTGCGCTGATCCACCTGTTGCGGGCCGAAAAGCCCGGCACGATGGAGATTTCAATGCGCTCGGGCATCATGATCGCGCGGCTGGCCCGGGCGGCCGGTGTCGCGCCCGATCCCGCCGATCCGGTCTTCGTGCAGATCTGCGCCGATGTTCTGGGCACGCGGATGCGCGGCAGCGATATCGACGATGTCATGGCGCTGCTGTTGCGGCCCGATCCCGCCCCGGCCGCCTGTGCGGGAGGCGCGCGATGAAGAAGCTCCGCCGGGTGACGATCCCGCAGCCGCCCAATGCCGCGCGCCGGATGCCGCGCACCCGCTTCGAAATCGCCGCGCAGCTGCTGCGCCTTGAATTCGAGCGCGCCCGGCTGCTCAACGAAATCGAGACCGCGCGGCAACGCGGCGCCGCCTTTTCGCGCCGCCTTGTCCGCACCTCGGAGACGATCCGCAACAATCTGAACCGATTGATGGAAGGAAAAGAGCCGTGAGCGCCGGTGCCAAGCAGATCGACCCCTTTGCCGAGGCGCAAAGCCTTGCCGCGCCGGCTGCGGCCGCGGCGCCCGGCCCCACCACCACCGGCCCCGCAACGCCTGCCGCCGGTGAAAGCTGGAAGGCCGAAGCCGGGGGCATGGCCCTGATCGAGGCGCTGGCGCTGGCCAGCCGCACCGCCGAGGAACTGACCGGACGCGCCGTCGACGCCGTGGTGAATTCGGAACTGAACGCCCATGGCGGCTGGACGATCGACATCGACGTGCTGGAAGCCAAGGCCAAGATGGGCACGAACGATCTTTTGTGCTGCTACCGGATCGGCTTCGGCGCCGATGGCAGTCTGGTCGGATATTCCCGCCTGCGCAGGTATCACCGAGAGGACGGCTGATGGGCTATCGCAGCGCCTCGCAGCCGGAAGGGCTTGCGGACGTCCTCGAGCGCATCCTCGACAAGGGGATCGTGATCGCCGGGGACGTGTCGGTCTCGCTGGTGGGCATCGAGCTGCTGACCATCCGCCTGCGGCTGCTGATCGCCACCGTCGACAAGGCGCGCGAAATGGGGATCGACTGGTGGAGCCACGATCCCTATCTGAACGGCCGCCTCCGCCCGGGCGAACCCGCGCCCGAGACCGAAACCGAAACCGCCGCCCTGCGCGACCGTCTTGCGCAGCTCGAGGCGCAGCTTTCCGCGCTGGGCGCGCAGGTCGGCGCCGCGCCCGCCCTGGCCGAGCCTGCGCTCCGGGGCCTTGCCGCCGCCGGGTCTTCCGCCCTGTGCGCGGCCCCCGAGGCGTCCTCGGCAGACGTCGTGCAACCCGTTTTCCGTCGTTACAAGGAGGCCCCATGACCAGCCCCCCCAACCCTCCCGAGCAGGGGCGCGAGGCGTTCGAAGAGATCGAACGGCGTTTCTCGCAGCTTCTCGGCCGACTTGGCCAGACCTTCGAGGAAGCCCTGTCGGCCGTGCCGCAGGGCACGGCCCGCAGCCGCACGCGCAGCTTCGTCGGCTCGGTCGACGAGTTTCTGGCGGAACGCCGACAGGCTGCCGCAGCGCCGGAGGCCGCGGAGATCGTGGAGGATGCGGCCGGTGCGGACATGCCGTCCCCCGACGCCGCCGCTCAGGCGCCGATGACGGGGGTCAGTCTGGATCTGTCCGGTGGCAGGCTGACCGTCGCTTTCGGGGAAGATCCCCCGGTCGAGATCGACCTGCCGAACCTGCGCCTCGGCGCCGCCTGGCGCGTCTCGATCGGCGGCGGCACCCTGCGTTTCGATCCGGATTGAGCCATGGGACATTATCTTTACGGCCTTCTGGCCCCCCCGGCGCGCGGCACGCTGGCGCAGATGCAGGCCGCGGCCGCGGGCGTGACAAGCCTTGGCGGTCCGGTCGCGCTGTCGGCGGTGGAGGGCATGCTGCTGGTCCATTGCCCCTGTGACCTTGCGGAAATCTCCCAGACGCGGCGCAACATGCTGGCCCATACCCGCATGCTCGAGGCGCTGATGCCGCTTGCCACCTGTCTGCCGGTGCGCTTCGGCGTCATCGCCCAGGATCTGGCGGAGGTCGCGCGGATGATCCACGAGCGCCGCGCGGAGCTGGTCGGTCATGCGCAACGTCTTCTGGATCCTGTGGAAATCGGGCTGCGCGTGCGCTTCCCGCGGGACCGGGCGCTGGCCCAGCTGATGGCCGAAACGCCGGATTTCGTGGCCGAGCGGGACCGGCTGATGGGGCAGGGGGCCGGGGCCCATTTCGCCCGGGCCGATTTCGGTCGCCGTCTGGCAGAGGCACTGGACGCGCGGCGCACGCGCGACCAGAAGCGGCTGCTGGCGGCGCTGCGCCCGCATGTGCGCGACCACGTCCTGCGCGCGCCCGAGGAGGATGTCGAAGTGCTGCGCGCCGAATTCCTGATCCCGGCCGCGGGGGTCGACGCCTTTTCGCGCATCGCGCATGATCTGGCCGCGGCGCTGGGCTTTGCGGGCGCCGCCGAACCGGAGCTGCAGGTGATCGGCCCCGCGCCGCCCTATCACTTCCTCTCGCTCAGCCTGGCGTTCGACAATACCTCGGAGGCCGCCTGATGGGCCTGTTGCGCAAGCTTTTGCTGGCCCCGGTGGAGTTGCCGATCACCGGCGCGCTCTGGATCGTCGAGAAGATCGCCGAGACGGCCGAGAGCGAATTGACCGATCCGGGCACGGTGCGGCGCCTGCTGCGCGGTCTTGAACAGCAGCTCGAAGCCGGGGAGATCACCGAGGAAGAATATGAATTTGCGGAAGAAATCCTGCTCGATCGCCTGAAACGCGGGCAAGCTGCGGAGGCACGATCCGGTGGCCCATGAGATCATTGCCATCCTGCCATGCGAAGCGGCCCAGCTGCCTTCGGGGCTGACGGGTGTCGTCGGCAGGGGGGCGACGGCCGTTCTGGCGCCCGCGCCGGGCTGGGCCGAGCGCCTGACCGGCGGGCCGAAGCAGACGGCCGTGCGCCATCACAGCCGACTGGAGGCGCTGATGGCGATGGGATCTGTCCTGCCCTTCGCCGCGGGCATCGCCTGCACGCCGGAGGAGGCCGCGCTGCTGCTGCGGCTTGATGCGCCGCTGATCGCGCGTCTTGCCGCCGAGATCGGCCCCCGGCGCCATTTTCAGCTTGCCCTCGACTGGGATGAAAGCCGCGTGCTTGCGGCCTTTCGCGACAGTCCCGAACTTGCGCCGCTGTTTTCGGGCGCCGCGGTCACCCCCGAGGCGCTGCGCCAGGCCATCACGGCGCTTGCGGACCGGCTGAGCGCCACCGCCCTGCGCCTGCTCGACCCGGTCGCGGAGGATCCGGTCGAACAGCCGCGGGCGCCGGGCTGTCTGCTCAACCTCGTGTTCTTGCTGCGGCCCGAGGACGAGCCCCGCCTGGATGCGGCGCTGCAGGCGATCGACGCGCTCTGGAGCGAGGGCCTGCGGCTGCGGCTGATCGGCCCCAGCGCGCCGATCAGCCATGCGCTTGTGGACATCGACCGCGCCGATGTCGCGGCGCTGGCGGCCGCGGCCGACCTGCTGAAGGTGGCGCCGGAGGCCGGACCGGAGGCCGTCACCGAGGCCGCGAAGGCGGCCCTGCGCAGCCCGGATCTGGCCGCCAATGCCGCCGAACAGATCCGTGCCGCGGCGCGGCTGCTGCTGCGCGCGGGGGATATCGCGGCGCTTGGCCTTTCGGGCGCCGCCACCCTGCCGCATCTTGTGCATCTTCGCCCCGGGGGGCGCAAATCTGGCCTGACCAGCTCTGGCGAGGCGGCATGACAGGGCTTGCGCTGCATGGATTCGTGTCGCCCGACGGGTGGAGCGCCGCGGCCGCCCCGCCCGCCCGGTGCGCTGTCGTTCTGGGTGGCGTCGCGGCGCTGGTCTCCGAGGCCGGGGACGCGCTTGATACCCCCGAAACGGCGCAGGCGGCTGCGCTTGCCCATCATGCGCTGATTTCGGCCTGGCATCGGCGGGGGCCGGTGTTGCCGGTACGGCTGGGGACGGTGTTTTCGTCGCAAGCCGCGCTGCAGACGGCGCTGGCGCCCAAGGCGGCGCAGCTGCGCGCGGCGCTTGACGCCCTCGCCGACAAGGAAGAGATGGTGCTGACGATTGTGCCTGCGGCACGGCCCCCGGATCTGCCGCCGCCCGCGGCGACCGGGGCGGATTGGCTGCGCGCCCGCAAGGCGGTCCGCGACCGCGGTCAGGCCCGGCAGACGGATCGACAGCAGACCTTGGCCGGTCTGCAGGACGCGCTTCGCGCTCAGGGCGTGGCCTCGCTGGCGGCGCCCGCCCCGCGCGAGGGCGGATCCCGCTGGCATCTTCTGATCGCGCGCGACGACGGCGCCGGGCTCGACCGCTGGCTGGCCGCGCAGGCCGATCGCTTCGATGCGGCGGGGCTCGACCTTACCCTTGACGGCCCCTGGCCGCCCTATCGTTTTGCTGCGGAGATTCTGGAGGCGCTGGATGGATGACCGGTTCAGCTTGCGGCTTTTCGGCCCCGAAGAGGTGTTCGACGCGCCCTCCGGGGGGCTTGCCGATCTGCTCGACGGGCTTTTGGGGCATGGTATCGTGCTGCATGGCGATCTGTGGCTGACCGTCGCCGATGTCGAGCTGGTCTATGTCGGTCTGAGCGCGGTTCTGGCGTCCCCCGAGGCCTTGCGGTCGCATGAGTGAGCCCCGGATCAGCGGCCTGGCCCCCTGGAGGGCGGATCTGCCGGATGTCATCGGCTGCCACGGCGGCTGGGTGCTGATGGGCGCCGCCGCGGATGAGACCCCGGAGGCCCGTCTGCGCCGTCAGGTCGGATGGTGCCGTGCCGCCGTGGATGTCCTGCCGCTCAGCCCGCGCCTTGCCCCGACACGGGCAGAGGCGGAGCGGCTCGTCGCGACGCGCGGCCCGGATCTGGAGCGGGCACATCGGCATATTCGGGGCCGACTGCAGGTGATCGTGCAATTGGAAATGTGCCGAACCGACCTTGGCCTTGTGCGACGCGAGATCTCGGGGGGACGCAGTTGGTTGCAAGATCGGGCGGAACGGGCCACGCGCGAGGCCAGGGCGAACGCAGATTTCGAGGCGCAGGTGCGGCGGGTGGTCCGCGCGCTTTTCCCGCGGGAGGGACAGGTCGTGACGCTTGCCCCAAGCGGAACAGCCGGGCAACTGCGGCTGCGCCGGGCGGTGCTTGTGCCACGCGCGGGCTTGCAGGCCTTCGCGGCGGCTCTCTCGGCGGATCTCGACCGCGACGGGCGGGGCGGTCTTTGGGACGTGATCGCGCCGCTGCCGCCGCTGGCCTTTGCCGCGCTCGAGGCGGGCCCGGGCGGAGCCGTGACATGAGCGCCGCGATGCATCTTGAGCTTGGGGATGTCGATGCGGTGCTGTCGCAGGCCGCGCGCAGCCTGGCGGCGGGGGGGCGGCTGACGCTTGATCCCGAACGGGTCGAGCAGGATCTGGCGCGGCTTGTGCTCGGCATCGTCGAGCTGTTGCGCAAGCTTATGGAATTGCAGGCGATCCGGCGGATGGAAGCGGGCAGCCTGACGCCGGAACAGGAAGAGACACTGGGCCTGACCCTGATGCGGGCCGAAGCGGCCCTGCATGAGGTGGCGGCGAAATTCGGCCTTCAGCCAGCGGATCTGATCCTGGATCTTGGCCCTCTGGGCCGCAGCGTCTGAGCGGCGGCGGTCAGTCCCAATCCCGGGCCTTGCCTTCGCGGGTCAGCGGCAGGGCGCGACCGAAGCGATAGTGTTGCGGCCGCGCCGGGGCGTCAAGCCCGGCTTCGGCGCGGGCACGCAGCCGCGCCTCCAGCCCGGCTTCCGCATCGGCGGCGCAGACCACGAAAGCCTTCAGCCGGTCGCCGCCAAGCCGCAGCGCAAGCGCCTCGACCCCGGGCTCGGCTTCCAGCACGGATTTCACATGTCCCAGACGGACATTGACGCCGCCGACCTGCAGCGCCTGATCGAGGCGTCCCTCGATCACGAAGCGGACCGGCCCGGTCCAGCGCAGCCGATCCTGCAGCGGCAAGGGGGCGGGGCCGTCGGAAATCCCGTCATCGGCGCTGCGGGACAGGAACGGCAGCAGGGTGAAAGCGGCGCCGGGGGCCCTGCGCAGGCCGATGCCGCCGGTTTCCGAGGCGCCATAGACCTCGGTCAGATCCTCAAGCCCTGCCGCAAGCAGGCTGTGCCACAGCGCGTCGGGCATCGGCGCACCGGAACTGACCCCGCGCAGACCGGGCGGGAAGGCTCCGGCCGCGCCCAGATGCGCCCAAAGATGCGGCGTGGCGATGATCAGATCGCCGGGCTGCGCCGTGCGCAGCGCCGAGGCGGGCGGCGCGGCGGTCAGATCGCGCAGGGCCGCACCTGCGAGTTCTGGCAGAAGCGCCGTGAACAGGCAGCCGAACAGGTGGTGCGCGGGAACGAGCCCGATCACCGCGCCGCCGGGCGCGGGGACGAGGCCCTGATCGCGGGCCATGCTGGCGGCTTCGCGCATCAGCTTCGGCCAGGGATGCGGGATCGGCTTTGGCGTGCCGGTCGATCCGGAGGTGCGAAACACCGCCTGCGCGGTTTCGGACCGGGCGGCCAGAAGGTCGAAATGCTGCATGATCCGGTCGATCCAGCCCTGCAGGGTCGGTTCGACATAGACGTAATCCTCGATCCCGGTGCGGGAGAGGTCGAAGAAATCGCGCACCGCCCCGATCAGGTCGAGCCGGGCGAGCGAGTCGAAGCCGAGACCCTCCTCGTCGATGCGCGGATCGCCGGTGAAGGCGGCTTCGGGCAGGATCTGGTTGCGCCCGCGCCGGGCCTCGGCGCGGATCAGGCTGATCAGAAGACGGCGCACCATCGCGGCGTCGGGGGCTTGTGGCAGGACCGCGCCGAGGCCGTCCGGGCCGGGGGCCGGGGGCGACAAGGCCCCGGAGCCGGCGCGCCGGACCTCAGGCATCGTCGAGTTCATAAAGGAACTCGCCCAGAAGCGCGGCGTAATGCTGCCGGACGGCGGCAATGCGCGCCTGCAATTCGAGCGCCTGACCGTAAAGCTCTGCCGCCGACAGCCCGGCCCCGCCCAGCTTCGCCTGCGGACGCACATCCTGCGCCGGATCGAAGGCTTCGAATTGCGAAATCGCCTCGTCCAGCGTGTCGGCCTGCCAGGCGCGGAACACGTCGCGCTCGTCCACCGAGGAGAAGAAGGTCTTGATCGCCGTCACGAACCCGCCATCGGCGGTGCGGAACAGGTTGATCTCGTACCAGTAGGGCAGATCGGGCGTGAAGCTCATCGCCATGCCCAGTTCCGCGCCGCGGAATTGCAGCGGGCGCGCACCGACGCGGCGCAGGCTGTAATCCAGCATCGAGGGATCTCCATACGGGGCGGTTTCCTCGTAAGCCTGTTGGGGAGCCGCGAATTGCTTGCTTTCCGTCATATAGGCCATGATGCCTCCAAGTCTGTCACTGTTGAACCGTGCCCCGCAGATGCGACATCAGCCGCCGCGGCGCTTGGCCGAAGAAGGTTTCCATTGCCCCCCGCTCGGCCTCGCTTGGCGTCAGGCCAACCGGATCGAGCAGCAGGACCAGAGGATCGAGCCCCGCCAGCAGCCGGGGCAGTTGCGCCAGATCCGTCACCCGCCGCGCCAGATGCATCGGACGGGCGGCCGCGACCCCCTCGATCTCGCGCTGGGCCGCGAGGACAAGGCTGTCGTCGGCGCTCAGATAAAGCGCCAGGTGCTGGCGGACCGTCACCGGGCAGTCTGCCAGCTGCAAATCGGCCGCGTCCGTCTCTTCGAGCAAGGCGGCGCCCAGAAACACGAGCGGGCGCGCGCCGTCCCGACGCAGGCGGATCCGTTCGCGCAGCGCCAAAGGGCAGGTGTCGGTGTCCCCGGCGTCGGGGGGCGGCGCCGTCACCGGCCCTTGCGCCTGCGGCCTGAGTTCCGGTTCCGGCAGAAGCGGGGCCCCCTGCCGGACCGGCGCCGCAGCGGCCCTTTCGGGCGGGCGGGCCGGCGTCGGCAGCCTGTCGGATCCCCCGGCCGGGTCCCGCCCCCGACCCGCGCGCCGCAGCTGCAGCAGCGCGGGCGAGATCGAGACGGAGATGTCGGGCCGGGGTGCGGCCACGGCTCAGGCCCGCTTCACGAAGAGCCAGCAGAACTGGCCGTCGGGTTGGGACTTGAGGTGGATCTTCACCGCCACTTCGGCGCCCTTGTAATTGAACTTGTAGTCCAGCATCACATTGGCCTGGCCGGTGCGGTTGAATTTCAGGAATTCCCCGTGGAACCGCTTGCCCTTGGCGCAGGGCGCGATCTCGTTGAAGAAATCGCGGCCGATCACCGTCGAGGGATCGCGGCCCGCGATCAGCCCCTCGGCCTTGTTGTATTTGGCGATCCGCCCCATGCGGTCGAGAAGCACGGCGCCGAACGGCAGGCTTTCCGCACGCGCGGGCTCGCGCGCCAGGATGTTGTCGATGTCGTTCGTCCCGAACGGAATGATTTCCATGTTCTTTCCTCGCGCAGGTTGAATTAGTGGCCGCTGGTGTCGACGCCGTTCTCGTTGTCGAGAAAGCTGTCGTTGCGGGTCATGGACATGTCGTGCACCCGGGTGACGGGATTGCCGTCGAACGTGGCGCAGTGCTTGGCGCGGCCCTCGGGGGCAACCCAGCGGTAGTCGGTCCGGCCCATCGTCACCACGCATTGCGGGATGATTTCGAACCGTTCCTTGGCGTCGTATTTGACCGAGTCGATCTCGATCTCCGAGGCTTCGCCGAATTCGACGAGCGCCTGCAGTTCATCGATCTTCGAGTCGACCTCGCGTCTGGCGACGATCCCCACCATCTCGGCGGCCGCCGCCATGACCCATTCCGGGAAGTCGCCCGTCACCCGCAGGTTCAGGGTGTCGCTACGGAAGGTGTAGCGCCCGTTATCGGTCATCAGCTGTCCAACAATATCCATCCGTAGCTCACTCCTCTCCAACTTGCAGGCCCGCCCTTCGAGGCGACCCAGTCGAACTTGCGGAAAAAGGTGGGCCCAAGGCTTGAACAAATCGCTAAAACGCGCGAGCCTGTTTTAGGCAAATCGAGGAAATGGAAAATGGCGGGTTACTCCTGGCAACCCCTCATCAGGCTGACGGTCGTGCCGGACGGGGCGGCGGAGCTGATTTATGTCTTCTCTGATCGCGCGCGCGCGAGCGAGATGGTCCGTTACCTGTCGGATTTCTTTCCCGGGGCGCAAATGCGGATTTCCGAAACTTTCAACTGACGGTTGATGAAAGATGACTTTCCGGGGTGTTTTCCCCCGGGAAAAGCCGTTTACGGCTATTTTACGGCGCTCGCGTCTACTCGCCTGATGAGTGCAGACAGCCCCCAGGCCGAATCATGAGCAAGAAATCCCGCGCAACCGGCCCTGCAAGGTCCCCCGGTGTCGCAGCTCCGAAGCGCAAGGCGCAGCCCGAGGCGCGGGCCGCGGCCGCGCCTGCCGAGGTGCTGTGCGCGCTGTGCTGGGATCGCACCGATCCCGCGGCCGGACAGATCCTGCTGTGCCGGGACGCGGCCGGAGGCTTTGCCGGATCGGTCGTCCTGCCCGGGATGCAGGCGATGCAGCGCCGTGCCGAGGATCTGGCGACGCTGATCTGCTGGCTTGAAGCGCTGCAGGCCCCCGCCCGTCCGCCGGGCGTCGAGGCGGGCTGCTCCGCCGAGTGTCTGGCCGAGGATCGGCTGGAGGATCTTCTGCTTCTCGCGGCCAATCGGGCGCTGCAGGACAAGTTTGACCAGTTGCGGGGCGAGGCGCTTGCGCTCTGGAGCGACATCGAAGGGAAGGATTGCCGATGACCGAGGGGTTCACCGCCTATCGCGCGCGCGCCGCATTCGTGCGCGGGGCGGCGCGCGATCATTTGCGCCAGCTGCGCATGGAGCGCATTGCGGCCCGGGAGGCGGCGCGTGCGCCAGAAAGCGGGACCGAGAGCGGGACAGAGCCCGCCCCCGAGCCCGCAGAGGAGGCCGTCCTTCTCCCCGCGCCGGAGATCGAGGCCGCCGGGACGCCCGCGCCGGAGCCCGCCGTCGCAACTGCCCCGGAGACCGCCGTCGCAGCGGCCCCGGAGCCGCCCGCACCCGAACCCGCGGCCCTTCCGCCGCCGGCGCAGGCCCGGCCCGGGGTGCCGCTCTCGCCGGGCATGCGCCGGATGCTGCAGGCGCGCGCCCGGGCGGCGGAGACGGCCGAAGATCCGGTCGCCGAGGCGCCGATGGCGGAGATCCCGGCTGCGGATTGCGTGACGGCGGAGCCCGCGGCGACGGAATGCCCGGTCGCGCCGGAACGTCCCGCCCTTGCGGCTTTGGAGGGGGCGACCGGGGCGGAAGACCCGTGTTGCGCCGCGCCGGAGCCGCCGTCCGAGCCCGAGGTCGGCGCGGCCGAAGACGTTGCCCTGCCGGAGGCGCCGATGCCGGACCCGGAGCTCGCCGCCGATGCCGCCGCGGTCCCAAGTGCCGCGGATCCCGCGGCGGAGATTTCCGGCGCGCCGTCCGAGACGCACACGCCCTGCGCGAGTGCGGCAGAGGGCGCCGCGGAGGATCGCAGATCGGATCTCGCACGTCTGCCCGGGGCGGGTCCGGGGCTGATCTGGATGCTGAAGGAATGCGACATCCACCGGCTGGAAGACCTTGCCGCCGCGGATTGCGCCGAATTGACGGCGCGGATGGGGCTGGCGGGACGGATTCTGGATCTGGGCGGCTGGATCGCTTTCGCGCGCGCGGCCGATCGGCATTAACCCTGCGTTAGCCATGTTGCCGCTATGCTCGATGCAACCATCGGGAGAAAGCGGATGACCCTGCAGTCACAGACGGCCAAGGACTGCCTCGCGCTGGACGGGGCGCTGACACTTGTCCAATGCGAGGCCATCGCGACACATCGCAGCCGGATTTCGGTGACCCCCGCGCTGCGCGAGCGCTGCGCGCGGGCCCATGCCCGGCTTGAGCACGCCATCGCCGAGCAGCGCCACATTTACGGCATCACCACCGGCTTCGGCCCGCTGGCGAACCGTCTGATCGGGGCCGATCAGGGGGCGGAGCTGCAGCAGAACCTGATCTATCATCTGGCCACCGGCGTCGGGCCGAAACTGAGCTGGGCCGAGGCGCGGGCGTTGATGCTGGCGCGGCTCAACTCGATCCTGCAAGGCGCGTCGGGGGCCTCGCCGGAGACGATCGACCGGATCGTTGCGGTGCTCAATGCGGGGTTTGCCCCCGAGGTTCCGGCGCAGGGAACGGTGGGCGCCTCGGGCGATCTGACCCCGCTTGCGCATATGGTGCTGGCGCTGCAGGGACGGGGGCGGATGATCGACCCCTCGGGCCGCGTGCAGGAGGCCGGGGCGGTGATGGATCGGCTCTGCGGCGGTCCGCTGACGCTGGCGGCCCGTGACGGGCTGGCGCTGGTGAATGGCACCTCGGCGATGACCGCGATTGCGGCCCTGACCGGGGTCGAGGCGGCGCGGGCGATCGACGCCGCGCTTCGGCACAGCGCGGTCCTGATGGAGGTCTTGTCCGGTCATGCCGAAGCCTGGCATCCGGCTTTCGCAGAGCTGCGCCCGCATCCGGGGCAGCTGCGGGCGACCGAGCGGCTGGCGCAGGCGCTGGATGGGGCGGGGCGGGTCTGTCGGACCCTGACCGCGGCGCGGCGGCTGACCGCCGCGGATCTGCGGCCCGAAGATCATCCGGCGCAGGATGCCTACAGTCTGCGCGTGGTGCCGCAACTGGTCGGCGCGGTCTGGGACACGCTGGACTGGCACGATCGTGTCGTCACCTGCGAGCTCAATTCCGTCACCGACAATCCGATCTTTCCCGAGGGCTGCGCGGTGCCCGCCCTGCACGGCGGCAATTTCATGGGCGTGCATGTCGCCCTTGCCTCCGATGCGCTGAACGCGGCGCTGGTGACGCTGGCGGGCCTGGTCGAGCGTCAGATCGCCCGGCTGACCGACGAAAAGCTGAACAAGGGCCTGCCCGCCTTCCTGCACGGGGGGCAGGCGGGGCTGCAATCGGGCTTCATGGGGGCGCAGGTCACGGCGACGGCGCTTCTGGCGGAAATGCGGGCGAATGCCACGCCGGTTTCGGTGCAGTCGCTGTCGACCAATGGCGCCAATCAGGATGTGGTCTCGATGGGAACGATTGCCGCGCGGAGGGCGCGGGCGCAGCTGCTGCCCCTGTCGCAGATCCAGGCGATCCTGGCGCTTGCCCTTGCCCAGGCGATGGATCTGCTTGACGACCCCGAGGGGCAGGCCGGATGGTCGCTTACGGCGCGGGATCTGCGGGACCGGATCCGGGCGGTCTCGCCCGGGCTTCGCGCCGACAGACCGCTTGCCGGGCATATCGAAGCGGTGGCACAGGGTCTGCGTCATCCCTCCGCCGCCGCCGATCCCCCGGCATGACGATCCGGATCAGGGGGTCTGCGGATCGACCGTAAGCCCGATGGCCTCGGCATATTTCAGCCAGGTTTCGACCGACGCGACGACGGCACGCAGTTCGATCGCCAGCAGTTCGATCCCGACAAGGGAAATCCGGACGAAGGCATCGACAACGATGCCCTTGTCGAGAACACGGTCGATGACTTCGGCGATGCTGGCCGAAGCAAGGCTCTTTTCGATGGCCATAGGGCTCTCCTCAGGTTGTGAAACGGGCATTCTGTCTGCCCCAAACTACTTTAGGATGAAGGGCTTAAACCGCCGTAAATCCGCGAATAACCGAAGTGCCCAATCATGTTTAACTGCAAGCATGGTTCGCGAATGGATAATCAAAAAGGCCGCGGGAAATTGCGCGGCCTTCGGAGAGAAAATATATCGGGGCGGACTGGGTTTAACCCTCAGCCGGTGTGCCGCCATTCCGCCGCGGAGGGATTTTCGTCCCGCCTGTTCCGGCTTGATTTCCATTCCACCGTTTCGGATGTGGCTTCGTCCAGATGGAATAGAGACATCTTGTTCATCAAGGTGTCGGATTTTTCCAGCAATCCTGCCGCGACAACCTGATTTTCCTGCGCCATCTGCCGGTTGTCCCGGGTCAGGCGGTCCATGGCCCCCATCTGCCCGGCCAGTTCCTGCATCGCCACCGATTGCGCCGCGCATTGCGTGGTGATCCGGCCCATCTGCTCGTGCAATTCCTGCACCGCCGTCTCGACATGGCCGATGGCCTTGCCCGAATCCGTCACCCGATCGCTGGCCACCTGAATGCTTTTCTCGATCCCGCTGACAAGGCCGGTGATTTCCGTGGCGGCATCGGCGGTCTTGGTCGCAAGCGAGCGCACCTCGTTCGCGACGATGGTGAAGCCCCGGCCCGCCTCTCCGGCACGGGCGGCCTCGACGGCGGCGTTGAAGCCCAGGATGCGCGATTGCAGGGCGATCGAGTTGATCAGGCTGGTGAAGCGATGGATCTGGCCGCTGACGGTGCGAATCGCCTCCATCGCGTCCTTGACCGAGCCGACGGCCTGGCCGCTTTCGGTGACCCGCTGCAGGCTCATTTCGGCGACATGGTTGCCCGCGCTGGCGGTCTTGGCCGTGGTTTCGATCTTGCGCGCGGTCGCGTCGATCGTCTGCAGGGTCTGCGACAGCGTGTGGCTTTGTTCGTCCGAGCGGCCCTGCAGCACCTCGGCCGAGGCCGCCACCTGGCCCGAGATCTGGCTCACCTCCTGCGCTTCGGCGGAAATCGCCGTCACGAGGCTCTTCAGCCCCGCGACCATCTGGTTGAAGTCTTCGCGCAGCGGTTCC
Organism: Rhodobacter capsulatus SB 1003; assembly: GCF_000021865.1. Taxonomy (NCBI): domain Bacteria; kingdom Pseudomonadati; phylum Pseudomonadota; class Alphaproteobacteria; order Rhodobacterales; genus Rhodobacter; species Rhodobacter capsulatus. The sequence continues at coordinate 1,146,855 of NC_014034.1, forward strand.
AGCTCGATGTTGAACGGATCCTCGATCCGGGCTTCCAGCTCGCCCTGTTTCATCAGCGCGATCGCCCGGGACAGGGCGTTCAGCGCGGTTTTGCGTTCGGTCACGTCGGTGGCATAAAGCACGATCCGGTCGACGCAGCCCGCCGCATCCATCACCGGATCGAGCGAGCCCTGAATGAAGATGTCGCGCCCGGATTTCGACCGCAGCTGCAATTCCCCGACAAAGGGCAGACCGGCATCGCGGTCGGACCAGAATTCGGCATAATCCGCATCGCTCAGGATCGCGTCATCCTGCAGCCGGCGCGCGTCTTCGCAGACGAGTTCGCTCGGGTCGTAGCCCAGTGCATTGCAGAAAACAGCGTTGGCGGAGAGGATCATGCCCCCGGCCATGAATTCCGCGGTCAGCTGCGTGTTCTCGATCGCGGCAAGCCGGGTGCGGATGTCGAATTCCCGCCGCTGCGCATGGCTGACGTCAAGGGCGGTGATCGTCACGCCGCGGAACGTCCCGGCGTCGCAGCGGGTCGGGGTCAGGGCGGCCTTCAGCCAGAAGTTGCGCCCGTTCGGCAGACGTATTTCAAAACGCTGGGAAAATCCCTCGCCCTCCGAAAGGCCCTGCAAACGGGATTCGGCCTCAAGCGCGAAATCGCAGTGCGGGCCGATCAGGTCCAGGAATTTTTGGCCGATGATTTCCGCCGCGTCGATCGACCATTCTTCAAGCGCATGATCCGAACAGAAATCCACGATCCCCTCTGCATTCAAATGCAGCACGAGGACGGAGGCCATGACGGAACCGATGAGACCATCGGGAAGCGGGGGCTGCGTCTGAATATCGGTCTCGGTCATGCGGGATACCCTTGAATCACAGCGCAAAGGGTGCGCCCGCGGGGTAAAGGTGCCGTTAAGCGGAAACAGTTTGTGCCGACAGCGTTCACGAAATCTTATCTGCGCGCTTTTAAAACCGAGACAGGTTCAGCGCAGGAGAGTGGCATGCACGACGGCACGACCGATCCGCAATTTGCGACGACATCGCAGGAAATGACGGCCGGGACGGAAACTGCGGTTTCTGCGGAGCCCGCCGCGCCGGAGGAGGATTGGCAGCACAGCCAGATCTCGGTGATCTGGAAGGGTGTCGAAACGGTGATGCGCCACATGATCGGGCTGCTCGACAAGATCGACGCCGGGGTCGAGGGGCTGCGCGGCGTCGGCACGGAGCATGTCGGACGCGCGCTTGAGGACAATGCGCTGGCGGTGGACCGGATGCGCAAGCAGCTGCGCGAAGGCATCGCCCGGCTGGATCAGCAGCTGGTGGTGTTCTCGGCGCAAGGCCTTGCGCAGCAACAGGATCTGCGACGGCAGATGCGTGCGCTCGAAGCTCAGGTCGCGACGCTTGCGGCGACGCAGAAAGCGGCCGCGCCGGGTGCGCCCCCGGCCTGGGTCGAGGATCTGCTGACGCGGATCGAGGAGCGTCTGGCGACGCGGACGGCCGCGGCATCGCAGGAGCGGATCGCCGATCTGGAGCTGCAGGTGGCGGCCTTGCAGCGGCAGCTGTCCGAGGCGGCAAGACGCGATGTGGCGCCGCTGGGCGGGGCCGCGCAGGAGATCCGGCTGCTGCTGGCGGAGTTGATCGCCATCCAGGAACGCGACCAGAAAGAGGGCCGCGGCGGCGCGGCGCAACACGTCGCCTGACGCCCGGGCAAGAGATCGCCCCGGGGTCGGCGGAAGCGGGGGGCGTCACGCGCGCCGGTCCGCCGCCTTGACCGGCGCAGGATCCGGCCCATATCGAAACCGCACCCCCTGCGAAAATGAGGTCCGGCATGACGGCCCATGTGACGGTATGGTTCGACGGCGCCTGTCCGCTTTGCCAGCGCGAGATCGCGCTGATGCGCAGGCTTGACCGGCGCGGGGCGATCCGCTTCGTCGATCTTCGCCTCCCCGATGCCACTTGCCCGATCGACCGCGCCGCGCTGCTTGCCCGGTTTCATGCGGAGGAGAACGGCCGGCTGCTTTCGGGCGCGGCGGCCTTCGGGGCGATGTGGCGGGCCATCCCGCTTTTGCGCCCGTTCGGGCTTCTGGCGGGCTGGCCGCCCCTTGCTCCGGCCTTCGAGGTTGCCTATCGCCGCTTCCTGCATCTGCGCCCCCGCCTGCAAAAGCTGTTCCGCTAGCTTGCGGCGGCGGCCCGGCTTTCGTCGCGCCCGAGGATGTCGTATGCAGGCAAAAAAACGCGTCAGGACAGATCATGCGACTTCATCTTGCAGCCCTTCTTGCCCTGCTGATCGCCACCGCCTGTGCGCCCGGGAACGGCGCCGTGGTCAAAGGTGCGGGGCCGGACGATCTTTTGAAGCTGCGCGCGGGGCCGGGCCTTGATCACAAGATCATCCTGGGCCTGCCCGACGGAACGCGCCTGACGCGGGGTGCCTGTGTGACCAAGGCAGGAAAAGTCTGGTGCCGGGTTTCGCTCACCGACAGGCCCGAGGTCTCGGGCTATGTTTCGGCGGAGTATCTGGCGCATCGCTGAGGGCGCATCCGGCCCGCAACCGCAAGGCCCGTCCCCGGAGGCCGCCCGCAGCCCCGGGCGGGCCTGCCCCGGTTCCGTTCCGCTCTGCCTGCGACTCGCCACGCGCCGCCTCTGCGCGGGGGGACCGGCGGGCAGGTCACGGGAATAACGCTGCGAACGGTCCGTTTGGATCGCAGTTTCCTTTTCCCGCCATTCTCCTGCGCGGTCTGAGCCGTCAATCGGCAAACTCGAAGGAGAGACATATGGACGTCTTTGCAAAGCATGCGGTTTCGCTCGAAAGCCCCGCCGTCCGGCATTACGAGATCACGCCCAGCGATAGCACCGATCTGGCGCGGCGGCCGCGGGCGCTGCGGGTTCAGACCGGGGGGACGCTTGTGCTGCGCGACGAGACCGGCATCACCGTGACCTATACCGTCTTCGCCGGGGAAATCCTGCCGGTGCGTCCGGTGCGCGTGCTGGCGACCGGGACGACGGCGACTGCGGTGGGGTGGGAATGATCGCGCTTGGTCTTGGCCTCGGGCTTGCCGCCAATGGCGGTCCGGCCCTCCGGCGATATGCCGTGAATGGTGTCGCCCCCGTCGCGGTGCTTGATTTCGAACGGCATTTCCTGTCGCATCCGCTTGCCCTGACACGGGCCACGAGTGCGACCTATGCCGATGCGCTGCGGGCCGTTCAGACGGCCCCCGCCGATACGCCCCGCTATGATTACAGCACCGGTAAGCGGGCGCTGCTGCTTGAGGCATCCGCGACCAACCTGCTGCCCAACAGCGCGCAGTTCGAGGCCGCCTCCTGGGGCAAAACCCGGGCCAGCGTGCTGGCAAATGCCGCGCTGGCCCCGAATGGCACGATGACGGCCGACAAGCTTGTCGAAGATACCAGCAACAACAGCCATTTCGTCGCCCGCACCGGGACGCAGATCGCGGCGGGGACCTCCGTGACCGCCTCGATCTTCGTCAAGGCGGCCGAGCGTCGGTGGTTTGCCCTGGTGACCGCCGACAGCGCGAATGCCTTCCGCACCACCTATTTCGACCTGCAGACGGGGACGCTCGGGGTGGTGTCGCAGGGCGCGGCGGGGCATGTGGCGCAGATCGTGGCGGCGGGGAATGGCTGGTATCGCTGCAGCGTGACGCAGACGCAGGCGGCGAGCGGCAATTTCAACTTTTACCCGAGCGTTGCCAGTGCGAATGGCGCGACCTCTTACCCGGGGGATGGCGCCTCGGGGCTTTATCTTTGGGGCGCGCAGCTGGAGGCCGGCGCCGCGGTCAGTTCGGTCATTCCGACCGAGGCCGCGGCGGTGACCCGGGCGGCGGATCTGGCCAGCGTGGCGGTGGCGGCGGGAAGCTATGATCTCCGCCGGGTCGATGCCGCGGGAACGGCCGTCACCAAGGGGGTCGCGCATCCGGGCGGGGCGCTGACGATCGGCGCCGGAAGCCTCTACCTGCTCAGCCTTTTTCCGGCCGGGGCGCTCTGACCGGATCGAGCGGGGCGTTGCGCAAACGCCCCTTGCGGTTCTGGCAGAGCGACCGGCTGGCCGCGGCGGGAGGCCCCGGCGCGCGGGTGTCTTGCACAGCAGGGCCCGGTCGCAAGGCCGGGCCCTGCGGCGGATCCGTCATGGATGCTGCCTTGTTTTGCCGGGGCACAAGTGCTAAATGGCGAGTGAATTGATTCCGCTCGCCTTCTGGCTGTATCGGGGCGTGGGCGGGGTTTCTCTTGCCCCGGTTTCGGCGTTTGCGAGCACTTTGGTATATCCTTCTCGGATCGGCTGAAAATTATGCATGTGGTGGGAATTTGATGTCCATTTCGGAACAATCGGCGCTGCACGCCCCTTGCCGCGGGCCTGAAGACACCCCCGTTCCGGGTGAGGGCGCTTCCGGCAGGGTGTCCGGATGAAAGTGGTTCTGGTCTGCAACACCGACGGCGCGCTTGCCAATTTCCGCGCCCCCCTGATCCGTGCGCTGGTGGCGGCGGGGCATGAGGTCGTCACGATCAGCGGATCGGGCGGCTATATCGACACTTTGCGGGCGATGGGGGCGCGGCCGATCGTCGTCGAATTTTCCCGCCACTCCGCCGCGCCGCTGCGCAATCTTGGCCTGCTGCGCGATCTGCTGCGGCTCTTGCGGCAGGAACGCCCCGATGTGGTGCACTGCTTCACCCACAAGGCGGTGATCTTTGGCAGCCTGGCCGCGCGTCTGGCCGGGGGTTCGAAGATCGTGGCGACCGTCACCGGGCTTGGAACGCTTTTCGTGCGCGGCGATGCGAAGACACGGCTGCTGAAGACCCTGCTGGTCTGGCAGTATCGGCTGTTGCTGCGGCCCGATCAGCCGGTGCTGTTTCAGAACCCCGACGATCTGCAAGAGATGGTGTCGCTGCGCGCCGTCCGCCGGAAACAGGCGGTTCTGACCTATGGCTCGGGGATCGATCTGGCGGAATATGCGCTGCCGGACGCGCGATCCGTGGCCGAGGCCCGGCAGCAACTGGCGCAAGAGACCGGCCAGGACATGTCGAACCGGATCATCGCCTTGTTTCCGGCGCGCGGCGTTCCGGAAAAGGGGTTCAAGGAATTCTATGCGGCGGCCCGGACCCTGTCGGAACGCTTCCCCGGTCGCTTCGCCTTCGTCCATATCGGGTTGATCGACACCGAGGCCTCCGGCGCGCTGAGTGCCGAGGAGGTCAGGGCCAATGCGCTTGCGCAGGGGGTCCATTACCTTGGCTACAAGATCAACGCCCGCGACTACATGACCGCCGCGGATGTCGTCGTGCTGCCGTCCTACTACCGCGAGGGCGTCCCGAGATCGCTGATCGAGGCGCTGGCGCTGGGGAAATGCCTGGTCACCACCGACATGCCCGGCTGCCGGGAAACGCTGATCGACGGCTGGAACGGGTTTTTGTGCGGCACGCGCGATGCCGCCTCGGTTGTTTCGGCGCTGGAACGGATCGACGCGGATTTCAGAGAGACGGCGCGGCCACGGTCCCGCCAATTGTGCGAAGACCGGTTCGACGTGCGCCGGTTGAACGCCCTGACCTTCGGGCTTTACGGCCTGCCCGCGCCCGAAGCGGCGCAGGGCTGAGGGGGCGGGCATGGGCACATCCGGCAGCAGATCGACGCGGCGCTTGCGGCTGGCGATCATCGGATCGGTCGGGGTTCCCGGTCGCTATGGCGGTTTCGAGACGCTGGTGGAAAATCTTGCCACCCTTGCGCCGGGCCTGGCGCCGGACATGGAGCTGACGATCTATTGCAGCGCACGCGCCTATCCGCAGCGCGCGGCCAGTTTCCACGGCGCGAAGCTGCGCTATCTGCCGCTGAACGCCAATGGCGCGCAAAGCATTCCCTATGACATCCTGTCCCTGGCCTGGGCGGTCTTGTCGCGCGTCGATGTGGTGCTGGTGCTCGGGGTTTCGGGGGCGGTGGCAATTCCGCTGTTTCGCCGTCTTGGCGGGGCCAGGATCGTGACCAATGTCGATGGCATCGAATGGAAGCGCGAAAAATGGCGCGGTCTTTCGCGCTGGATCCTGCGGCTTTCGGAACGGCTGGCGGCCCGGCATTCGCATGCGGTGATTGCCGACAACGACCATATCGCGGCGCATATCCGCGAAAGCTACGGGGTGGACTGCGAAACCATCGCCTATGGCGGCGATCATGCGCTGGCGCCCGAAGCCGATCCCGCCCGTCTTGCGGATTTGCCCGCGGGCTATGCGCTGTCGATTTGCCGGATCGAGCCGGAAAACAATGTCCGCATGATCCTCGAAGCCTTTGCGCAAAGGCCGGGGGTGCCGCTGGTGCTGATCGGCAATTGGGCGGCCAGCGATTATGGGCGCGCGCTGCGCGACAGGTTCGGAACTCTGCGGCATCTTTTCTTGCTGGATCCGATTTATGATCTGGGCCAGCTCAAGGCGATCAGAGAGCAGGCGCGGTTTTACGTGCATGGCCATTCCGCGGGCGGCACCAATCCCTCGCTGGTCGAGGCCATGCAGTTTCACGAAGACATCCTGGCCTTCGACTGCGGTTTCAACCGGGCGACGACGGAAAATGGCGCGTTGTTTTTCCAGAACTGCGATGACCTTGGGGCCTTGATCGATGCGCTGCGCGCGGGAACCCGCGGCTGCGGCGCGGGGGCGATGAAGGAAATTGCCGATCGGCGATATGCCTGGTCCGTCGTGGCACAGCAGTATTTCCGGCTGGTGCGCCGTATGTGGGACGAAAAGCGGGCCGGGATCACCTCGGGTCCCCAAAAAGGATACCCGCGTCGCGCCGACGGGATCGAAAAGGAATGACCGTGCCGCATCAGGAGAATGCGCCTTTGACGGATCCGAAAACCGGGGCCGGCCGCAGGATTTTGCTGACCGGGACCGCCGGTTTCATCGGCTTTCACCTGGCCCGGCAGCTTCTGGCCGAGGGCTGGCGGGTGCAGGGCTATGACGGGATGACGGATTATTACGATGTCGCGCTCAAGCATGACCGGCATGCGATCTTGCGCGCGCATCCGAATTTCACCGCGACCGAGGCGATGCTGGAAGATCAGCCCCGCTTCGATGCCGTGGCCGACGCCTTCCGCCCCGAGGTGATCGTGCATCTGGCCGCCCAGGCCGGGGTCCGCTACAGCCTGGAAAATCCGCGCGCCTATCTCGACAGCAACGTGATCGGCACCTTCTCCGTGATCGAGGCGGCGCGGCGGCTGCAGGTGAAACATCTGCTGATCGCCTCGACCTCCTCGGTTTACGGCGCCAACCCGAAGATGCCCTTTGCCGAGACCGACAAGGCCGACACCCAGCTGACGATCTATGCGGCGACGAAAAAGGCCAATGAAAGCATGGCCCATGCCTATGCGCATCTGTGGAACCTGCCGGTGACGATGTTCCGCTTCTTCACCGTTTACGGGCCCTGGGGGCGGCCGGATCTGGCGCTTTACAAATTCGTCGATGCGATCCTCGATGACCGGCCGATCGACATTTACAACCACGGCGAGATGTATCGCGACTTCACCTATATCGACGACCTCGTGCGCGGGATCCGGCTTCTGATCGATGCGGTGCCGGTGCGGCCCGAGGATGGTATCGTGCCCGCGGGCGACAGCCTGTCGCCGGTGGCGCCGTTCCGCATCGTCAATATCGGCAATTCCGACAAGGTGCGGCTGCTGGATTTCGTCGAGGCGATCGAGGCCTGTCTGGGCAAGACGGCGCTCCGCAATTACCTGCCGATGCAAAAGGGTGATGTGCCCGCGACCTTTGCCGATGCGACGCTGCTGCACAGCCTGACCGGCTACCGGCCGCAGACTGATTTCCGCGAGGGCATCGCCCGGTTCGTCGACTGGTATCGCGGGTATTACAAGAAATGACCGGGCGGCGGGCAGATCCTGCGGCCTTCTTGAAGGGCGGGAACCGCGCGGAAGGCCGCAAGCATCCGCGCGGCCTCGCCGCCGAAACGGGTCCGGGGCGGTGATGCCCGCGGCGGGGGGGCCTCTCGGCGCGCGAAGGGCGGGGCAGGGCGGGTCCGTGCCCGCGCCAGACTATACGGGGGATGAGGGATCGTGTCCGGTTCTGCGGCGCTTTTGAAGATCGTGCGATTTGGAATGATCCGGGTGGTCCCGGGTCTGTTCAACTTTGCGCTGATCCCCTGGCTGCTGGTCACGCTTGGTCCGGCCGCCTACGGGGTCTATTCGACCTGGCTTGGCTATGCGGCGCTGGTGGCCAATACGGTGGCCGCGATCGTGACGCAGCCGATGTTCCGCTACCTGCCGCATCGCCCCGAGGAGCGCGAGCTGTTCACCGGCTTCGCCCTGGTGGCGGCGCTTGCGGCCGCGGCGCTGAGCGGCGGGATCTTCCTGCATCTTGGCGTTTCGACGAGCTTTGCCCTTGGTTTTGCGGCCTTTTCCTTTGGCACGGTGCTTGGCTCCTCGGTCGGCGTCGATTTCGTCCTGAGCCAGCGGGTGATGCGTCTGGCCAGCTTCGAGGCGCTGCGCATCCTGTCGATCCTGGTCGTGCTGGCGCTGCCGCTGCTGCGCGGGCTGCCGCTGCGGACCGAGGATGTCGTCCTTGGCCTTGCGGTGTCGAACCTGCTGCCGATCCTGCTGCTGGCGGGGCGGCCCCGGCTGGCGCTGCCCTCACGCGAGTGGCTTGTCCGGACCCTGTCTTATGGCGCGAAATCGGCGGCCTGGCTCATGATGGCGGGGCTGCCGATGGTCAGCGCCAAGACGATCCTGATGCAGGCCATGCCCGAACATGCCTTTGGCGCCTATACCGCGGTGGCGGACCTGACCTATCGCGGCTTCGCGCTGGCCAATGCGGCGCTGATGATGTGGGCCTTTCCGCTGCTGTCGGCGCAATTCGACGCGGGCGAGGTGGCCGAGACCCGGCGCACCCTGCGGTTCACGCTGCTGGTCTATACCGGTCTGGGCGCAACGGCGGTGGCGGTGCTTCTGGGCGGGATCAACCTGTTTCGGATTGACGCGGCGGCGCTGCCCGGCGGGATGATCGGGGTGGCGCTGATCACGCTGGCCAGTTTCGGCTGGCACGGCATGTCGATCGCGCACAAGCCCTTCGAGATGACGCAGCGGACAACGCAGATGGCGGCGCTGATGGCGCTGGGGGTGGCGGGCTTTTACGCAAGCACCTTCGGGCTGATCCGGCTGGCCGGGTTCGAGGCGTTTTACGTGGTGATCCTGAGCCTGATCGCCGTCGCCCTTGTCTATGGCGGCATCGGGCTGAGCCAGAAACTGGAGCGGTAGAGAATGCATGAGGTTTCTCGGGATTTTATCTCCGAATGTTCCCGCCGCCCCCAAGTGCGAACAAATCCGATCGAGTTGTGTCTCTGGCTTGGCTTGTCGACGCTGACGGTTATCCTGCCGAATGCGTTGAAGGAAATTGCCGTGATGTTTCTGCTGCTTACGGCAGCATATTATGTATTCTGGAAGCGTTATCCCATTAATTTCAGATTGCTTGCGATATGGCTTGCGATCGCCGGAACGTCATTGCTTTATATCCTTGTCGGAATGGCTAGGGGAGCGCCCCTTGAGGCCGGAAGTCAAGTTCTGATTATCTACATACTGAGTCCTCTGCTTTGGATTATTTCCTTGAATGGTGCGCTCGCCACCTTCGGGTTGGCTCGTATTGTTGTTTTTTTGCTTTTTTTGACCTCCGTGGCAATCGCGTCTCAGGCTTTTTATTACTGGGCTTTTCCTTCGGGGCGGTTTTCAGCTATTCTGACCTATATGGCCGGAGTGCCAAACCTTGATTTTTCAAACAATCAAGTCGCAGCCGTCATGTTTGTTTTTGGCTCAATGACTTTTCTTTACGCGGGACTTTTCGCCTCTCCAGATGTCTTGAAGCTGAAGTCAGTCAGACTGGTTTTGATCGTCGCTTCTTTTGTTTCGGCCGTCACATCTGGTCGAAGCGCAGTGATCCTTGCGGTGGGAATCGGAGCGTTCATATATTTTGTGTCCTCAATTGGCCTTTCGTTTCGTGTGTCGCGTTCGTTGTTTTTCGGCATTGTTGCGATCATCCTTGGCCCCATGGTCGGTGGATATTTTCTTTCTGAACTCTATGGCATTGATATTTTCGTTTCCGTGAATGAATTGATCGAGAAAATAACCTCCGGCGGGGGTGCGGGAAGGCAAGATTATCTGCCAAGTCTTATTAGTGGTGCCGCTGACTATTATTTTTTTGGTGCTGGTCACGGAATTGGGGTCGAGTTTACAGTAAGCGAAAAATACCCCTGGAGATATGAAGTCGTTGGTGCCGCCACCCTGTTGAGAGTTGGTCTTGCCGGAACGATCATCTATTGTCTTCCGTTTATTTTTGCGCTGTGGGCTGCTGTGCAAAAGGCGCGGCGGCGCGGTCTCGATAAATACGAGAAATACATGCTGGGCGGCTTGATCTCCTCGTTGTTCGTCATGAATACGAACCCCTATGTCGAGGCTGTTGTGTTCCAGTGGATGTTTGTTTTGCCGTGCACCTATTTTATCAACTGCGCCAAGACGGGTCAAAAAATACCATGAAAACCGATATCGTCATCGTCAACTGGAACTCCGGCGCGCAGCTGCAGGCCTGCATCGAGAGCATCCGGGCCCATGGCGCGGGCCGGGTCGGGCGCTGCATCGTCGTCGACAACGGCTCGCAGGACGGTTCCACCGATTTTCTGGCCGGGGCGGAGGATGTGGATCTGTTGGAAACCGGGCAGAACCTCGGGTTTGGCAAGGCCTGCAATCTGGGCGCCGCGCGGGGGCAAAGCCCCTTCGTGCTGTTTCTCAATCCCGATGCCTGGCTGCAACCGGGGTCGCTCTCGGTTCCGCTCGACTTCATGGCGCGGCCGGAAAACGACCGGGTGGGGATCGTCGGCATCGCGCTGACCGATGCCGATGGCACGGTGCAGCGCAGTTGCGCGCGGTTTCCGACGCCGCCCGGTCTGGTGGCCACAAGCCTTGGCCTGAAGCGGCTTTTCCCGGCGCTGGGCACGCATATGCATGACTGGGATCACGCCACAAGCCGCGAGGTTCCGCATGTGATCGGCGCCTTCTATCTGATCCGGCGGCCGCTGTTTGAACAGCTGCAGGGCTTCGACGAGCGGTTCTTCGTCTATCTTGAGGATCTGGATCTCTCGCTGCGGGCGCGGCAGGCCGGGTATCGGTCATATTTCCTGACCGAGGCGCAGGCTTGTCACGCGGGCGGCGGCGTCTCGGCGCAGGTCAAGGCGCATCGGCTGTTCTATTCGCTGCGCAGTCGGGTGCAATATGCGTTCAAGCATTTCTCGGCGCCGGGGGCCTGGGCGGTGGCGGCGGCAACGCTGGGCATCGAACCCGTGACGCGGCTGGGCCTGCTGCTGGCCAAGCGCCGCTTTGACGAGATCGGCGATCTGGGGCGGGGCTATGCCATGCTGTGGGGCTGGGCGCTGCGCGCGCCCTTCGGGGCCGGACAGCGCGGCGCCGCCACGGCGCTGCGGGTCACGATCCTGTCGCGCTACAGCCGGATGGGCGCGTCAAGCCGGTTGCGCACGATGCAATACCTTCCCCATCTGGAACGCGCCGGGGTCGAGGTGACGCTGGCGCCCTTCTTCGACGATGCCTATCTGCGCGCGCTTTACGCCGGAAAGCGGGACAAGGGCGGTCTGGGCCGTTTCCTCTGGCGCAGGCTGGCGCATTGCGGCGCGGCGCGGCGGGCGGATGTGATCTGGGTCGAGAAAGAGGCGCTGCCGTGGTTCCCCTGGCCGCTGGAGCGGCTGTTTCTGCCGCGCGGCGTGCCGGTGATCAGCGATCACGACGACGCGGTCTTTCACCGCTACGATCAGCACCGCAACCCGCTGGTGCGGCGTCTTCTGGGGCGCAAGATCGACGGGGTGATGGCGCATTCGGCGCTGGTGACGGCGGGCAACCGCTATCTGGCCGAACGGGCGGCGGCGGCGGGGGCGGCGCGCATCGAGATCGTGCCGACCGTCGTCGATCTGGATCACTACCGGGTTCCGGCGCCGAAGCCGCCGGGCAGCCGGCTGGTGATCGGCTGGATCGGCACGCCGGGCACCTGGGCCAAATACATGGAGCCGATGCGCCCGCTTCTGGCCGCGCTTGCGCAGCAGCATGATGCGACGATCCTGGCGGTCGGCGCGGGCGAGCCGCCGGGGGCGCAGGGGTGTTTCGATTTCAGGGCCTGGAGCGAAGACACCGAGGCGGAGCTGATCTGCCAGATGGACATCGGCCTGATGCCCCTGCCCGACACGCCGTGGGAGCGGGGGAAATGCGGCTACAAGCTCATTCAATACATGGCCTGCGGGCTGCCGGTGGTCGCCTCGCCGGTGGGGGTGAACCGCGACCTCGTTAGCCCGGGCGAAAACGGCTTTCTGGCCACGACCGAGGCGGAATGGCGCGCGGCCCTTGACCGGCTTGCCGCCGATCCCGGGCTGCGCCGCCGCATGGGGGCGGCCGGGCGGCAGAAGGTCGAGCAGGGCTACAGCCTTCAGGTCTGGGGGCCGCGTCTGGTGGAGATGATCCGCGAGACTGCCGGGCAGCGCCGGTGACCTGACCGCCCGGCCGGGCGTGCCCGGGGCAAGCCGCGGCCCCGCCCGATGGGGGAGGGTCAGCCGTCGCAGAGCTTCAGGAAGTCCGACACCGTGGCAAGGCAGAGATCCTTTTCCTCGACATGCGGCATGTGCGAGGAGTGCTCGAACAGCACCCAGCGGACATCCGGGATGTTTTCGACCAGCGGCTTCGTCACCAGCGGCGTCGCCTCGTCGTATCTGCCCGAGATCACCAGGGCGGGCACGTTGATCAGCGGCAGGCGGTCTTCGATCGTCCAATCCTTCATCGTGCCGATGACGTGGAATTCCGTGGGCCCGTTCATCGCGTTGTAGACGGTGCTGTCGCGCTCCATCAGCGCGAAGGTGCGCGTCACCTCGGGCGGCCAGGGATCAAGGCGGCAGACATGGCGCAGGTAAAACACGCGCGAGGCCGCCAGATAGTCGGGATCGCTCAGCGTTCCGGCGCGTTCGTGGCGCAAGAGCGTGTCCTGCACCTCGGGCGGCAATTCGGCGCGCAGCCGGTTCGCCTCGGCCACCCAGGTCGGCATCGAGGCCAGCGAATTGGCGAAGATGATCGCCTTGAGCCCCTTCGGGCGGCGCACCGCATGTTCGCCGCCCAGCATGCCGCCCCAGGACTGGCCAAGCAGGGCGTAGCGATCGGCGATGCCGAGATGGGCGAGAAGGTTGTCGAGTTCGGCCAGGAACAGCTTCACCGTCCAGAACGCGGGGCCCTTTTCGGGCAGATGCGTCGAGTTGCCGTTGCCAAGCTGGTCGTAATGGATCACCGCGCGGCCATCGAGCGCGGTGATGCCCTTGAAACTGTCAACGTAATCATGCGTGCAGCCCGGCCCGCCATGCGCGATCACAAGCGGCAGCTTGCCATTCGTCAGATCGCCGGTGACGCGATACCACGTCTGCCAGGCGCCGAAGGCGGCCTTGCCTTCGCGCGTCGGAATGTCCGTCCCGTCCGGTCCTTGCATCTCATCCTCCCGTGCTGCCCGGTCAAGCCTAGCGAAGGCCTGCGCCCCGGGGCAGCTATCAAGAATGAGAGGAGGTCTCAGATCAGGCCGCGCCGGACCGCCTCGGCCACCGCATGGCTGCGGTTGCGCGCGCCAAGCTTGCGCACCGCCGCGTTCAGATGCATCACCACCGTCGGCACCGAGCGTTCGATCAGCCGCGAGGTTTCCTTGGCGGACCGGCCCTGTGCGGCATGATCGAGACATTCGCGTTCCCGCGCGCTCAGCGCCGGGGTCCGGGGCTGGGGCTGGGGCGGTGCGGGATCGGCGGGCGCGGGGGCGCCGATGTCGTTCTGGAACGCCTGCGCCATCAGCGCGAAGCCCGGCAGAACCTGCGCCGCAACGGCCGCAAAGGCCCGGCCGGGCCCGTTCCAGAGCCCGTTCACCGTGACATAGCCGCCGCCGGGCAGGTGGATCGGCACGGTGATGCCATTGACGAAGCCGCTTGCCGAGATGAATTCGACCACCGGGCGGGAATTGCGGGTCAGGAAGCTGGCGCTCAGATCGCCCGCCTCGGCGTCATAGCTCCAGACGAAGGGCGCGACCGAATTCACCGCCACCGCCTGCACCGGATCGACATGGGCATAGCCGCGGCCGCACCAGTAGTCGATCATCCCCGGATCAAGGTTGCGCACCATCATCACCGCGGGCGCCGTCACCGTGCCATCGGTTTCCCGATGCCGGGGGGTGTAATCGTAGATCAGCGCCGAGGCGCCAAAGCCGCGGGCGATCTCGAAGAAGCGGTCCACCTCCCGCCCGAGCCCGGAAGCCCCGGCGGCCTCCGGGCCGGGACGGGGTGTCGCGTGATGCGCGGCAGATGATGCCATGTGCTTCCTCCCCAGCGGCCCACTATCAATCTTGATAGGTTACGCAGGACGGGACCTTGCCACAATATCGGCCGATGGGAAGGCACCGATGCGCCCGAAATCAGAGAAACGATGCCGAGGCGTGAAGAAAAGCCCGAAAATCGAGCAATCTGCCGCTGCGACCCGCCCCGTTTTGCGGCGGGTCTGGCACAGTGGCACCGCGAGACTCGATTCGACTTCCCGTTCTGCCGCGCCGGGGCGCCCGCCCCGGACATCCGGAAATCCAGCAAGGAGTAGACCATGATCCCCAAGCTTCCCCCCGCAAGGACGGCACGCCGGGCCGGACCCGTTGCGATGCTCGCGCTTCTGGCGGCGCTGGGCCCGACGCTGGCGCAGGCCGAGGACGCGCATCGCGGCGGCACGCTGCGGCTGGTCTCGGTGTCCTCGCAGGGCACCCTTGACCCGCATATCAACTACACCTCGCAGTTCTGGCAGCTTTACGCCTTCCTTTATGACGGGCTCGTGGGCTTCAAGAAGGTGGGCGGCACCGACAGCAAGGACATCGTGCCCGATCTGGCCGCGGCGATGCCGGTGATCTCGAACGACGGCAAGACCTATACCTTTACCCTGCGCAAGGGGATCAAATTCGCCGATGGTTCCGACATGACGGCGACGGATGTGGTGGCCTCGTTCCAGCGCATCTTCAAGGTGCTGGGTCCGACCGCGGGCACGTTCTACAACGGCATCGTCGGCGCCGAGGCCTGCCTGGCCGATCCGGCGAGTTGCACGCTTGCGGGCGGCGTGATCGGCGACGAGGCGGCGGGCACGGTGACGATCAACCTGACGGCGGCCGATCCGGAACTGCTCTTCAAGCTGTCCGTGCCGCATGCCGCGATCCTGCCCTCGGAAACCCCGGCCAAGGACAATGGCAACACCCCCATTCCGGGCACCGGCGCCTATGTGGTGAAAAGCTACGACGCCAACAATTCCATGGTGATCGTGCGCAACCCGGCCTTCAAGGAATGGAGCAAGGACGCGCAGCCCGACGGCTATGTCGATCAGATCGTCTACACCTTCGGCGGCACCGAAGAGGCCGCCGTGAACGCGATCCTGAACGGGCAGGCCGACTGGATGTTCGACACGCCGCCCGCCGATCGTCTGGCCGAACTCTCCACCTCGGCCCCCGGGCAGATCCATCTCTCGCCGCTTTCGGCCTGGTGGTATGCGCCGATGAACGTCAACCTGCCGCCCTTCGACAATCTGAAGGCGCGTCAGGCGCTGAACTATGCCATCGACCGTGACGCGCTGGTGTCGGTCTTTGGCGGCCCGGCGCTGGCCAAGCCCGTCTGTCAGGTGCTGCCGCCGGAATTCCCCGGCCACGAGGATCAGTGTCTTTACACCCTGGATCCCGGCACCGAATGGACCGCGCCGGACATGGACAAGGCGCTGCAGCTGGTCGAGGAAAGCGGCACCAAGGGGCAAAAGGTCACCGTGGTGACCGAGGACAACGCCGCCTCGCGCGGGATCGGCACCTATCTGCAATCGGTGCTGTCGGATCTGGGCTACGAGGCCGCGGTGCAGACGATCTCGGGCGATATCCAGTTCACCTATATCCAGAACACCAACAACAAGGTGCAGCTCTCGATCAGCCAATGGTATGCCGATTATCCGGCCGCCTCGAACTTCCTCAACGTGCTTTTCGGCTGTGACTCCTTCCATCCCGGCACCGATGCCTCGATCAACATTTCGGGCCTGTGCGACAAGGATATCGACGCGCAGATGAAGGCGGCGATTGCGCTTGGCGCCACCGATCCGGTCGCGGCCGACAAGGACTGGGCCAAGATCGACCGCGCGGTGATGGAACAATCGCCCGCGCTGCCGCTTTTCACGCCGCAACAGGTGGACCTGCTCAGCACGCGGGTGGGCAATTACCAGTTCTCCAGCCTGCACCACTGGCTGATCGCGAATGCCTGGGTGCAATGACACGTGAAGACGGCGACGCCCCGGACATGACACCCGATCTTATCCCCCCGTCCCCGGCCGCATCGGCCGGGGGCGATCTGCCGCCGCCCGCGGGCCCCTGGCGGCGCGCGCTGACCGGCCTTGCCGCAAGCCCCACCGCGGTGCTTTCGGGGCTGGGCATCCTGCTGATCGTTCTCGCAATGGCGCTTGCGCCGGTCTATGCGAAATATGTCGCCAAGACCGATCCGTTCCGCTCGGGGCTGAGTGCGAAGATCCTGATCGACGGCAAGCGCTCGCCGGTGATGGTGCGCTCGACCGAGGGGCTGGGCCTGGGCGTCACGCCGATCGGCCCGACCTGGGGGCCGCAATATTTCCTGGGCGCCGATGCGCAGGGCCGCGACGTGGCGGCGCGGTTTCTCTATGGCGGGCAGAATTCGCTGTTCATCGCCGGGGCCGCGACGCTTCTGTGCCTTGTCTGCGCGGCGCTTGTCGGCATTGTGGCGGGCTATGCCGGGGGCGTCGTGGACACGGTGCTGTCGAACCTGATCGACATGATCTGGGCCTTTCCGGTCTATCTTCTGGCGATCTCGCTGTCGATCGTGATGCTGGGAAAGACCTTTGATTTCGGGCCGATCCACCTGTCCTCATCTAGCCTGATCGTGCCGATCGTGATCATCGGGCTGGTCTATGTGCCCTATGTCGCAAGGCCGGTCCGCGGCCGGGTGATCGCCATCACCAACAGCGAATTCGTGCTGGCGGCGCGCGGCCTTGGCATCCGGCCCTCGCGCATCCTGTGGCGTCACATCCTGCCCAATGTCGCCACCACGCTGATCGTCTTTGCGCCGATGCTGATGGCGCTCAACATCGTCACCGAAAGCGCGCTGTCGTTCCTGTCGGTCGGCGTGCAGGCGCCCAATGCCAGCTGGGGCACGATCCTGCAGGACGGGCAGGCGCTGCTTTATTCCCGCCCCGTCGTCTCGATGGCGCCGGGGCTGGCGATCATGGTGACGGTGATGCTGCTCAACCTGTTCGGGGATGTGCTGCGCGACATCCTTGATCCGAAATCCGTGCGGGGGCGCTGATGCTGGCGGCAGTTCTGGCGCGGCTTGCGCGGATGGCGGTGGTGATGCTGGGGATCAGCATCCTGACCTTCCTGATCTTTTTCGCCACCCCCGGCGCCGATCCGGCCGCGCGGATCGCCGGGCGCAATGCCGCGCCCGAAACGGTGATCGCGGTGCGGCACGACTTCGGCCTCGATCGGCCGATCTGGGTGCAATACGGGGTGATGATGCGCAAGATGTTCATCACCGGCGATTTGACGTCGTTCGTCAACCGCGGCGAAAAGATCGTGCCCGCGCTGCGCGCCGCCGCGCCGGTGACGCTGTCGCTGGTGGCAGGCGCCGCCGTGCTCTGGATGGTGCTGGGCGCGGTCACCGGCATCCTTGCCGCGGCGACCAAGGACCGGTGGCCCGACAAGATCCTGATGGGCGTCTCGATGATGGCCGTGGCCATGCCGGTCTTCTGGGTCGGCGAGATGGTCAACCTGATCACCCAGAGCCGGTTTCACGACACCTGGGCCTTTTCCTGGGTGCCGCCGCTCGGCTACGTGCCCTTCACCGAAAGCCCCTTGCGCTGGGCCTTGGCGCTGGTCTTTCCCTGGCTGACGCTCGCCTTCCTTTACATCGGGCTTTACGGGCGGATGCTGCGCACGGGCATTCTTGAAACCTATCAGGAAGATTACATCCGCACCGCCCGCGCCAAGGGGCTGACGGCGCGGCGGGTGCTGCTCAAACACGCCACCCGCAGCGCGATCATTCCCGTCGTCATCATGTTCGGCATGGATTTCGGCGTGCTGGTCGGCGGGGCGGCGGTGCTGACCGAAGTCGTCTTCGGTCTCAACGGCGTGGGGCGGCTGACCTATCAGGCGCTCAAGGCGCTGGATCTGCCGATGATCATGGCCTCGGTGCTTTATGCCTCCTTCTTCGTGGTGCTGGCCAATGCCGTCGTCGACCTTCTGTGCATTCTGATTGATCCGAGGATGCGGCGCAAATGACCGATCTTTCCCCCGCCGCGCCGATCCTGAGCGTGCGCGATCTGCGCGTCTCCTTTGCGGGCGCGCGCAAAAGCTGGACCCGGGTGGTCAACGGCCTGTCGCTCGATGTGGCGGCGGGGGAAACCGTGGCGCTTGTGGGCGAATCCGGCTCGGGCAAAAGCGTCACCTCGCTGGCGCTGATGCGTCTGCTCGATCCGGCGACCAGCCGCATCGAGGGGCGGATCACCCTTGACGGCCACGAGGTGCTTGCCCTGTCCGAGGCCGAGATGGTGGCGAAGATCCGCGGCCAGCGCGCCGCGATGATCTTTCAGGAGCCGATGACCAGCCTGCACCCGATCTACACCGTCGGCGATCAGCTGATCGAGGCGCTGACCTGCCACCGGCCGATGCCGCTTGCGCAGGCGCGCAAGGCGGCGGTGGCGCTGATGGAGCGGGTGCGCATCCCCGATGCGGCGCGCAGGCTCGGCGATTATCCGCATGCCTTTTCGGGCGGAATGCGGCAGCGGGTGATGATTGCGATGGCGCTGGCCTCGCGGCCGAAACTGCTGATCGCCGATGAGCCGACGACCGCGCTCGATGTCACGGTGCAGGGCGAAATCCTGTCGCTTCTCAAGGAGTTGCAGGCCGAATTCGGGATGGCGATGCTGTTTGTCACGCATGACATGGGGGTGGTGGCGGAAATGGCCGATCGCACCGTGGTGATGCTGCGCGGCGACGTGGTCGAGGACGGCCCGACCGAACAGGTGTTCCGCGCCCCGCGCCAGCCCTATACCCGCGCGCTTCTGGCCTCGGTTCCGGCGCTCGGTTCGATGGCGGGCGAGCCGGTGCCGCTGCGCTTTCCGGTGATCGACACGGCCACGGGCCAGGTCACGCCGGGCAGGCCGCTGACGCGCCAGCCCGACCTCACGGCGCCGCTGCTTCAGGTGCGCGGTCTGGTGACGCGGTTCGATGTGCGCGGCGGGCTGTTGCGGCGCAGGGTGGCCCGCGTGCATGCGGTGGAAAACCTGTCCTTCGCGATCCATCCGGCCGAAACGCTGGCGCTGGTGGGCGAATCCGGTTGCGGGAAATCGACCACCGGCCGGGCGATCATCCGGCTGGCGGCCGGGCAGTCCACGGGCTCGGTGCGGCTGGGCGAGACCGAGCTTTTCGCGCTCGATCCCGGGCGGTTGCGGCTGCAGCGGCGCGAGATCCAGATGATCCCGCAAGATCCGCTGGCCAGTCTCAATCCGCGCATGACGATCGGCGAGGCGCTGGTCGAGCCGTTCCTCGAACACTGCATGGGCAGCGCCGCCGAGGCCCGCGCCAAGGCCGCGCGGCTGATGGGGCAGGTGGGGCTGGATCCGGCGATGCTGGAACGCTTCCCGCATGAATTTTCCGGCGGGCAGCGGCAGCGGCTCTGCATTGCCCGCGCGCTGATGCTCGACCCGAAGGTGATCATCGCCGATGAATCGGTCTCGGCGCTGGATGTCTCGGTCAAGGCGCAGGTGGTCAATCTGCTGCTCGACATTCAGGAACGCACCGGCATCGCCTTTCTGTTCATCTCGCATGATATCGCGGTGGTGGAACGGATCAGCCACCGCATCGCGGTGATGTATCAGGGCGAGATCGTCGAAATCGGGCCGCGCGCGGCGGTGATGGAAAACCCGCTGCATCCCTATACGCGTCGGCTGATCGACGCGGTGGCGATCCCCGATCCGGCGCGTCGCCATCTGCGCCGCAGCCAGCCGCCGTCGGAACTGATGAACCCGATCCGTGATCTGGGCTTCGTGCCACCGAAACGGCGCTATCGCGAGGCCTCGCCCGGCCATTTCGTGCGCGAGGATTGAGCCTTTCCGCGCGCACCATCCCCTTCAAACTTCAGAGGTTGTCATGCCTGTCACCGTTTCCCGCTCCACCGGCCCGATGCCCGATACCCGCGTCGTCATCCTGCCGCTGACCGCCGCGCTCGCCCTTGGCCCGCGGGCCGCGGCGCTGGAGGCGGCCTCAAAGGGCGCGATCCGCCGCGCGCTGGACGCGGCGCGGTTCAAGGCGGCCGAGGGGGCCTGCCTTGATATTCTGGCGCCGCAGCGGCTGGCCTCTGCGCGCATCATCGTTCTGGGCCTTGGCGCCCCCGAGGCGCTGACCCCCCTTGCGGCGACCCGGGCGGGGGTGGCCCTTGCGCGCCATCTTGAAGCCCTGGGCGAAGAGGCCGCGACGCTGGTGCAGGATGGCGACGGCCCCGAGGCGGCCGAGCTTCTTGCCGCGCTCGTCCACGGGGTGCGGCTGGGCAATTATCGCGCGCCCCTGATGGGCCGCGCCGATCGGCCCTTCACGCTGCAGCTGGCCCTTGCCACCGATCTTGAGGCCGATGCCGCGCTCGCCCGGATGGAGGCGCTGGCCGAGGGGGTGACGCTGGCCCGCGATCTGGTAAACTTTCCGGCCAGCCACCTGCATCCCGACAATTTCGCCGATCATCTTGGCCCGCTTGCCGCCGCCGGGATCGCGATCGAGGTGATGGACGCCGACGAATTGGCGCGTCTGGGGATGAATGCGGTTCTGGCCGTCGGCATGGGCTCGGCGCGCAAGCCGCGGGTGATCACCCTCCGCTATCGCCCCGAGGGCAGCCCCGAAGCGCCCGTCGCGCTGGTCGGCAAGGGGATCTGTTTCGACGCGGGCGGGCTGTGCATCAAGTCCGGGCCGCAGATGTTCGGCATGCGCGCCGACATGAGCGGGGCCGCGGCCGTGATCGGCGCGATGCTGGCGCTGGCGCGGCAGGGCAGCCGCGAACATGTCGTGGGGGTTCTGGGCATCGCCGAAAACCTGCTCTCGGGCAGTTCCTACAAGCCCGGCGACATCGTCACCACGCTCTCGGGCAAGACGGTCGAAGTCTATGACACCGATTGCGAGGGCCGGATGGTTCTGGCCGACATCCTTTATCTTGCGGCCAGCCGTCATAAACCGCGGGTGATCGTCGATCTGGCGACGCTGACCTATTCGGTGATGCAGGGGCTGGGCCATGTCTTTGCCGGGCTGTTCGCCACCGATGATGACCTTGCGGCAGAGCTTCTGGCGGCGGGGGAAAGCGTGGGCGAGCGGTTCTGGCGGCTGCCGCTCGATCCGGCCTATGAGGTGGAGTTGCGCACGCCCTTGGCCGATCTGCGCCAGCATGCCGCCGATCTGCACGATGGCGACGCGCCCCATGCCGCGGCCTTCCTGCGCCAGTTCACCTGCGGCTGTCGCTGGGCGCATCTTGACATCGCGGGCAAGGAACTGGCCGAGAAAGACCTGCCGCTCGCCCGTCGCGGCGGCACCGGCTTCGGGGTTCGTCTGCTTGAAGAGTGGATCACCGAGGTCGCGCAGGCGTAAAGCGCGCGTGCCCGGCTGCGTCGCAAGCCGGGCACGAAAGACCAATCGGCAACAGGCTCAGCCGATCCGCGGCTTGCGGGCGTGATCGGGCACGGAAACGCCCGGCAGGTTGCGCGGATCGGGGATCGGCGCGCCGATCTGCAGCGACACCGGCACCACCCCGGCCCAGATCGGCAGGGCGTAATCTTCCGGCTCGTCATTCGGCCCGCCGCTGCGCAGCTTGGCCGAGCCTTCCGTGATCGGCAGGCCAAGCACCATCGTGCCCTTCAGATCCTGCGGATGATCGGGGCGCAGCCCCTCGTAGCGGCCGGGGAAAAGATGGTTCACGAAAGCCGCAAGCCGGGCCAGTTTCTCGGCCGGATCCTCGACCACGAAGGCGGTGCCAAACAGCGTCACCGAGCGCGAATTGACCGTGTGATGAAAGCCCGAGCGCGCCAGAACGAAGCCGTCAAGGATCGAAACCGAGAGACAGACTTCGGTTCCCTTGCCCGCCCGCAGCGCGCGGCTGGCCGAGGAACCGTGCCAGTAGACATGATCGCCCTCGCGCCATTGCAGCGTGGGCGTCACATAGGGTTTGCCCTCCATCACATAGCCCACCGAACACAGCGGCTGGGCATCCAGAATGGCGTCGATGGTGGCGCGGTCATGGGCGCCGCGCTCGTGCAGGCGGCGCAGGCGGCTGCGTTCGGTGACGGCAAGGCTCTCGCTCATCGGGGTCTCCTGAATCCGTTGCTGTTGCAGGCCTAGCGCGATA
This sequence comes from Rhodobacter capsulatus SB 1003, assembly GCF_000021865.1. NCBI lineage: Bacteria > Pseudomonadati > Pseudomonadota > Alphaproteobacteria > Rhodobacterales > Rhodobacter > Rhodobacter capsulatus. Next base: position 1,169,305 of record NC_014034.1, read on the forward strand.
GTGGATATGGGAACATGGCCAATCCGGATAAAAAAGACCGATCCACTTTCGAGGCCGCGCTGTTCGGCCTGACGCTTGCCCGCGGGGCCGGGCCGTTGCATCTGCAGCTGACCGAGGCCCTGCGGGCGCTGATCCTGCGCGGCGGCGCGGCCGGGCGGCGGCTGCCTTCCAGCCGGGCGCTGGCGGGCGAGCTGTCGGTGTCGCGGCTCACCGTCACCACCGCTTATGACCAGCTGATCGCCGAGGGCTATCTGCAGACGCGTCCGGGCGCGGGCACTTTCGTGGCCGGGGATCTGCCGCATCTGGCCCCGCCGCCGCCGGGCGTGCCGCCGCTGACGCGTCACACCGCGCCGGTCCTGCCCTTCCTGCCCGGTCTGCCCGATCAGCGGCTGTTTCCGCACCGGCTCTGGGCGCGGCATCTTGAACGGGCCTGGCGCGCGCCCGAGGCCGGGTTGCTGGACCGGGCCGATCCTTTCGGCTGGTATCCGCTGCGCGCCTCGATCGCCGATCATCTGGCGGTCTGGCGGGGCCTTGCCTGTACGCCCGAGCAGGTGGTGATCACCTCCGGCGCGCGCGACGTGACCGAGATCCTGTGCCATGCGCTGTTGCCGCCGGGCGCTGCGGTGGCGACGGAGGACCCCGGCTGGCCGGTGCAGCAGGCGCTTCTGGGCGATCTCGGGGCGCGGCCGCTTCCGCTGCGCATCGGCGCCGAAGGGCTTGACCCGGCAGCGATTCCGCAGGGCACGCAGGCGGTGATCGTCACCCCCTCGCGGCAGTATCCGACCGGGGTGGCGATGGCGCTGCCGCAGCGTCTTGCGCTGCTGGGCTGGGCGCGCGCGACGGGCGGGCTGATCGTCGAGGATGATTACGACGGCGAATTTCGCTATCGCGGCCAGCCGCTGCCCAGCCTTGCCGGGCTCGACGGTCTGCGCGCGACGCTTTATTCCGGCTCGTTCTCGAAGCTGCTGAGCCCGGGGCTTCGGATCGGCTATCTGGTGGTGCCCGAAGCGCTTGCGGGCCGGGTGCGGCGCTATCTGGCGCGGGGTGGGCTGCGGGTCTCGCTGCTGCCGCAACCGGCGCTTGCGGCCTTCATGGCGAGCGGCGAATTTGCCACCCATCTGCGGCGGATGCGCCGCGTTTATGCGGCACGGCAGGCGGTGCTGATCGATGCCTTGCAGCCGGTGGCCGGGCTGCTGGAGCTGCGCCCGGATGCCTCCGGCATGCATCTGGTGGCGCCGCTTGCGGCCGCGCTGCGCGCCCGCGCCTCCGATGCGGAGATCGTCCTGCGCGGCGCCGATCGCGGGCTGACGCTGAAGGCGCTGTCGGCCCATGCGCAGCTGCCCGCGCCGCCGCAGGGCCTTGTGCTGGGCTACACCGCCTTTGACGAGGCGCAGATCCGCGCCGCCGCCGCGCGGCTGTGCGATCTGCTGCGCGAGATCGCCGCCTGAGGCGACTCAGACGGGGCGCGGCACCAGCGGCGGGGCAAGATCGGCGGGCAGGGGGCTGGTATAGGGCGTGCGCGCCAGACGGCGGGCATGTTCGGCCTGCGCCGCGGCCAGCAGCTCGGTATCGGTCCAAAGCCGCTCGGCCAGAAGCGCCATCGCGCTTGCCGCATGCGTCATGCCCTTGTGCGCCGCCGCCGATTTGCCCTGCGCGGTCAGCTGCCAGCTGTGCCCCGGCGTGCCGATCGCATGGCAGGCCACCAGAACTTCGGTCGTGGGCACCGCCCAGGTCACATCCGAGACATCGGTCGAGCCGATCATCTTGTCCCCGCCCGGCTTGAGCGGCACGATCCAGTCGCAGAGCGGCGCCGCGGTGGGCTCCTGCGCCACGGCGCGCCAGGGCGCTTCAAGGTCGGTCGGGCTCAGCGTCGCGCGGATCGCCTCGGCATAGGCGCGGTCGGCGGCATCAAAGGGCACGCCGCCCAGATCCTCCAGCACCTGCTGCATGGCGCGGTCCATCACCTCGTTCACCAGGTTGTTCGACACCGCCGAGATCACCTGAAAATCAACCGCCGTGCCCGTCATCAGCGCCGCGCCGCGGGCCACGTCCTTCACCCGCTCGACCAGCGCCAGCATGTCCGAAAGCTCCAGCGCCCGGATCGAATAGCGCACCCTGGCGCGGGCCTGCACCACATTCGGCGCGGTGCCGCCCGCGTCCATATAGGCGTAGTGGATGCGGGCGCCGTTCACCATATGCTCGCGCAGGTAGTTCACGCCGACCGACATCAGCTCGACCGCATCCAGCGCCGAGCGCCCCAGATGCGGCGTCGCGGCGGCATGGCTGGCGCGGCCGGTGAAGCTGAAATCCATCCGCGTGTTGGCAAGGCTTTCGGGGTCATCGACCCGGGTCATGCCGTCGGGGTGCCAGGTGATCGCGGCATCGACCCCCGCAAAGGCGCCGTCGCGCACCATGAAGGCTTTCGCGGCGCCGCCCTCCTCGGCGGGGCAGCCGTAATAGCGCACCCGGCCCGGCGTGCCGGTGGCGGCCAGCCAGTCCTTCAGCGCGCAGGCCGCCAGAAGCGAGGCCGCGCCCAGAAGGTTATGGCCGCAGCCATGGCCATTGCCGCCCTCGACCACCGGCTGCGGCTCGGCGATGCCCGCGACCTGGCTCAGCCCGGGCAGGGCGTCATATTCGCCAAGGATCGCGATCACCGGCCCGCCGTCGCCCGCTTCGCCCATCACCGCGGTCGGAATGCCTGTGACGTTTTCGGTGACGCGAAAGCCCTTGGCGCGCAGCATCTCGGTGTGGGTGGCACAGGAGGCAAACTCGCCGTAAAGCAGTTCCGGCGTGTCCCAGACCCGGTCGGCGAGCGCCGTCAGATCCTTGCGGTGCCTGTCGATGGCCTCCAGGACGGGATGAGTGTTTCGCATGGGACCTCCGGGCGGTTTTGCGGCCAGACTGGTCCTGCGGAAAGGCCGCGACAAGGCGTGGCGTTGTGTCGGTCACAATCTGTCGAAGGCGCAGATGAGCGGGACGACAGGATCGGGGCAGGGCTGGAGGGGGCATCGGGGGCTTGTGGTGCCCGGTGTGCACCCCGGTTCAGGACGCCTGAGCCCCGAGGGCTGGGTCCAGGTCTTGCAAGACTGATCCGGAAGAAGTGGCTGGGGTACTAGGATTCGAACCTAGGAATGGCGGTACCAAAAACCGCTGCCTTACCGCTTGGCGATACCCCAACGCTGTGCGGCGGTGTTTAGCCAAGGCTGCGGGAGGGCGCAAGAGGAAAAATCACGAAATCCGTTGCGCTTTTTTTCCGCCGCGGGCAAAGCCCTCGCATGACCCAATATGACGCCATCATCCTTGGTGCGGGGGCCGCCGGGCTCTTTTGCGCCGCCGAAGCCACCCGCCGCGGCCGCCGCGTGATCGTGCTGGATCACGCGCAGCGCCCGGGCGAAAAGATCCGCATCTCGGGCGGCGGGCGGTGCAACTTCACCAACCGCGAGCTGACCCGGCAGAACGCGCCCGAACAGTTCCTGTCGGAAAACCCCCGGTTCGCGCTGTCGGCGCTCAGCCGCTTCACCCCCGCCGACATGATCGCCCGGGTGGATGCCGCGGGAATCGCCTGGCATGAAAAGCACCGCGGCCAGCTGTTCTTTGACGGCAAGGCCTGGCAGCTGGTCGATCTGCTGCTGGCCGATCTGCGCGCGGGCGGCGAGATCGGGCTGGGCTGCAGCATCGAGACGGTGCGGCAGGGGGCGCAGGGATTCGAGGTGGTCACCTCGGACGGGATCTTGCGGGCGGCAAGGGTGGTGGTGGCGACGGGGGGCAAGTCGATCCCGAAGCTCGGAGCCACCGGGCTGGGCTATCGCATCGCGGAAAGCTTCGGGCTGCGGCTGACCGAGACCCGGCCCGGCCTTGTGCCGCTGACCTTCGCCGAACAGGATCTGGCGCGCACCGCGCCCCTGGCGGGGATCGGCCTGCCCGCGCGGGTGAGCCTGGGCAAGCGCAGCCTCGAGGAGGATCTGCTGTTCACCCATCGCGGCCTGTCGGGCCCGGCGATCCTGCAGATTTCCAGCTACTGGCGCGAGGGCGACGCGCTGACGATCGACCTCGCGCCGGGGCGCGACATCGCCGCCGAGCTGGCCGCGATCCGGGCCGAGACCGGGCGGATCGCGCTGCACACCGCGCTGGGGCGGCTTTTGCCCGACAAGCTGGCGGCGCTGGCGGTGGCGCAATCGGGGCTGTCGGGGCGGCTGGCCGATCACGGCAACCGCGCGCTGGCGCAGCTGGCGGCGCAGGTGCAGGCCTGGCAGGTGCGTCCCGTGGGGTCGGAGGGCTATCGCACCGCCGAGGTGACGGTGGGCGGCGTGGCGACCGAGGCGCTGGAGGCGAAGACGCTGGAGGCAAAGCAAGTGCCGGGGCTGCATTTCATCGGCGAGGTCGTCGATGTGACCGGCTGGCTCGGCGGCTACAACTTCCAGTGGGCCTGGTCCTCGGCCTGGGCGGCGGCGCAGGTGTTGTGAGCGGGCAGGGGCGCTGCCCCCCCCCTCTTGGCCTGCGTGTCATCTTTCCTTGTCCCCGCAACGTCCTCTCGTGGGTCTATGACCGGAAGTGCCGGTCAATCCGCAGACAATCCCGGACCGTTTCGGCGGTCGTCGGCAGTGCGTCAGGGGCCGAGGGGGAGGCGCGGAAGGGCTGGGGGCAAGTCTGACCTCCCTGATTTGCCCTGAAACTGCCCGGCCCTCAATCTTGACGGAACGGGGGGAACGATCTGGCCGAAATCGTCTGAAAACCGCGCGAAACGGCGCAAGACTCGCTCAGCGCGCGATTGCGAAGGCTGCAAGTGTCAATCTTGCGGCACGTTTGAGGGACCGGCACCCAAATGTCACGTGCCACCCAAACTTGCCGCAAATTGCGGACTTCATGTAAATGAGATTACGTAAGTGCTTGATATGTAGTGGCAATATGGGCCGTGTTGACAAAACGGATTCCCCTCCGTGGTCAGCTGTGATTCAAGATCATCTCTACGTGGGAGGTGACCTTGGCACGCAACCTGATGTCCGACGACGAATGGGCATTCTTTGAGGGCTTCATCCGGGCCGTCCGGCATCCGAACGGGCGCAAGCCTGCGGACCATCGGCTTGTTCTAGATGGCATTTTCCGGATCGCGCGAACCGGTGCGCCGTGGCGGGACCTGCCAGAGGAGTTTGGCAAGTGGTCATCTGTCTACCGGCAGTTCCGGCGCTGGACGCTCGCCGGGCTGTGGGAGGACGTCCTGGATGGCTTGAACCACGCGGGGCGCTGGCGCCCGACAAGCTCCAGATGGTCGACAGCACTGTGATCCGCGCCCATCATCATGCGGCGGGCGCAAAAGGGGGACTCCGAAGAAGCTTTTGGCCGTTCAAGGGGTGGGTTCTCGACCAAGATCCATTTGCGCGTCAACGGTGTCGGCCTTCCGATGAGAACCGAGATCACGCCGGGGCAGGTTTCCGACTACACCGGATATGATCTGGTGATGGCGGACAACCTGCCACAGCCCGCCGGTCTGGTCGCTGACAGGGGCTATGACTCTGATAAGGTTCGAGAAGATATCGATAGTCGTGATGCCCTACCGATGATACCGATGCGCAAGCACCGGAAGGTTCGCAAGGTCGTCGACATGGCCATATACACGTTGCGCAACAGGGTCGAGCGCTGCTTCAACAAGTTGAAGAACAGCCGTCGGCTGGCAACCCGATACGACAAAACCGCAGACAGTTTCCTCGGCTTCATAGACATCGCCTGCATCAGGCTCTGGCTCCGCCATTTGTCAACATGACCTAAGACAACTTCTGCACTCTACCTGTGGCAGCCCCAAGAAAATGGAAAGTATTTATCGGAAAAAAGTTGTTCAGTATTGACTTGTGGCTGCAGACTGTTGCGTTGCTGGGCGTATATCGCATAAATATCTATATTTTTCAGTCATATGTGGCGTGGCGCATCGTTCTGAGTGGCGCAGGGTGAATGGTTGCACTCCTCCCCCAGGGGCGGAGGTTCAGCCCCCGCTGATCGGAGCCTCGAAGGGGCGGGCATCTGCGCGCAACCTGATCCCAGCCGACAGTTCGACCGGTAAGGCCCGATCGGGCCGCTCGAGCAGGGGAAAGGTTGTCCTGCTCACGTTTGTGGATCAACAGTATTCGGAATATTGTTTCTTATAGGTATTTTTAAGAACTTAAAGTGCATTAAAGGGATCAAATCACATGTAGTGCGTTGAGTCCATCGTCGCAATGCCCTAAGGTGCCGCCATCAAAACCCCTCATTCCGCCCGTCCGATGGAACGTCTCCAGCCGCTGTCCCTTGCCACGCGTCGCATGCTTGCGCTGCTCGCCGACGAGATTCAGGCGCGCCGGAAGCTCTTGCGCTGGAGCGAGCAGGACCTTGCCGACCGGTTGGGATGCGCGCGAAAGACGGTGCGGGCACTGGAAAGCGCAAAGCCCTCGGTGGCGATCGGCACGGTGTTCGAGGCTGCGGTTCTGGTCGGGCTGGATCTGTTCGGGGGCGAGGCTGCGGTCGAGGCGCGGCATGCCGAGACCCGGCTTCGGCTCGATCTGCTGCCGCGTCGCATCCATTCCCGCAAGCCGGAGCTGAAGGATGATTTCTGAACCGACGGAACTCTTTGTCTGGATCTGGCTGCCGGGCGCGTCGCAGCCGGTGGTGGCCGGGCGGGTCGCACGCGAAGGCACGCGGATATTCTTCAACTACGGGCGCAGCTACCTTGAGCGGCCCGATGCGATCGCCGTTTTCGATCTCGACCTGCCGCTGCGTGCGGGGTTGATCGATCCGCCGCCCGGGCACGATCTGGCGCCAAGCCTGCGCGATGCGCTGCCGGACCGTTGGGGGCGGCGCGTCATTGTGCATGACCTTCTGGGATATCGGCGCGACGAGATCGCCGGGGATGCCTTTGGCGAGATGACCTTCATGGCGCGGTCTGGCTCCGATCGGATCGGGGCGCTCGATTTTCAGGCCTCGGGGCAGGAGTATCTGCCGCGGGAGGGCGAAGAGGCGAGCCTCGACGAGCTTATGGCTTTTTCCGACCGGATCGAAGCCGGGGAGCCCGTTCCGCCTGCGCTCGACCGGGCGGTGCTGCACGGCAGTTCCATCGGTGGCGCGCGTCCCAAGGCGCTGCGCACCGATGCGGGATCCGGGCGCAAGCTGATCGCGAAATTCTCGGCGGCGAGTGACAGTTTTGCGATGGTGAAGGCGGAATTCGCCGCCATGCGGCTGGCGGCCCTGGCCGGGATCGACACCGCCCCCGTCACGATCACCCGAGCGCTTGATCGCGACGTTCTCCTGGTGGAGCGGTTCGACCGGGTTCCCGCTGCGGCGGACGGATGGGCGCGCAGGGCGATGGTTTCGGCGCTGACCTGGACGCAAGAGCACGAGATGGCGGCGCATCACATCTCCTATCCCGGGCTCGCCGACATCATTCGCAAGAAGTTTCATGCGCCGAAACAGACCCTGCGCGAGATGTTTTCGCGGCTGACTTTCAACATTCTGGTCGGCAATACCGATGACCACGCGCGCAACCATGCGGCCTTTTGGGATGGCAAGCTGCTGCGCCTGACACCTGCCTACGACATTGCCCCGCAGCGGCGCGCGGGCAGCGAGGCGAACCAGGCGATGATCATCGCCGAGGGGCGCCGGACGTCGCAGTTGACCCTCGCCCTGAGCGCCGCGCCGGCGTTCTTGCTTGATACCGGGACTGCCCGCGGGATCATCGATGCGCAGGTCGAGACAATCGCGCGGCATTGGCGGCAGGTCTCTGATGAGGCGGGCATGACGCAAGTCGAGCGGCGCTTTTTCGCGGGGCGCCAGTTTCTGCCGGCCTATGCGTTCGACGACTACGGTCCGGCGGTGGGTCTCGAACCCTGACCGCAGGACGGTCGGGGCCGTCTCTCACCGACCGATCTGGCGTTGCTCCAGGGTCTCATCGTCGCCGTCGCCGCGCATCGCGTCGGCGATCAGGTGATCGACCATCTCTTCGAAATAGCCGATCAGTTCCCGGTGCAGCGTGCGAAATTCCGCAGCCACGGTCGCCTCGAACGCGCGCTGCCGCACGCGGACCATCACCGTGGTGCGGCGCTGCCGGGGATAGCGGTAGGGGCGCACGCCGTGCTTGCGGCAGAGCGCCACGAAGATGCGCACCGACCAAGTGTCGGGAAAGGTGTATTGCATCTCGGTTTCAGGTTCGTCAACGGGCGCATCGGCGCCAAGACGGGCCTGCAAGCGGTCGATCGCCGCCCCGGCGGCGGCGCGCTCGCCCTCGGTGGCGCCGCGTGCGAAGAGAGCCTCGAGCCGGGCGAGCTTGGCGCGAATTTCGGCGTCTCGGGACATGGTTTTCTCCGGGCAATGGGGGCTTGCGCCAGATCTGGCGAGAGCGAACCCTCCCTTGCCCCGGCGAAGGGCTCAGGTCCAGCCCCCGGCGATCGGAACATTGAAGAACTGCGCATCTGCGCGCAACCTACCCTTGGCGCGCAACGCAGCGAGGACGGCCCGATCGGGGCGGCCGAGCAGGTTATAGCGCGAAAATGTGCGTGCCCATCCCTTGTCGAGAGCGATGCGAATAAGCGGCGAGGTCATCGTCCGGGCGCCCTTGCGCAAACGAGGATGACCGGTGACGACGCCGACCGGCACCGGCAGATTGTCGACCACGGCCGCGCACCAGCGATCGATCCGGGGCGCATCGGCAAGCATGATCGGCTCTGGCTCGGCCTGGGTCAGCGCATCGAGATGGTTGCACAGGCTGACCAGATCCCGCGCCAGGATCGGTGCGGCAGGATCCAGGCTTTGTGCCCAACGCCAGGTGCCCAGCAGCTGGGCGATATCCGGGGTGATGTCGCGTTGCGCGCCCGGACGCAGATGTATTGTGTCGCGCAGCGCGTCGGAGAGGCGCTGCAATGGGCGCAGCGGATCGACGATATCATCGGGTGTCATTGCGGCCCTCCGGGTCACGGGAAGAATGCGAAAACGGCGCCGGATCAGTGATGCCGAGAGCGTCGGCCATAGCCGCGCACCACCGCGACCCAGTCCAGCAACTGCCTCAGGCTGAGGGGCTATCCCGCAAGGACGGTGAGCAATTCGCGACCATGGGCCACGGTCTCGACATCGTCGATAGCGGCGGTCATCCGGTCATAGAGCGCCAGCAGATCCGGCAGCCCCGGGTCGGGCACATGCAACACCCTGCACCGATCCTGCAGCGGCACGGGGACGTTGCGCAGATCATTGGCCGTCAGCGCCCAGCTGATATGCGACACGTCGATCCGCACGCGGTGGACCGGGCATTCGGAGTGCGCCGCGGTCCCGGGATCGAGCACCTCGAGCAGGCTCGTGACGATGGGCCTACTCATGCCGCGATCGCTGGTGACCACCCCCGCCTTGTCGATTTCATCGACTATTATCAGCGGTTTGGCCACGCGCGTTGCCAAAAGAATCTCGACCGGGACGCTGGGTGTGGCGCTGCCCCAACCCTATTCGACGCCTCCGATCCGGAACCCCGAAGACCCGGATCCGACGTCGATCCGACGCAACGGCACGCCCGCAACTGCCGCGAGCTGGCGCGCATAATGACTCTTGCCGCAACCCGGGTTGCCGACCAAGAGGATCGGGGGCAGGCGCAGCCCGGTGTGGCCGGTGGAGACGGATGAGAGCAACTGCTGCCAGATCACTGTCGAGACCGCTGCCATCCACGGTGCCTCGGCATGCAGCGCGGCGGTCAGGACATCGATCTCATGCGGCGTTCTGGGGCCAACGACCCGCGCGCCTTCGCGGGCGATACGGCGGAGGGCCGCGCGTTGCTCAGACTTGAGTTCCGCGATGCCTGGCAGGGCCGCGAGCTTGCGTCTGAGGCAGGCTTCGATCCGAGACTGTAGCCGGCCGGCCGGGAAATATGCGGTGTTGCCATGACGCGCCTGCCAGCGTTTGCGGAGCGCGTTCGTCACTTCGGTCGCGTCCCCGAGGCTCCACAGCGTGCCCGCTTCCGTGTCAAAGACCTGCACCGTGCGGTTCGATAATAACAAGTATTCCGTCCTGGCCACGGCCGTCGGCCGTCCCATCGAGGTGCATGCCTATGCCGAGCGGATCGTGATCCGGCAAGATGGAGTGATCGTGGGAGAGCACGCCCGCGCCTTCGGGTGGGGTCAGACAGTCTATGATCCATGGCACTATGTACCTGTTCTGGCACGCAAACCCGGCGCGCTGCGCAACGGTGCGCCCTTCAGGGACTGGGTTCTCCCACCCGCCATGGCCGCGATCCGGCGCAAGCTGAAGGGCAGCGATGATGGCGACCGGCAGATGGTCCAGATCCTGAGCGGCGTGCCTAATGACGGGTTGCAGGCCGTCGAAGCCGCCTGTCGGGAAGCCGTGGATCAAGGCGTCCATTCCGCGCCGGTCGTCATCAACATCCTTGCGCGCCGACGCGACCCAGCCCCGCCACCGCTTCTATTCACCCCCACCGCGCTACGCCTGACCCACGAGCCCGTGGCCGATTGCGCCCGCTATGACAGCCTCAGGAGGACCAGCCGACACCTGATCAGCCGCCTCTACGAACGCACATCCATCCTCGTCACCACCAACCTCGCCTTCGGCGAATGGCCGTTCGCCATGGGCCTCGGACCAGTGGCGGCTCCATGGCTCACTCTTCGGCGACGCCAAGATGACCACGGCACTCCTCGACCGCCTGACCCATCACTGCGAGATCATCGAAACCGGTAACGAGTCCTGGCGCTTCAAAAACCGCGCCTGACCCCGATCAGGGCCTGACCCGCCTCCACTCTGTGATCAGTTCCGTCGGCTCAGGCCCTGATCTCTACGCCGCAAAGGGGGGCAATCTTGAATGCCGATAAGGGGTCAGTTTTGCCTGCCGATTGACAGATTTGGCCGAAATCGTCTGAAAACCGCGCGAAACGGCCGCAGAATCGCTCAGGCGCGATTGCGGAAGCTGCAAGTGTCAATCTTGCGGCGTTTCCCCGTCATTGCGGCACGTTTGAGGGACCGGCACACAAACGCACGGCCGCCCTCAGAACCACTGGCCCGGCTCCATCAGGCCGAGGTCCATCAGCTGGCGGCTTGACCACTCGAAGGGCACCGAATTGTCCCACCGAAACGTCGGGATGTCATAGGTCGAGCCCGGATTGCGCTTGAGCGCCTTGGCCACCCGGAAAGACGCGATCGCTGCCGTCAGATTGTGGTGCCAGGGACAGGCATAGGTGTTCCTCTCCTCGTCCGAGAGCGTGTGATCGGCCCGCAGTTCCAGACCCGGGGCGGTGCGAAACAGCGCGATCCGGTCGATCTTGCGCCGCGCCGGGGGGATATGCTCGTCGAACCGCCAGCGCAGACCGCCGAAGAAATCCAGCTGTCGTTCGCGCGGGCGGCCCGGATTGCCCGGATCGGGGCGGCTCAGCGCGTAATAGCCGGTGCGGTCCAGCATCGCCTCGGCCAGGTTCACCCCGTCGGGGTTCTTGCCCAGATCGGCGGCGTAAAGGTCGATCACGTAGCTCAGCATGCCGAAACGGCGTTCCTCGGTGTGGAAGGCCAGCATTTCCCGGACCGTGCGGGTCTCGCAGAAGGGATAGAAGAGATATTCGGCGTTGAAGCCGTAATAGAACCAGGTGCCGGTCGGCGCGGCCGCGATCAGCGGGTTCAGCGCGTCCAGAAAGGCCTCGGGGTGCGCGGCGATCCAGGGAATGCGATGGACCTGCGCCGCCAGATCGGCGGGCAGGCGCAGCGCCTCGGGGGCGCAGAGGATCAGCGTGCGAAAGCCGAGCTTGAGATGGTGGCGCAGCGTGCTTTCCACCTCGACCAGATCCTCGACCAGGATCACCGCGACCGGCCCTTTGGCCAGAACCTCGCGCGCCACGCGCAGGAAATCGGTCTGCGAAGCGTAATCCATGCCGTCATGCCCCCTTTTGCGCAGGGTCGCGGATGGCGCGGGCAAATGCAAGCGGGCTTGACCGCGGCAACAGCGGAGCAGGGCAGGGGGGAGGGCTCAGCGCGGCGGCGCCCGCCCGGCCAGATCGTCAAGCCCGGCGCGCAGATCCCCTGTCAGCCCCGCGCGCTCCATGTGCTGGCGCAGCCGCCGGTTGTAGCCGCCCGGGGTGTCAAGCGCCGTCAGAAGATCGCGCAGCGGACCGGCGGCCAGGCTGGTGGCGACGAGATCGCGCAGGAAGACCTCGGCCGCGGCGGGGTCGCTGACGCGCGGGGCCAGCCAGGCCGCGGTGTCCGCCAGCGCCAGCGCCAGCGGCGACAGCACCGCCTGCGCCACCAGAAAGTCGGCCAGCTCGGCCTCGGAGGCGAGCGCGAAAATCCGGTTGCGCGCGCCGAACAGCGCCGTGACCAGCCCGGTGTCGCCAAAGGCCAGGATCGGCGATCCGCCCGCGGCGATGGCGGGATAGGGCAGCATCACCGCCTCGGCCCGGGCCGGGGCGACCCAGGCCGCGACCTCGGTCAGCGCCGCCCCCGCCATCAGAGAGATCACCCGCTGCCCGGGCCGGAACCGCAGCCCTGGCAGAACTGTGGCCGCTGCCCCCGCGACAAGGCCGAGGATCACCACATCGGCCGCCTCCAGCACCGCCTGATTGGGCGCCACGCGCAGCCCCGCGACCTCGCGCGCCAGCGCCGCCGCCCGGGTCGCGCTGCGGTCGGAGACGGTGATCTCGTGGCCGTCCGCGGCAATCCCCCGCACCACCGCCTCGGCGATCGCGCCCGTCCCCAAGATCCCGATCCGCATCCGCCCCCCGTTCGCGCCCCCGCGATTTGCCTCAGACAAACCGGAACACGCGCGGATTGCAAAGATTTTCGCGCGGCAAGGTTTGCAGAACGAATTTTGGCCGGTAGAGTTGTGTTTGATGCGGGACCGATTCAACTTTCGGGGGCAGGGGGCGATGCTTGACAGCCTGGATTGCAACCTTTGCATGCTTGGCGCGCAGGGCGCGCCGGTGGTCTTGTCGCATGGCTACGGCTGTGACCAGACCGTCTGGAAGGATGTCGCGCCGTCGCTGGCGCTGCGGCATCGGGTGGTGCTGTTCGATCACGCGGGCTGCGGGGGCGCCGATCCGGCGCTTTACGACCGTCAGCGCCATGCCCGCCTGCAGGGCTATGCCGAGGATGTCATCCGCCTGCTGACCCGGCTCGATCTGGGGCCGGTGCGGTTCGTCGGCCATTCCATCTCCTCGATGATCGGCGCGCTTGCGGCACTCGAGCGGCCCGATCTTTTCGCCGAGCTGGTGATGATCGGCCCCTCGGCCTGCTATCTGGACGAAGAGGGCTATCACGGCGGTTTCAGCCGCGACACGGTCGAGGATCTGCTGGCGCTGATGGACCGCAATTTCATTGGCTGGGCGGCCAGTTTCGCGCCGGTCGCCACCGGCAACCCCGACCGGCCGGATCTGGCGCGGGACTTCGCCCGGCGGCTGCAGCGCAACGACCCCGAGATCGCCTCGGCCTTTGCCCGCGCCACCTTCTTTTCCGACACCCGGGCGTTCTTGCCGCTGTTGCGGGTGCCGGTGCTGATCCTGCAATCGCCCGACGATCCGATCGCGCCGGACACCGCGGTCGATTTCGTGCATCGGGCGATCCCGGGCAGTCGGCTGGTGCGGCTCGACAGTTCCGGCCATTGCCCGCATATCAGCCATCCGCAGGCGGTGGCCGCGGCGCTGCGGACCGCCTTTGACACGCCGCCGCCGCAGGCCTGATGTGTGATGAGCCCGCCGACGCCCCCCATCTCTCTCTCGGCGCGCGGGACGCAGGAACCGGACCTGGCGGCGCCGGACGCCGATCATGGCGCCGCCTTGCGGGCCGCGCCTTGCGGGCTTTTGCAGCTGGATGCCGCCGGGCGCATCGAAAGCGCGAATGCGACGCTGTGCGACTGGATCGGGCGTCCCGCCGCCGAGGTGATCGGCCGGCTTGATCTGGCGGCGCTGCTGTCTCCGGCGGGGCGGCTGTTCTGGACCACGCATCTGCTGCCGCAGCTGCGGCTGAACGGGCGGCTGGACGAGGCGTCGCTGTCGCTGCCCGACCGCCGCGGCGGGGCGCGGCGCTGCCTGCTGTCGGCGCGGCGAAACCCGGACGGGGGCAGCGTGCTGGTGCTGTTCGAGGCCGAGCGGCGGCATCTGTTCGAAGAGGACCAGGCGCGCGAGGTGGCGCTGGCGCAGACCCGCGCGCATTGGCTGACGCAGATCGAGCGCATGGCCGAGGTGGGCGCCTGGTGCTGGGATCCGGCACAGGACCGGCTGCAGGGCTCGGACCGGATGTTCGACATTCTCGGGCTGCGGCCGGGCCCGGCGGACGGGCTTGACGCGCTGCTCGACCGGCTGGTCTCGGAGCCGCTGCGGCGGCAGCTGCGGGCCAGTCTGACCGCGCCCGGGGGGCTGCATCCGCCGCTGGATCTGGAGGCGGCGATCCGCACCCCCGCGGGGGCGCTGCGGCAGATCCGGCTGTCTTGCGAGGCGCTTTGGGCAAAGGGCCGGGTCGAGCGGGTGCAGGGGGTGATCTGCGACATCACCCGGGCGCAGGAAGACCGGCAGCGGCTGTGGCGGATGGCGCATGTCGACGATCTGACCGGGCTGGCGAACCGGCACCACTTCCGCAGTCGGCTGCGCGACGCCTGTGCCGCGGCGGATCCGCTGGCGCTGGTGGTGATCGACATCGCCGATTTCGGCGCGGTGAACCATCGCTTCGGGGCGGATCGGGCCGATGCGATGCTGCGCGAGATCGGCGGGCGGCTGGCTTCGCTGCTGCCCGGGGACGGGTTCGCGGCCCGGCTGGTGGGCGACGAATTCGCGCTGCTGCTGCCCGCCGCCGATCCCGATGCGGCGGCGCGCGGGCTGGCGGCGGCGGCGGCGGCGGCGCTCGAGGCGCCGCTGGCCGGGTTCGGCGGCACGGTGCGGCTGCGCGCGGCGATGGGGCTTGCGGCCTTCCCCGAGGATGGCCGCGCCCCCGAGGCGCTGTTTGCCCGCGCCAAGGAGGCGCTGAGCGAGATCAAGCGCGCGGGCGGCGGCGCCGATTTCCTGCGCGGCGCGATGCTGGCGCGGGTCGGCGCGCGGCGGCGGGCGATCGGCTGCGTGCGCGACGCGGTGCAGGAGGACCGGATCCGGGTCTGGTATCAGCCGAAGCTGCGGCTGGCCGATGGCGCCCCGGATGGCCACGAGGCGCTGGTGCGGATCTTCGACCGGGCCGGGCAGATCAGCGGCCCCGGGGATTGGGCCGAGGCGCTGGACGATCCCGAATGCGCCGCCCTGCTGGATGCGGCGGTGCTGCGCCGGGTGCTGGCCGATCTGCGCCGACCGGAGCCGGGGATGGGGCCGGGACTGGGACGGGTGGCGGTGAATGTCTCGGAACACAGCCTGCGGCGGGGCGATTTCGCCACGCATCTGCTGCGGGCGCTGGCGCGGGCCGGGGTGGCGGCGGCGCAGATCGAGCTGGAGATCGTCGAGACCGTGCTGGTGGACCAGCGCACCCCCGAGCTGGTGGCGGGGTTCGAGCGGCTGCGCGCGGCCGGGATCCGGATCACGCTGGATGATTTCGGCACCGGCTTCGCCTCGCTGTCGCATCTGCGCGATCTGCCGATCGACGGGCTGAAGATCGAGAAATCCTTCGTGCTGGGGCTGCAGGCGGATGCGCGCAACGCGCCGATCCTGCGCGCCATCGTGATGCTGGCGCAGGCGCTGGGTCTGCACACCGTGGCCGAGGGGGTGGAAAGCGCCGAGGTGGCCGATCTGTTGCGCGACCTCGGGTGCCAGACGGCGCAGGGCTATCATTTCGGCCGCCCGCAACCGCTGCCGGAGCTGGCGCCAGAACTGGGGCCGGACCTGGGGCCGGAGCAGGCGCCGCTGCCGCTGCCGGTCCCCGTCGCGACGGGGCTGCCGCAACGGGTTCCCGACTAAAAGATTCGGGCTTTACATACCCAATCATTTCTGTCAGGTTTAGGTCATTGATCGCAACCCGCCGAGGATCTGCCCATGGCCCTTGCCCTTCCCTTCCGCACCTGCCCGGCCGCGCCGCAGCGCGACGACCGGGGGCAGGTTTCCTTCTCGCTCTCCGATCTTGTCGCCGCGCTGTGCACCGGGCTCGATCACGCCCATCGCCACGAAACGATCCTGGACCGGCGGGAGGGACGCGCATGAACATGAGCCTTCCGCTGTCGGGCAGTGCGACCCCGGTCCTGCCCGCCCATGATGCGCGCATCCTGACCCGGGGCGGCAATCTGGCACAGATCGATCTCGACGGACAAACCTATACGCTGCGTATCACGCGGCAGGGAAAGCTGATCCTGACCAAGTAAGATCGCGGTCGGCCAGCGTCCCCGCACTCTCTCATCGCTGACTTGGGGCCGGGCAACCGGCCCTTTTTTTCTGCCCCGGCGGCACCGTCCCGCCGCAAAACTTGCGGCACGGGCCCGTTTGCGGTATCGGGCGCCAACCCCGGGAGGCCCCATGTCCGACGCGCCGAAAAAGCTGCACATCAAGACCTATGGCTGTCAGATGAACGTCTATGACAGCGAGCGCATGGCCGAGGCGATGGGCGTGCAGGGCTATACCCTGACCGATGACCCGGCCGAGGCCGACATGGTGCTGCTCAACACCTGCCACATCCGCGAAAAGGCCGCCGAAAAGGTCTATTCCGATCTGGGCCGGCTGCGCCCCTTCAAGGAGGCGAAACCGGGGCTGACGATCGGCGTCGCGGGCTGCGTCGCGCAGGCCGAGGGTGCGGAGATCATGCGCCGCATGCCGCTGGTCGATCTGGTCGTGGGCAGCCAGAACTACCACCGCCTGCCCGAGATGGTGGCGGCGGTCGGGCGCGGCGAACGCCCGGTGGACACCGAATTCCCCGCCGAGGACAAGTTCGAGCGTCTTCCCGAACGCCCGGTGCAGGCGCGGCCCACGGCCTTTCTGACCGTGCAGGAGGGCTGCGACAAGTTCTGCGCCTTCTGCGTCGTGCCCTATACGCGGGGCGCGGAAATCTCGCGTCCGGTGGCGCGCATCCTGACGGAAGCCGAAAAGCTGGTGGCCAAGGGGGTGCGGGAAATCACGCTTCTGGGCCAGAACGTCAACGGCTATCACGGCGACGGCCCGGACGGCAGCTGGGGGCTTGGCCGTCTGGTGCGGGCGCTGGCCCGGATCGACGGGCTCGACCGCATCCGCTACACCACGAGCCACCCCAACGACATGGCCGAGGATCTGATCGCAGCGCATGGCGACGAACCGAAGCTGATGCCCTATCTGCATCTGCCGGTGCAATCGGGCTCGGATCCGATCCTGAAGGCGATGAACCGCAAGCATACCGCCGAGGATTATCTGCGCCTGGTCGAGCGGCTGCGCGCGGCGCGGCCCGATCTGGTGCTGTCGTCCGATTTCATCGTCGGCTTTCCCGGCGAGACCGAGGCCGATCATCAGGCCAGTCTGGATCTGATCCGCGCCGTGGGCTTTGGCGCGGCGTTTTCGTTCAAATATTCGCCGCGTCCGGGCACGCCCGCCGCCAGCCGCACCCCGGTCGCGGCCGAGGTGGCGGATGCGCGGCTGCAGGAGCTGCAGGCGCTGATCACCGCGCAGCAGAAGGCCACGCAGCTCTCGATGGTCGGGCGCAAGGTGGGCGTGCTGTTCGAAAAGCCCGGCCGTCTGCCCGGGCAATGGGTCGGCAAGTCGGATTACCTGCATGCGGTGCATGTCACGGCCGAGGGCATCGGCCCGGGCACATTGGCGCAGGTGAGAATCACCGCTTCGGCGCCGAATTCGCTGGCGGGCGAGGTGCTCTGACCCGCTGGGGCAGTCCGGAAAAGCTTTCCCGATTGCACGGGATTTGCCGCATCTGCCGCGAAACTGCCCCAATTCGCGCAAATTGCGCCCCGGTTTGTTCCCGCTGGCGCCACAATAACCGGGCGAAAGCCCTTTCCTTGTTTCAAGGTTTTGTTACTGTGGTTCATATTCGTTAACGCCCCGGCCCGGCCGGGGCGGCCATTCTAGGAGGCGTGGGGGATGACAAGATTGACCCTGGGGGGGGCACCCGTGGTCGCGATCTTTGGTGCGGCGGCTCTGGCTCTGGCGGCTTCGCTGGGCCCGGTGGCGGCGCAGCAAAAGGCCGAGACCTACATTCCGGCGATCTGGATCGACCCTGACGGCTGCGAACATTGGGCGATGGATGACGGCACCGAAGGCTACATGGACGCGCGCAAGACCCGCGACGGCCGCCCGGTCTGCCATCGCAACGTCTGCGGCGTGCTGCAGACCGACACGCTTTTCGCCACCGACAGCACGAAGCTGACCGCCTCGGGGCGCGGATATCTGCAGCAGTTCTTCACCACCGCGCAGGCGCGCAGCTTCATCATCACCGGCCATACCGACAGCCGCGCCTCGGATGAATACAACATGCGCCTGTCCAAGGGCCGCGCCGAGGCCGTGGCGGGCGTCGCGCAGCAGGTCGGCGCCCCGGTGCTGGCGGTGAACTGGTATGGCGAACGGATGCCGAAAGCGACCAACGCCACCGCCGCGGGCATGGCGCAGAACCGCCGCGTCGAAGTGATCTGCGTGAAGTGAGGGGCACCACCATGAACGGCACGAAATTCCTGCTGCTGGGCGCCGCGGCGCTGGCGCTGGCGGCCTGCGACAACAGCTACGGCCCCGACAAGTCGATCGACCGCGGCATCAATTCCCACCATCTGAGCACGCTCAAGGCCGGGGTCTGGGTCGATCCCGAGGGCTGCGACCACTGGATCATCGACGATGGCGTCGAGGGCTACATGTCCGCCCGCGTCGATGATTACGGCAAGCCGATCTGCTCGGGCGCCGCGCCGCCGAACACCGCCGTCGGCCCGTTCAAGCAGGGCTCGCCGGTTCCCGATTACCTTTGACCGGGAAACCGGCATCTGCCCAAAAACAAGGCAATCCGGCCGCGCAACGCCCTGCGCGGCCGCTTTCATGTCGCACAGATGAATTTTTTGCCCCGACGCGGCTTTCGGGCCAACCAGCGCTTGCGTGGGACCCGGGGGGGGTGCACCATATCTTTACCAACCTAACCCAGGGAGACGTTGTTGGGCTTCAGCGCGATCACACCCCCGCCCCGCACTCAGGACGCTTACGAGACGCTTCTCGAGTATCCCGACAACCGGTTGCTGATCGACCTTTGCGGCGAATTCGACCGCAATCTGGCGCAGATCGAGCACAAGCTCTCGGTGCATATCCTGCGCCGCGGCAATCAGCTGGCGGTGGTGGGCACGGCCGAGGCGCAGGGGCAGGCGGGCTCGGTGCTCAATGCGCTTTACGCGCGGCTGGAGGCGGGCAAGCCGATCGACGCGGGCGAGATCGACGCGGCGATCCGGATGTCGGATCTGGGCCATGACGGGGTCTCTGTCGATGAACAGCTGGAGATGTTCGCGGCCGGAAAATACGAAATCCGCACCCGCAAGAAGCAGGTCGAGCCGCGCACGGATGCGCAAAAGGCCTATGTGCGGGCGCTGTTCGAGCATGAAATGGCCTTTGGCATCGGGCCTGCGGGCACCGGGAAAACCTATCTGGCCGTCGCCGTCGGCGTGACGATGCTGATCGGCGGTCTGGTCGACAAGATCATCCTGAGCCGTCCCGCGGTCGAGGCGGGCGAGCGTCTGGGCTTTCTGCCCGGCGACATGAAGGACAAGGTCGATCCCTACATGCAGCCGCTTTACGACGCGCTGAACGACTTTCTGCCCGCCAAGCAGATGGCCAAGCTGATGGAGGAAAAACGCATCGAAATCGCGCCCTTGGCCTTCATGCGCGGGCGCACGCTGTCGAATGCCTTTGTCGTGCTGGATGAAGCGCAGAACGCCACGACGATGCAGATGAAGATGTTCCTGACCCGTCTGGGGCAGGGGAGCCGGATGGTGATCACCGGCGACCGCACGCAGATAGACCTGCCGCGCGGCACCGCCTCCGGCCTTGCCGATGCCGAACGCATCCTGGGCGGGGTGAAGGGGATCGCCTTCAACTATTTCACCGCCGCCGATGTGGTGCGTCACCCGCTTGTGGCGCGGATCATTGACGCCTATGAACGGTCGGATGAAGGAACCGCTGGTTGACTGTCTGATCGAGGAAGCGGCCTGGCAGGGGATCGACCTTGCCGGGCTTTCGGAACGCGTGGCCCGGATTGTCCTGACCGATCAGGAGCTTGACCCGGAGGCCTGGGAAATCAGCCTGATCGGCTGCGACGATGCCCGCATCGCCGATCTGAACGCCGAGTTTCGGGGGAAACCTACGCCCACCAATGTCCTGTCCTGGCCCGCGCAGGATCTGGCGGCCGAGGACGACGGCGAGGAGCCGTATTTCCCCGAGCCCTTCGTGCCGGGCGAGCGTGATTCCCTTGGCGACATCGCGATTTCCTATCAGACCTGCCTGCGCGAGGCCGAGGCCGCGGGCAAATCCGTTCACGATCATGTCACACATCTGGTGATACATGGCGTTTTGCATCTTCTGGGCTATGACCACATCCGCGACGCAGACGCGCAGTTGATGGAAAGCATCGAAGTGCGTATCTTGGCCGCCTTGGGGATCGCCAATCCCTACGAGATCTAGCCCCGCGGGGCACAGTTGGAAAGGAACGATGGGACAAGTCGCAGACGGAAGCAATTCCGCCGCCGCCGCGCCCGCTTCGGAAGCCGAAGCCGGCGAGAGTAGCAACGAACCTCAGCCTAGAGGCTTTTTCGGGCGCATATTGGGTGCGCTTGGCGCCTCTCCGGGCGAGGCCGGTCCCGCCGAGGCGCAATCCGCCGCCACCGCGGCCGCCCCTCTGGGCCTGCCGGGGCTGGGCAACCTGCGCAAGATGCGGGTGGGCGATGTCGCCGTGCCAAAGGCCGAGATCGTCGCCGTTCCGGTCACCACCCCCCGCGACGAGCTGGTCGAGGTCTTTCGCACCCAGGGCTATTCGCGCCTGCCGGTGTTCAAGGACACGCTCGACAGTCCGATGGGGCTGGTACACCTGAAGGATCTGGCGCTGGCGCATGGCTTTGGCGGCGCCCCGGGCCGGTTCTCGCTGCGCAAGCTGTTGCGCCCGCTGCTGTATGTGCCGCCCTCGATGCCGATCGGTGTTTTGCTGCAAAAGATGCAGCTGCAGCGCATCCACATGGCGCTGGTGATCGACGAATATGGCGGGGTGGACGGTCTTGTCACGCTGGAAGACCTGATCGAACAGGTGATCGGCGAGATCGAGGACGAACATGACGAGGAAGAAGACGGCCTGTGGAAGCTGGAAAAGCCCGGGCAATGGCTGGTGCAGGCCCGCACGCCGTTGACCGATTTCGAGGCCGAGATCGGGATGAAACTGGCCGATGCCGAAGAGGGCGCCGAGATCGACACCCTGGGCGGGCTTGTCTTCATGCAGATCGACCGCGTGCCGACCCGGGGCGAGGTGATCGTGGCGGAAAACGGCGTCGAATTCGAGGTGGTGGACGCCGATCCGCGCCGGGTCAAGCGGCTGCGGGTGCGGCTGCCGGGCGTCGCCGCCGAATAGAACAAGCAGAACGGAACTTCCATGCGCGTGCCCCCGCTTTACAATCCCGCGGTCAAGATCCTTGTCTGGGGGCTGGCCGCGCTTCTGGGGGCGGGGGTGGCGCTGGGACAGGCGCCCTTTGGCCTGTGGGGCGTGGCGCTGGTCGCGCTCTCGCTTCTGATCGCGATGGGGCAGGCGACCTCTCCCTTTCGGGTCGGGCTGGCGGCGGGCACCGGCTATGCGGCGCTGGCGATGTTCTGGATCGTCGAGCCCTTCTTCGTCGAGCCCGAGATCTATGGCTGGATGGCGCCTTTCGCGCTTGTTTTCATGGCCTTGGGCATGGGGCTCTTCTGGGCCCTGGGCATGAGCCTTGGCGCGCGGCTGGGGGGCGCTTCGGTCTCGCGTTCGGCGGGGGTGGCGGTCGGGCTTTTCGGCGCCGATCTGGTGCGCAGCTACATCTTCACCGGGCTGCCCTGGGTGCTGTTCGGCCATATCTGGATCGACACGCCGCTGGCGCAGGGCGCGGCCCTTGTCGGCGCGATGGGGCTTGGCGCGCTGACGCTGGCGCTGGCGGTGCTGCCCTGGCTGATGCCCCGGGCGAACTGGCGACTGCCTGCGGCGGGCGTTTCGGCGGCGGTGATCGCGGCGCTTTGGGGCGCGGGCAGCTGGCAGCTGGCGCAGCCGGTGCCGCCGCGGGCCGCGCCGGTCAATCTGCGCATCGTGCAGCCGAATGCGCCGCAGGATCTGAAATGGCGCCCGGACTATGCCGAGGAATTCTTCTTTCGCCATCTGGATCTGACCGCGCAGCCGCCCGCACCCGGCAAGCCTGCGCCCGATCTGATTCTCTGGCCCGAAACCGCGGTGCCCTTTCTGCTCGATCGTGCGGGCGACGGTCTGACGATGATCGCCGAGGCGGCCCGCGGCGTGCCGGTTGCCGTGGGCATCCAGCGCGAGGAAGGCCTGCGCTATTTCAACAGCCTGGCGATGATCGGGGCGGGCGGCAAGATCGGCCCGGTCTATGACAAGGTGCATCTGGTGCCCTTTGGCGAATACATCCCCTTTGGCGATGAGCTGGCCCGGTTCGGGATCAGCGCCTTTGCCGCGCGCGAGGGCAACGGCTATTCCGCGGGGGTGACGCGCAAGCTGCTCGATCTGGGGCGGCTTGGCCTTGTGCAGCCGCTGATCTGCTACGAGGCGGTCTTTCCGCAGGACATGCACGCGGGTCGCCGCCCCGACTGGCTGTTGCAGATCACCAACGACGCCTGGTTCGGCGAGATGTCGGGCCCGGTGCAGCATCTGGTGCAGGCGCGGTTTCGGGCGATCGAATTCGGCCTGCCCTTGGCGCGGTCCGCCAATACCGGGATCTCGGCGCTGATCGATGCGCGCGGGCAGGTGGTGGAAAGCCTCGGCATGGGGCAACAGGGGGTGATCGACGCGGCCTTGCCCGGGTCCTTGCCCGCGCCGCCCTATGCGCGCTGGGGCGATCTGCCCTGGCTTGCAGGTCTTATCGCCGCAGTTGCCCTGGTTTGGGGGCTTGGGCGCAAATCGCGCGTTGACCGGCGCAGAATCGGGGGCTAGCGTCCCTTCACCACTCCAACGGCTTCCTGGCGGGGTGGGAACACATCAATGGAGCACTTCCCCATGTCACGTTCTAATTATGTCTTCACTTCCGAGTCCGTCTCGGAGGGTCACCCCGACAAGGTCTGCGACCGCATCTCCGATGCCGTTCTGGATGCCTTCCTTGCCGAAGAGCCGAATGCCCGCGTCGCCTGCGAGACCTTCGCCACCACCAATCAGGTGGTTGTCGGTGGGGAAGTGGGTCTGTCGGACAAGGCGAAACTGGCCGAGTTCATGGGCCGCATCGACGGGATCGTGCGCGATTGCGTCAAGGATATCGGCTATGAACAGGACGCCTTCCACTGGGCGACGCTGAACTTCGCCAATTACCTGCACCCGCAATCGGCGCATATTTCGCAAGGCGTCGACAAGGACGGGGCGGGCGATCAGGGCATCATGTTCGGCTATGCGACCGACGAGACGCCGGAACTGATGCCCGCGCCGATCCAGTATGCCCATGCGATCCTGCGCCGTCTGGCCGAGGTGCGCAAATCGGGCGCCGAGCCGACGCTGGGCCCGGATGCGAAATCGCAGCTGTCGGTGCGCTACGAGGACGGCAAGCCGGTCGGCGTGACCTCGATCGTGCTCTCGACGCAGCACAAATACGAATCCCAGACCTCGGATGACATCCGGGCCATCGTGGAGCCGCATATCCGCGCGGTTCTGCCCGCGGGCTGGATCGACGAGAAGACCGAATGGTGGGTGAACCCGACCGGGACCTTTGTCATCGGCGGGCCCGATGGCGACGCCGGTCTGACCGGCCGCAAGATCATCGTCGACACCTATGGCGGGGCTGCGCCGCATGGCGGCGGGGCCTTCTCGGGCAAGGACCCGACCAAGGTGGACCGCTCGGCCGCTTATGCCGCGCGCTATCTGGCGAAGAACGTGGTGGCCGCGGGTCTGGCGAAGCGCTGCCTGATTCAGGTGTCCTATGCGATCGGCGTGGCGAAACCGCTCTCGATCTATGCCGACACCTATGGCACGGGCGAGCTGCCGGATGCGGAAATCGAACGTATCGTGGCGGAATGCATGGATCTGACCCCGCGCGGCATCCGCACGCAGCTGGATCTGAACCGCCCGATCTATGCGCGCACCTCGGCCTATGGCCACTTCGGCCGCGCGCCGGAAGCCGATGGCGGCTTCAGCTGGGAGCGCACCGATCTGGTCGAGGCGCTGAAGAAAGCGGTCTGAGCCGGTTTCAAAAGATCACGGGGAAGGGGGCTTCGGCCCCCTTTTTCATGCGTTGCAGGATATTTCGCCTCGGGCAAGCCCGAGGCGACCCGCGGGCTCCGCCCCCCGCACCCCCCGGCGTATTTTGCCAAGGAAAAGCGCAAGACCGGGAAGGGTCGCGGTCAGAGCCCCCGGCGGGTCGCCTTGGCAAAAGCATCGCAGCCCATCCCCCCTTGACCGGGAGCCCCTTTGCGCCCTAAGGCGCAGCCCCATGACCGAGAGCCCCGAAACGCCCGACACCGCCCCGCCCGCCCCGCAACCGGAGTGGCGCAATTTCTATGGCCGCCGCTCGGGCAAGACGATGCGGGCCTCGCAAAAGACCTATATCAGCGAGGATCTGGCCTCGCTCACCCCCGGCGGCATCTCGAAAGAGGACAACCCGGGCCGCGAGACTCTCGACCCCGGCACGATCTTCGGCAAGGACGCGGCCCTGTGGCTGGAGGTCGGCTTCGGCGGCGGCGAGCATATGGTGCATATGGCGGCCCGCAATCCGGGGGTGAACATCCTCGGCTGCGAGCCCTTCATCAACGGTGTCGCGATGTTGCTCGGCAAGATCCGCACCGCGGGGGTGACCAACGTCGCGATCTGGCCGGGCGACGTGCGCGACGTGATGGAGGTGCTGCCCGAGGGCTGCATCGCCAAGGCTTTCCTGAATTACCCCGACCCCTGGCACAAGCGCCGCCACCATCGCCGTCGCTTCGTCACGCCGGGCTATCTGGGCGCGCTGTTCCGCATCCTTGCCCCGGGCGCCGAATTCCGCGTCGCCACCGATATCCCGAATTACATGGAGCAGGCGCTGATCGAGGCGCCGAAGGCCGGGTTTGACCTTGTCGCCCATTCCGGCACGCCCTGGGACGACTGGCTTTCGACCCGGTATGAGCAAAAGGCGCTGCGCGAAGGCCGGGTGCCCGATTACGCCACCTTCCGCAAGCCGTAAGCCGGGCAAGGGCGTATTTGCGCCAAGAAGAAACGCAGGGCTTTTCGGTCGGGGCGCGGTGCGCTAACAGGGCCCTGACATTCAGGGAGGCTTTCATGTCCGCTCACGGTTCCCCCATCCGCATGACGTCGCGCAAGGGCGGCCCGCTTTCGGGCGTGGCCGCGGTGCCGGGCGACAAGTCGATCTCGCATCGGGCGCTGATCCTTGGGGCGCTGTCGGTGGGCACGACGCGGATCACCGGGCTGCTTGAAGGCCAGGACGTGCTGGATACCGCCAGGGCGATGCAGGCCTTTGGCGCCACCGTCACCCGCACCGGCCCGGGCGCCTGGACGGTCGAGGGGGTGGGGGTCGGCGGTTTTGCCGAACCGGCCGAGGTGATCGATTGCGGCAATTCGGGCACCGGCGTGCGGCTGATCATGGGCTGCATGGCGACCAGCCCGATCAGTGCGACCTTCACCGGCGATGCCTCGCTTCGCAAGCGGCCGATGGGGCGGGTGACCGATCCGCTGGCGCTCTTCGGGGCGCGGTCCTACGGGCGCGCGGGCGGGCGGCTGCCGATGACGCTGGTGGGCGCGGCCGAGCCGGTGCCGGTGACCTACACCACGCCGATGGCCTCGGCGCAGGTGAAATCGGCGGTGCTGCTGGCGGGGCTGAATGCGCCGGGGCAGACCGTGGTGATCGAAAAGACGCCGACCCGCGATCACACCGAGCGGATGCTGCGCGGCTTTGGCGCCGAAGTCACGGTCGAGGCCACGCCCGAGGGCAACCGGATCACCCTCACGGGCCAACCGGAGTTGCGCGCGCAAGAGGTGGCGGTGCCGCGCGATCCCTCTTCGGCGGCTTTCCCGGTCTGCGCGGCGCTGCTGGTGCCGGGCTCGGACATCCTTGTGCCGGGGGTCAGCCAGAACCCGACCCGCAACGGGCTTTTCCTGACGCTGCGCGAGATGGGGGCCGATATCGAATTTCTCAATGAACGCGAGGAGGGCGGCGAGCCCGTGGCCGATCTGCGCGTGCGCCATTCGGCCCTGACGGGCATCGCAGTGCCGCCCGAGCGCGCGGCCGCCCAGATCGACGAATATCCGGTGCTGGCCGCTCTGGCCGCCTGTGCCAGCGGCACCACCGTGATGCGCGGTGTGCACGAGCTGCGGGTGAAGGAAAGCGACCGCATCGCGGCGATGGCGCGCGGGCTCGAAGCCTGCGGCGTCCGGGTCGAGGAAGACGAAGACACGCTGATCGTGCATGGCCTTGGGCCCGATGGGGTGCCCGGCGGCGCCACCGTCGCCACCCATATCGACCACCGCATCGCGATGAGCTTCCTTGTGCTCGGCCTTGTGTCGCAGCAGCCGATCTCGGTCGATGACGGCTCGCCGATTGCCACCTCCTTCCCGGTGTTCGAGGATCTGATGCGCCAGTTGGGCGCCAGCATCACCCGGGACTGAGGTCGAAAGGGCGTATTTGGACCAAGAAAAAGCCCATGGTTTCTTCTTGGTCCAAATACGCAAACTGCAACGTAAAAGCCCCGTGCGAGGTTCAAGATGATTTTCACCGTGGCGATCGACGGGCCTGCCGCAGCGGGCAAGGGCACGATTTCGCGCGCCGTGGCCGAACGCTTCGGCTTTGCGCATCTCGATACCGGGGCGCTTTATCGCGCCGTGGGCGTCAAGGGCGGCGATCCGGTGGCCGCCGCGCGCGGGCTGACGCCCGCGGATCTGGCGCGGGATGATCTGCGCACGCTGGAAGCGGGGCAGGCGGCCTCGAAGGTCGCCGTGATCCCCGAGGTGCGGCAAGCTCTGCTTGACTTTCAGCGCGACTTTGCCCGGCGCGCCGGTGGCGCGGTGCTGGACGGGCGCGACATCGGCACCGTCATCTGCCCCGAAGCCGAGGTGAAGCTCTTCGTCACCGCCAGCCCCGAGGTGCGGGCGCATCGGCGCTGGCTGGAGGTCGGCGGCGACGCCGCGCAGGTGCTCGCCGAGGTGAAGGAGCGCGACGCCCGCGACATGACCCGCGCCGATGCGCCGCTCAAACCCGCTGCGGATGCCGTGGTGATCGACACGTCACGTCTGAGCATCGAGGAAGCCATCGCGGCGGCCTGCGCGGTGGTGTCCGAACGGCTGTGCAAATAGGCGCAGAAGCTTTCGTTGCTTCGTGCGGTTGTGCGCATATCTTGGCGCCACACGCTCAACCGCGAAAGGATGCCCCCGATGTTGCTTGATACCCTGAACTGGCGCTATGCGACGAAAAAGATGGACCCGGCCAAGGCCGTTTCCGAAGACAAGGTCGAAAAGATCGTGACCGCGGCGCAGATGGCGCCGACCTCCTCGGGGCTGCAGCCCTTTGAAATTCTGGTGATCACCAACAAGGATCTGCGCGCCAAGATCTCGGCCGCGGCTTTCGGTCAGACCCAGATCACCGATGGCTCGCATCTGGTCGTCTTTGCCGCCTGGGACAATTACACCGCCGCGCGCATCGACGCGGTGGTCGATCTGCATGTCGCCGAACGCGGCATCCCGCGCGAGATGGTGCAGCCCTATTACGACAACCTCAAGGCGATGTATCTGGCCCGCAGCGAAGAGGTGAACGCCGCCCATGCCGCGCATCAGGCCTATATCGCCTTCGGCATCGCGCTGGCGCAGGCGGCCGAGCTGGAAGTCGACGCGACCCCGATGGAGGGTTTCGATCCGGCCGCGGTGGATGAAATCCTGGGTCTGCGGGAAAAGGGCCTGCGCGCCGTCACGCTGATGCCGCTGGGCTACCGCGCCGCCGAGGGCGACTGGCTGGCTGGCATGAAGAAGGTGCGCAAGCCGCTTTCGGAGCTGGTGACCCGCATCGACTGAGGCACCGGGGCCGAAAACCCTTGCCCCACAGGCGATTCCCGCCTATAGGGGCCACGTCCGCAAGGGGGCAGGCGCAGGTCTGCCCCCTTCGGCATACGCAACGAAAGACCGGCGGAGCCAACCGCATGGCCAGAAAACCCACATAAAGGAAACTAGACCGCATGTGCGCCAAAGCTAGCATGGAAGAATTCGAAGCCCTTCTGAAGGAAAGCTTCGAGATCGACACCCCCCAGGAAGGGTCTGTCGTCAAGGGTAAGGTCATCGCCATCGAGGCGGGCCAGGCCATCATCGACGTCGGCTACAAGATGGAAGGCCGCGTTGATCTGAAAGAATTCGCGAATCCCGGTGAAGCTCCCTCGATCGCCGTCGGCGACGAGGTCGAAGTTTACCTCGATCGCGTCGAAAACGCCCGTGGCGAAGCCGTCATCTCGCGCGAGAAAGCCCGTCGCGAAGAAGCCTGGGACCGTCTCGAAAAAGCCTATGCCAGCGAAGAGCGCGTCGATGGCGCCATCTTCGGGCGCGTCAAGGGCGGCTTCACCGTCGATCTGGGCGGCGCCGTGGCCTTCCTGCCGGGCAGCCAGGTCGACGTCCGTCCGGTGCGCGACGCGGGCCCGCTCATGGGTCTCAAGCAGCCGTTCCAGATCCTCAAGATGGACCGTCGTCGTGGCAACATCGTTGTCTCGCGTCGCGCCATCCTGGAAGAATCGCGGGCCGAACAGCGCGCCGAAGTCATCGGCAACCTGACCGAAGGTCAGATCGTCGACGGCGTCGTGAAGAACATCACCGAATACGGTGCCTTCGTTGATCTGGGCGGCGTCGATGGCCTGCTCCATGTCACCGACATGGCCTGGCGCCGCGTCAACCACCCGTCGGAGATCCTCACGATCGGCGAGACCGTCAAGGTCCAGGTCGTCAAGATCAACAAGGACACCCACCGCATCAGCCTCGGCATGAAGCAGTTGCTGAACGACCCGTGGGATTCGGTGGAAACCAAATTCGCGCTGGGTTCGGTCCACAAGGGCCGCGTCACCAACATCACCGATTACGGCGCCTTCGTGGAGCTGGAAGCCGGTGTCGAGGGTCTGGTGCACGTCTCGGAAATGTCCTGGACCAAGAAGAACGTCCACCCCGGCAAGATCGTCTCGACCTCGCAGGAAGTCGACGTCATGGTGCTGGAGATCGACACCGCGAAACGTCGCGTCTCGCTCGGCCTCAAGCAATGCCTGCGCAACCCGTGGGAAGCCTTTGCCGATGCCCATCCGGTGGGCAGCGTGATCGAGGGTGAAGTCAAGAACATCACCGAATTCGGTCTGTTCATCGGCCTTGAAAACGACATCGACGGCATGGTGCACCTGTCCGACCTGTCGTGGGACAAGCGCGGCGAAGAAGCGATCCAGGAATACCGCAAGGGCGACGTCGTGCGCGCGGCGGTCACCGAAGTCGACACCGACAAGGAACGCATCTCGCTCTCGATCAAGGCGCTGGATGCCGACACCTTCTCGGATGCGGTCGATGGCGTGAAACGGGGCTCGGTGATCACCGTGAACGTCACCGCGATCGAAGACGGCGGCATCGAGGTCGAATACAACGGCATGAAGTCCTTCATCCGCCGTTCGGATCTGGCCCGCGACCGTGCCGATCAGCGCCCCGAGCGCTTCCAGGTGGGCGATCACGTCGATGTGCGCGTCGTCAACATCGACAGCAAGACCCGCAAGCTGGGCGTGTCGATCAAGGCGCGCGAGATCGCCGAAGAGAAGGAAGCCGTGGAGCAATACGGCTCGTCCGACTCGGGCGCCTCGCTCGGCGACATCCTCGGCGCCGCGCTCAAGGGCCGCGAATAATCTTTCCCGCAAGGGATCGGAAAGGCCCCGCTTTTGCGGGGCCTTTTGCTTTGCGCGATTCGCCACGGGGGGGCGCGTCGGGGGCGAAACCGGCTTTCCGCGGGGTAAGCCGATGGGTGCGTGCGTCCGAGCGCCGCAGATCGGGCCCGAAACCGCGATGGCATGCGATAATTTCCCGCCTTTCCAAGCCATTGCTGTTTGTGTCGCGGAAAATTCCTCCTATAGTCGGCGCAAGAACCAGTCCGGGTCGAGCCGGGTGACGGGGGAGATGACGCATGATCCGCTCTGAATTGATCGCCAAGATCGCCGAAGAGAATCCGCATCTGTTTCAGCGCGACGTGGAGAAGATCGTGAACACGATCTTCGAAGAGATCATCGAGGCGATGGCCCGCGGTGATCGCGTCGAGCTGCGCGGCTTTGGCGCCTTTTCGGTGAAGAAACGGGACGCTAGAACCGGGCGCAATCCGCGCACCGGCACATCGGTCGCGGTGGATGAAAAACACGTGCCCTTCTTCAAGACCGGCAAGCTTTTGCGTGACCGGCTGAACGGGGGAGAGGAGTAAGACCCGATGTTCCGCGCGATCCGCTACCTGTTCCTGGCTTGCCTGATCCTTGTTCTGGTGACGCTGGCGATGTCCAACCGCGAGGTGGTGACGCTGAGCCTGCTGACCTCCGAGATCGAGGCTTTCGTGGGCTTCAACCTGCATCTGCCGGTGCCGCTGTTCTTCGTCTTCTTCGGCGGCATGGTGCTGGGGCTGGGCGTCGGCTTCGTCTGGGAATATCTGCGCGAGCATCGCTTCCGCAAGACCGCCCGCAAGGCGACGAAACAGGCCGCGACGCTGGAGCGCGAACTGGGGCGGCTGAAGGAAAAGACGCAGGGCCCGAAGGACGAGGTTCTGGCGCTGCTCGACAAGCCGCGCGCCTGAGGGCGCCGTGGTCACCGTCGCCGTCAACCGTGGCCGCCCCGGCGGGGTGCGCTGCAAGATCTGCGGGCTGAGAACCCCGGCCGATGTGGGAGCTGCCGCGATGGCGGGGGCGGGCTACATCGGCCTTGTGTTTTTCCCCCGCTCGCCCCGGCATCTGGAGATCGGTGCCGCCCGCGATCTGGCGCTGGCCGCGCCGGTGGGGCTGGCCAAGGTCGGGCTGGTCGTCGATGCCGAGGACGCGGATCTGGAGGCGATCACCGCCTCGGTGCCGCTCGACATGCTGCAACTTCATGGGCGCGAAAGCCCGGCCCGGGTGGCCGAGGTGAAGGCGCGGTTCGGCCTGCCGGTGATGAAGGCCCTGGGCGTGGCCGAGGCGGCCGATCTGGCGGCGATCGCCGAATATGAGGCGGTGGCGGATCAGATCCTGATCGATGCGAAAGCGCCGAAGGGCGCGGCGCTGCCGGGCGGCAATGGCCTGTCTTTCGACTGGCGGCTGATTGCGGGCCGGGTCTGGCAACGTCCGTGGATGCTGGCCGGGGGGCTGACGCCAGAGAACGTGGCGGAAGCGGTGCGGCTGACCGGGGCGGCTCAGGTCGACGTGTCGTCGGGGGTGGAATCGGCGCCCGGGGTCAAGGAGGCCGCCCGGATTGCCGCCTTTGTCGCGGCGGCGCAGGGGTAGGGTGGGGTTTCACCCCCACACCCCCAGCGTATTTTGGCCAAGAAGAAACAGGAACTTTACCCCGAGGGGGGGGCGCGCTATCTGCTGTTGGCGCGTGAAGGACAAAGGGGACGGCGATGGCGGAAGATCGGCTCAACAGTTTCATGACGGCTCCGGACGAGAGCGGCCGGTTCGGCATTCACGGCGGGCGCTTCGTGTCCGAAACGCTGATGCCGCTGATCCTTGAACTCGAGGCGCAATACGAGCACGCCAAGACCGACCCGAGCTTCTGGGCCGAGATGGAGGCGCTTTGGAAGCATTACGTCGGCCGTCCCTCGCCGCTTTATTTCGCGCCGCGGATGACCGAGGAGCTGGGCGGCGCCAAAGTCTATCTGAAGCGCGAGGAGCTGAACCACACCGGCGCGCACAAGATCAACAACGTGCTGGGGCAGATTTTGCTCGCCCGGCGCATGGGCAAGACCCGGATCATCGCCGAGACCGGGGCGGGGCAGCATGGCGTGGCGACGGCCACCGTCTGCGCGAAGTTCGGGCTGCAATGCATTGTTTACATGGGCGCCACCGACGTTGAACGTCAGGCGCCGAACGTGTTCCGGATGAAGTTGCTCGGCGCCGAGGTGGTGCCGGTGACCTCTGGTCGCGGCACGCTGAAAGATGCGATGAACGATGCTTTGCGCGACTGGGTGACCAATGTGCGCGACACGTTCTATTGCATCGGCACCGTCGCGGGGCCTGCGCCCTATCCGGCGATGGTGCGGGATTTCCAGTCGATCATCGGCAAGGAAACCCGCTGGCAGCTGCAGGAACAAGAGGGCGAAGGCCGTCTGCCCGACACGATCATCGCCTGCGTCGGCGGCGGCTCGAACGCCATGGGGCTGTTCCATCCGTTCCTGGATGACCCTTCGGTGCGCATCATCGGGGTCGAGGCCGGAGGGCTTGGGGTGGACGACCGGATGCAGCATTGCGCGTCCTTGACCGGCGGGCGCCCGGGCGTGCTGCATGGCAACCGCACCTATCTGTTGCAGGACGAGGACGGGCAGATCCTGGAGGGGCATTCGATCTCGGCCGGCCTTGATTATCCGGGCATCGGGCCGGAGCATTCGTGGCTGCATGACATCAAGCGCGCCGAATATGTCTCGATCTCCGATGCCGAGGCGCTCGACGCCTTCCAGTTCTGCTGTCGGACCGAGGGGATCATTCCGGCCTTGGAAAGCAGCCATGCGCTCGCCCATGTGATGAAACTCGCGCCGACGCTGCCGAAAGACCACATCATCGTGGTCAACCTCTCGGGCCGGGGCGACAAGGACATTTTCACCGTGGCGAAGCACCTGGGCGTCGAGATGAAGGTCTGATCCGCCCGGCGGAGGACCCGATCAAGGCGGCGCCCGGGGCGCCGCTTTTGGTTTTCGGCCTCTACACCAAGGTTTATGCGGCGCAATCCGGCACGAAAACCGCCGGTTTATACCTTTCGCTGAATTGCCTTTCCGGGTGAGGCGGGCGAACAGGGCCGTGTCGCGTCCCCCAAACGTGACCTGCTGACCTCGACACCGGGCCGGGCCGCCACTCACGATGCGAACGGGCCGTTGTCGGGAGGCCGGGACAGATGTACTGCTTCGCCAGGGCGCGCCCGCGTCCGGCGGTTCCTCAGCGCGCCCCGATCCAGCGGAGGGGGCGCGCCTTTTTCGGAGTGAGATCATGCGATCGCGCCTGCCCCGTCTTGCCCCCGTCGCGCCGCTGGCGCTGAGCCTTGCGCTGGCTGCGCTTGCCGCCCGGGCCGAGACCCAGGCCGAGATCGTGGCGCAGATGCAGGCCGAGGGCTACCGCTCCATCGAGGTTTCGACCACCTGGCTGCGCCGGGTGCGGATCGTCGCCGAGGGGGGGGCGGGCCTGCGCGAAGTGGTGATCGACCCCCCGCAACGGCGAGGTGCTGCGCGATTTCGCCGATCGCGCGCCGCGCCGCGGCGGGATGGCGCCTCCGCCCGGACCGCGTCCGGGGGGCATGCCGCCGGGGGGCGATCCGTCGCGCCCCGGGGGGCCGGGCGGCCCCGGTGGCCCCGGACCCGGTGGTCCCGGGCCGGGCGGCCCCGGGCCGGGCGGGGCAGGACCGGGCGGGGCAGGACCGGGCCGGGATGGCGGGCCGGGCGGCCCCGGATCCGGTGGCGACAGGGGGCCGGGCGGCCCCGCGGGTGCCGGGATGGGTGGGTCCTGACCGATCATGGCCCTGACCGATCCGACCGACCTTCCCCCCGCGCCGCAAGGCCCGCTGCGGCGCCCGGCCTGGCTGAACCTGCGCGTCGCGCTGCTGCCGCTCTTTCTTGTGCAGACGGTGACGGCGCTGTTCTTCGTCTCTGACATCGTGTTTGCGCTGCTGGGCATCGAGGTTGCCCCGATCAACTGGAAACTGCGCGAGGCAATGGAGATCTCGGCCGCGCTCGGGCTGGTGCTGGGGCTGGTCTTCGGCGCGCAGGCGCTGCTTTCGGCCCGGCACGAGGCGCGGGTGGCGACGGAAAAGCTGCGCCGGGCCTCGACCGCCTTTGCCGAATTGCTGAGCGAGCGCTTTGCCGAATGGCGGCTGACCGCGGCCGAGCGGGAGGTGGCGCTGTTTGCGATCAAGGGGCTGACGCTGGCCGAGATTGCCGGTCTGCGCGCCACATCGGAAGGCACGGTGAAGGCGCAGACGGCGTCGATCTACCGCAAGGCGGGGGTGTCGACGCGCAGCCAGCTGGTGTCGATCTTCATCGAGGATCTGATGGACGAGCCCACCGCCCGGTTCACCGACATCCCGGCCAGCACGATCGGCCCGCCCAGACGCGCGGCGCAGGGCGGCCGCTGAGCCGCCTCACTTCTCGCCGCGGTGCTTTTTCTTCGCCTTCTTCTCGGCGGCCATGCCCTGCATCAGCTCGGTCAGATCGCGGCGCATCAGCTTTGAAAACCACTGCGAGGCCGCCCCGGCCATCTCGGCCAGATCCTGCATCCGGCTGTCGTCCTCGGCCTGGGCAAGCGCGGTCAGCCGGTCGACCAGCGGCGCGATCTCGCGGCGGTGCCGTTCCGCCAGACCGGCGCGCAACAGCGCCCAGGGGTTCGGATCGGCGGTGAAGAAATCGCGCCGCAGCCCGGGCTTGCGGCTGACCTGCACCAGACCGGCCTGCCGCAATTCCTTGAGCGCGACCGAGACATTCGAGCGTGAAAGGCCAAGTCCCGTTGCCAGATCCTCGGCCGAGGGGGTGTCGGTGGCCCGCCAGATCGCGGCCAGGCATTGCCCGGCGGCGCGGCTCAGGCCGAAGGCGCTGGCCAGATCGGCGAAAAGCTGCGTCAGATCCGAGGGGGCAGGCGCGGTCATGGGGCCTCTTCAAGCGGCGGGACGGCGGGTCAGGTGCACGGCGCTACGTTGCCGCCAAGGCGTGCCGGGCGCAAGCGTGATCGGCGGGAAATCGGCGTGGCGGGGCGCATCGGGCCAAAGCTGCGGCTCCAGCGCCACCCCGGCATGGGCGTCATAGGGCGTGCCCGTCAGCCCGGGGAAGGGGGCGGACTGAAGCGCGCGGCCGTCATAGATCTGCAGCCCCGGCGCGTCGCTGTGCAGATCAAGGTGGACGCCCTTTGCCCCCGTCAGCTGCGCCACGGGGCGCAAGCCACTGCCTGACAGGCAGAAATTGTGATCGACCGGGGGCAGGTCGGGCAGCGGTCGGGGGGCGCGCAGATCAAGGGTCAGCGTCTCGACCGGCACCGGGGCCAGCGGCAGGTTTTCGGCATCGGTGGGCAGGATGTGATCGGCCGCGACCGAAAGCCTGTGCCCCGCCGTCGTCGCCGTGCCGTCCAGGTTCCAATAGGGGTGATGCGCCAGGTTCATCAGCGTCAGCGCATCGGTTTCGGCCGCAAGCGTGATTTCCAGCGTGGCCGGGGGGGCCAGCCGATAGCTGGCGCGGATCACCCGGTTGCCGGGCAGCGCCGCCGCGCCATCGGGCAGATCAAGACGCAGGGTCACCGCCGCGGCGCGGACCTCCTCGATCGTCCAGATGCGCTGCGAAATCCCCTCGGCGCCCGAATGCAGCAGGTTCGCCCCGTCATTGGGCTGCGCCTGCCACAGGCGCCCGTCGAGCGTCACCTGCGCCCGCCACAGCCGGTTCGCCACCGGCCCGACCACCGCGCCGCACCAGTGCAGGCGCTGTTCGTAAGCGGCCAGAAGATCCGAGCCCAGCACCAAAGGCCAGGGCGTGCCCGCCAGCCGCAGATCCTGCAGCGTCGCCCCGAAGGTCAGGACGCGCGCGGTCAGCTCGCCCGCGCGCAGCGTGATCGCCTCGACCGTCTGGCCGGTGGCGGTGGTGCCGAAACGGCGGATGTCTGATGTCATGGGGCCTCCCGCTCTGGTGCTACTCCAGCACGGAAGGCCCCAAAGAACAAGGGATTACGGCGCGAGGCAGTCGCGCATCGCCCGGCCGAGACCCGTCAGCACCGCGTTATAAAGCCCGGGCCCATAGGGCAGGGTCGAGCCCTCGGGGTCAAGCGCGGCGCCGCGTTTCGCCGGCGTGCCCTCGAGCAGCATCTCGACCTGTTTCGGATCGTGGTTCGCCTCGGGGAAGGCGCAGACGACGCCCTTGGCGCTCAGGCTGTCGCGCAGATCGCGCAGATGCGCCGCGCCCGGATCGGCCGCATCGCCCATCGAGACCGAGCCCGCCGAGGTCAGCCCGTAATGGCTGGTGAAATAGCCATAGGCATCGTGAAAGGTGACGAAGGGGCGGCCCTTGAGCGGCGCCAGGTCCGCCATCAGCTGCGCATCGAGCGTCGCCAGCCGCAGCCGCGCCTGCGCCGCATTGGCAATATAGGTCGCGCCATGTTCGGGGTCGCGCCGCGCCAGTTCCGAGCCGATCAGCGTCAGCCATGTCCCCGCATTCACCGGCGAAAGCCAGGCATGCGGGTCAAGCCCCTCGTGGTGATGCTCTTCGCCATGTTCGTCGTGATCATGCGCGTCGTGATCGTGGCCCTCGTGGGCGTGGTCCGGCGCATGGCCGCCGACATGCGGCTTGCCGCCGAAATCAAGCAGCAGCGTGCCCGGCGCATCCAGCAGCGCCACCGCCTTGCCCGGGCCCTGCAGCCCGTCGATGGCGCGATCGAGCCAGGGCGTCATCTTGGGGCCGACCCAAAGCACCAGATCGGCCTCTTGCAGCGCCGCCGCCTGGCTGGGTTTCAGCTGATAGGAATGCGCATTCCCCCCCTGTTCGAGCAGAACGGCGGGGCTGCCCAGATCGCCCATCACCTGCGCGACAAGCGAGTGCACCGGCGGGATGTCGGTCACCACCTTGGGCACCTCGGCAAGGGACGGGCTGGCAAGGGCGGACAGCAGCAGGGCGGTCAGGGCGGGGCGTTGCATGGGATTCCTCGGCAAGGCTTGCGGGTCGGGAGGCGGTTCTCTATGTTATGAGATAACAAGTCAAGCGAAATGTGATAGAGTAACATGAACGGCAAGACCGATCCGGGCCGCGCCTTCGCGCATCACGACCACGCCCATTGCGCGGGCGACACCTTGGCGCGGGCCGAGGCGGAAGCCGCGCGGCGGGGGCTGCGCTTCACCCCGGTGCGCAAGCGGGTGCTGCAGATCCTGCTCGAGGCCCACCGGGCGATGGGCGCCTATGAGGTGCTTGACCGGCTTTCGGCCGAGGGCTTCGGCAATCAGCCGCCCGTCGCCTATCGGGCGCTCGAATTTCTGGTCGAGGCGGGTCTGGCGCATCGGGTGCAGGGGTTGAATGCCTTTGCCGCCTGCATGCATCCCGGGGAAACCCATGCGCCGGTGTTCCTGATCTGCCGCGATTGCGATGCGGTGGCCGAGGCGCAGGCGGCGCCGGTGCGGGCGGCGCTCGATCAGGTTGCGGGGGCGCTTGGCTTTGCCATCGAGCGCGCCAGTTTCGAGGCGGTGGGGCTCTGTCCCGCCTGCCGGGCGCGGGCGGAAGGTCGGGCGTGACCATGCTGATCACGGCGGAAAATCTTTCGGTGCGGCATGGCGAGGCCGTGGTGCTGACGGGGGTCGATTTCACCCTGGCGCCGGGCGAGATCGTCACTGTCGTGGGGCCGAACGGCTCGGGGAAATCGACGCTGATCCGGGCGCTGATCGGGCTCGAACCGGCGGCGACGGGGCGGGTCAGTCGCGCGCCCGGGCTGCGCATCGGCTATGTGCCGCAAAAGCTGCATATCGACGCCGGTCTGCCGATGACGGTGCGCCGTTTCCTGTCGCTGCCCCGGCGCGTCAGCGATGCGGCCGCTGCGGCGGCGCTGGCGCGGGTCGGCGTTCCGGGGCTGGGGCCGCGGCCGCTTGCCCGGCTTTCGGGCGGGCAGTTCCAGCGCGTGCTTCTGGCGCGGGCGCTCTTGGGTGCGCCGCAGGTGCTGATCCTCGACGAGCCGACGCAGGGGCTGGATCAGCCCGGCACGGCGGCCTTTTACCGGCTGATCGAGGAGGTCCGGGCCGAGACCGGCGCCGCGGTGCTGATGGTCAGCCATGACCTGCATGTGGTGATGGCGGCCTCGGACCGGGTGGTCTGCCTCAATGGCCATGTCTGCTGCGCGGGCACGCCCAAGGTGGTCTCGGCCGCGCCGGAATATCGCGCGCTCTTCGGGCTGGGCACCGGCGGGGCCTTTGCGCTGTATCGCCATGTGCATGACCACGAGCATGACGAGGGTCACGGTCACGACCCCGCCGCCCCGCACAAGGCGCATCCCTCTGCGCATGTGCATGGACCGGAGTGTCGCCACGATGCTTGACGATTTCCTGATCCGCGCGGCGCTGGGCGGCGTCGGGCTGACGCTGGCGACGGGGCCCTTGGGCTCTTTCGTGATCTGGCGGCGCATGGCCTATTTCGGCGATGCGACGGCGCATGCCGCGATTCTGGGGGTGGCGCTGGCCTATGGTTTTGGCGTCTCGGTCTATGCGGGCACGCTTGCCGTGGCGCTGGCCATGGCGCTGACGGTGGCCAGCCTGTCCGGGCGCGGCCATGCGATGGATACGGTTCTGGGCGTGCTCGCCCATTCGGCGCTGGCCTTCGGGCTCGTCGCGGCCTCGTTCTTTTCCGGGCTGCGGGTCGATCTGTCGGCCTTCCTGTTCGGCGACATCCTGGCGGTCAGCCGCACCGATCTGGCGGTGATCTGGGGCGGTTCGGCGCTGGTGGCGGCGGTGCTGGCCTGGCGCTGGCAGGGGCTTTTGACCGCGACGGTGAACGAGGAACTGGCGCAGGCCTCGGGGCTTGATCCGCGGCGCGAGCGGCTGGTGCTGGTTCTGGCGCTGGCGCTGACGGTGGCGGTGGCGATCAAGATCGTCGGGGCGCTGCTGATCGCGGCGTTGCTGATCGTGCCCGCGGCGGCGGCACGGCAACTGGCGCGCGGGCCCGAGACGATGGCGCTGGCCGCCACCGGGATCGGTGCGCTGGCGGTGCTGGGCGGGTTGCAGGCCTCGCTCGCCTTCGACACGCCTGCCGGTCCCTCGATCGTCGCGGTGGCGGCGGGGATCTTTGCGCTGACGCTTCTGCTGCGGCGCGCGGGCTAGGGGCGCAGGGGGGCAGAGCCCCCCTCGTCCCCGGTTTGGGTCTCAGATCTTTTCCAGCGACGAGGCGCGCAAGAGCCGTTTCACATCGGCCAGCGTGCAAAGGTCGGTGGCGGGTGTCATCACCGCCGCCGCCGCCGCCGCCGCGCCCCAGCGCAGCGCCTCGGGCAGGCTCAGCCCGCGGCCGAGGCTGAGGGTGAAGGCGGCGACGAAACTGTCGCCCGCGCCGACCTTGGAGACCACCTTGTCGGGAATGGCCTGCGCCACCCAGCGCTCGGTCTCGGTCGCAAGCACGTTGCCATCGGCGCCGCGGGCGACGACGACGGCGCGGGCGATGCCGCGCCGGACCAGGTCCTGCGCGAAATCGGCGCTGTCGGCGCGCGCGGGCAGGGCGCGGCCCGCCAGCTCCTCGGCTTCAAGATCATCCATCCGCAGCACGTCGACGGGCTTCGCCCCGGCGGTCAGCAGCTGGTGCAGCGCCTTGCCCGAGGTATCCAGAAAGAACCGTGCCCGGGTGCGGGCGATTTTCGTCGCCAGCCGCGCCGGAAAGTCGTCGGGCACGCCCGGCGGCTGGCTGCCCGAGAGCACGACGATGCCGTTTTCGGGCGCCGCTTTTGCGATCCGGTCCATCACCTTGGTCACGTCGCTGGCCGACCAGGTCGGGCCGGGCATGACGAAGCGGTATTGTTCGCCCGTCGTCGCATCGGTGACGGTCAGGCTTTGCCGCGTCTCGCCGGGGGCGGGGAAGGGGGCAAGGCCGATCCCCTGTTCGGCCAGCAGATGCATGACCTTGTCGCCGGTGGGCCCGCCAAGGGCCACGAAGGCGGTGGAATGGCCGCCCAAGGCCGAGATCGCCCGGCTGACGTTCAGACCGCCGCCGCCCGGATCGGTCTCGGGGCGGGTGCAGCGCAGCTTGCGTTCGGGGGCGACCTGATCGGCGTGGATCGAAAGATCGACGGTGGGGTTCAGGGTGACGGTCAGGATGGCAGTCATGCCGGGCCTTTCTTGCGGCCCGCGCGGGGCCGGTTTCGGGTCTTTGGCGCTAACATTGCAGGTTCGCGCGCGCGGGGGAAGGGCGGAAACCGGACTTTAACGGATTGCTGGTGTGATCCGCGTCACATCCTGAGGAGGAGAAACATGATTCCCGATCTGTCCGATCCGCGCTGGAAACGGGTTCTGACCAGCAATTCCGATCTGTCGTCGGCCTCGCTTGCCACGCGCATCCTGATCTCGCGGTTGCGCCGGGAAGTGGCGGAGGCGCCCACGGCCCTGGCCGGAAAAATCGGGGAGTTGCGGGACTTCGTGACGAAGAACCCCTTTGCCCTGTCCGATGCGGCGAAATTCTGAACGGAGACGACCGATGAAGAACGAAATGCTCACGGTCGCGGAAGCGGCCAAACGGATCGAAGCGGGCGACGTGATGGCGATCGCGGGCGACGAATCGCTGCTGGCGCAGCTGCCGCGCGGGGCCTGGATCGGCGGCACCACCGTCTATTTCGTCACCGAGGAGGGCGGCGCGGTGGTGCGCGACAAGCTTTTCTGCACCACCTTCCCCAAGGCCAGCGGCGCCACGCCGCGCCATCTGTGGGTGGACGAGCTGCCCCGCATCGCCGAGGGCTACAGGCCCGGCGGCGTCACCATGATCATGATCCCGGCCTTTTCGGTCGCGCATTCGCAATTCGCGGTGGACGGGCAGACCTGGCCGGGCCTGTTCGATCAGCCGCTGGCGGGCTGGATCACCGGCGTGCATCTGGATGACATCGGCAAGAAGGCGCCCAAGGTCTTCGACGGCGCCACCGGCAAGGGGCATGACGAAGGCGCGGTGCTGCTGCATGTCGCCCTGCCCGAAGGCGTCACGATCGATCTCGACATTCTCAACATCTTCGCCCAGGGCGATGACGCGAAGCTGACCTTCACTTTCACCGAGGGCGGCTTTGCGGCGAAGACCGCCAGGGTCAACGGGACCGAGGTCGATCTGGCGAGCTACATCAGCGAAAACGGCATCGACACCCGCCTGCCGCTGGTGGCGAATTATGCGGGCGCGCTGGTCAATGTCTCGATCCAGTCGGTCGATGTCGCGGCGGGCGAGGTGAAATTCTATGCCCCGGTCGTGGCCGGGGTGGAATATCGGCTGGCCAATGCGCTGGGCTCCTATGCCCAGGCCTTCGCGCAGGGCGCGGGCGAGGCCGGGTCGGGGCAGTATTCCTGCAACTGCATCCTGAACTATCTTTACGGCGAGCTGGAAGGCCAGCGCACCGGCCGGTTCACCGGCCCGGTCACCTTCGGCGAAATCGCCTATATCCTGCTCAACCAGACGCTGGTGCGGATGGAGATCACCGACGCCGCCTGAGCGACGCGAAAGACGGCGGGGCGGTCCGGCAGGGCGGCCCCGTTCATTCCCACCAGCGGTCGATGCGGGCGATATCGTCATCCGACCAGCCGAAATGATGCGCCAGCTCGTGCACGAAGACATGCGCGACCAGCGCATCGAGCGCGACATCGCCGCGCCCGACCCATTCATCGAGGATCGGACGCCGGAACAGCCAGATCACATCCGGCCCGCTGGGATCGAAGACCGATTTTTCCGTCAGCGGCACGCCCTCGTATAGCCCGGTCAGCTCGAACGGGTCTTCGATCTGCATTTCGTCGAGCACCGCCTCGGCGGCGAAATCCTCCACCCGCAGCACCACCGCGGCGGCGGGGCCGCGGAACGCCTCGGGCAGCGCGGCCCGGGCGGCTTCGGCCATCGCCTCGATCTCGGCGAGGCTCGGTGCCTCGCGGCCTTTCCACTGCTGCATCTTCACGGTTCCTTGCTTTTCGCGGGCGCGGGCTTTCCCTGCCAGATATGGACAAAAGCGCCAGCCTGTGAAAGAGCAGACCGTCAACAGGAGAGCCCGATGACCGTCGTTACCCGCTTCGCCCCCTCGCCGACCGGCTATATCCATGTCGGCAACCTGCGCACCGCCCTGATGAACTACCTTGTCGCCCGCAAGGCCGGCGGCACCTTCATCCTGCGCATCGACGATACCGATCAGGAACGCTCGAAGCAGGAATATGTGGATGCGCTGAAGGCGGATCTGGAATGGCTCGGCCTGACCTGGGACCGCGAGGAACGCCAGTCGCTCCGCTTTGACCGTTACGAGGCGGCGGCGGAAAGCCTGCGGTCGGTGGGGCGGTTCTACGAATGTTTCGAAAGCCCGACGGAACTGGACCTGAAGCGCAAGAAGCTTTTGAACATGCACAGGCCCCCGGTCTATGACCGCGCGGCGCTGAAGCTGTCGGCCGAGGACAAGGCCCGGCTGCGCGAGGAGGGCCGCGACGGCTACTGGCGCTTCCTTTTGAACCAGACCCGGATCGAATGGCATGACGGCATCATCGGCGACATTTCGATCGACGCCGCCTCGGTCTCGGACCCGGTCTTGATCAAGGCCGACGGGCAGGTGCTGTACACCTTCGCCTCGTCCGTCGATGACATCCAGATGGGCGTGACCCATATCGTGCGCGGCGCCGACCATGTGACGAACACCGCGACGCAGATCCAGATCATGGAAGCGCTGGGCGGCGTGCCGCCGAGCTTCGCGCACCATTCGCTGCTGACCGGCGCCAAGGGCGAGGAGCTGTCGAAACGGCTTGGCGCGCTCTCGATCCGCGATCTGCGGGCGAATGGCATCGCGCCCGAGGCGCTTTTGAGCCTGATGGCGCGGCTTGGTTCCAGCCAGCCGGTCGAGCTGCGGATGAGCCTTGACGAGATCGCCGAGGGCTTCGATCTGAGCCAGTTCGGCGCGGCGCCGACGAAATTCGACCCCGAGGATCTGATTCCGCTGACCCGCGCGCGCAACCAGCATCTGCCGTTCGAAAAGGTCGAGGAGGAGATCCGCAAGCTGGGCATTCCGCCGCATCTGGCGCGGGATTTCTGGGCCGTCGCCTCGAAGAACATCGACAAGCTTTCCGACCTGGCGCATTGGGCCGAGCTGGTGATCGAGGGCGCCGAGGCGGTGATCGACCCGGAAGACGCCGAATTCGTTGCCGCGGCGCTGGCGCTTTTGCCCGATCTGCCCTTTGCCAAGGATACCTGGGCCGTCTGGACTGCGGCGGTGAAGGACGCCACGGGCCGCAAGGGCAAGGGGCTCTTCATGCCTTTGCGCAAGGCGCTGACGGGGCAGGCGCATGGGCCCGAGATGGCCGATCTGATGCCGCTGATGCAGAAGGTGCGCGCCAAGGCGTGACGGCTGGGGGCTGAAGGCTGGGGGCGCTGCCCCCAGACCCCCGGGATATTTGTGGCAAGATGAAAGGGCCGCGGGTTTTCCGGCCCTTTTTTCATGTCCGGGTCCGAAGGTGTCGGTTTTTTCTCGAAAGCGTCGGATTTGTTTTTCCCTCTTGCCAGAGTGTCGCAGGACGGGCTAGATCAGGGGCGTCAGGATCGGGAGACGCTGGCCGCAAGGTCAGGGCCGAAGGAGCAACCGCCCCGGTAAACTCTCAGGCAAAAGGACCGTTCTGACAAAGAACTCTGGAGAGTGACCCCGAAACGGGTCCGCCGAAGGGATAACGATCTCAGGCGCCGACAGGCAGGGACAGGGGGGGCATCGAGCGGGTGAAAACCCAGGGATTCGGTGCCGGGTTTCCGGCTTGGGGGATGCGATGGCCGGGGATACGGGCTTGAAGCGCACGGCGCTTTGCAATCTGCATGTGGAATTGGGGGCGAAGATGGTCCCCTTTGCGGGCTGGGACATGCCCGTGCAATACCCGATGGGGGTGCTGAAAGAGCATCTGCACACCCGCGCCGCGGCCGGGCTGTTCGATGTCAGCCATATGGGGCAGGTGATCCTGCCGATCGAAGCGGTGGCGGCGCTGGAGGCGCTGGTGCCGGTCGATATCGCCGGGCTGGGTCTGAACCGGCAGCGCTATGCGATGTTCACCAATGAGGCGGGCGGGATTCTGGACGATCTGATGGTGGCGAACCGCGGCGATCATCTGTTTCTGGTCGTCAACGCCGCCTGCGCCGAGGCCGATATCGCGCATCTGCGCGCCCATGTGCCCGGTGTGACCGTGGTCGAGGGCCGCGGCCTGCTGGCGCTGCAAGGGCCACTGGCGGAAACCGCGCTGGCGCGGCTGGTGCCGGGCGTCGCCGCGATGCGCTTCATGGACAGCGCGCGCTTCGTTTGGGAGGGCGCCGATCTTTGGGTGTCGCGGTCCGGCTATACCGGCGAGGACGGCTTTGAAATTTCCGTGCCCGATGCGGTGATCGAGGGCTTTGCCCGCGCGCTGCTGGCGATGGCCGAGGTGGCACCGATCGGCCTTGGCGCGCGCGACAGCCTGCGGCTCGAGGCCGGGATGCCGCTTTACGGCCATGACATCGACACCGAAACCACGCCGGTCGAGGCGGGGCTTTCCTGGGCGATCCAGAAGGCGCGGCGCAGCGGTGGCGCGCGCGAAGGCGGCTTTCCGGGCGCGGATCGTATCTTGCGCGAGCTGACCGAGGGGGCCGCGCGCAAACGCATCGGCCTGCGCCCCGAGGGCCGGGCGCCGATGCGCGAAGGCGTTGAAATTTATGCCGAAGCGACGGGCGGCAGCCCCATCGGCCGGGTCACTTCGGGCGGCTTTGGCCCCTCGATCGACGGGCCGATGGCGATGGCCTATCTGCCCGTGGATCTGGCCCCCGGCGCCACCGTTTACGGCGAGGTCCGCGGCAAGCGGCTGCCCGCCCGCGTCACCGACCTGCCTTTCCATCCCACCAGCTACAAGCGATAGGAGCC
This sequence comes from Rhodobacter capsulatus SB 1003, assembly GCF_000021865.1. Lineage (NCBI taxonomy): Bacteria > Pseudomonadati > Pseudomonadota > Alphaproteobacteria > Rhodobacterales > Rhodobacter > Rhodobacter capsulatus. Next base: position 1,214,064 of record NC_014034.1, read on the forward strand.
AGCAATGCCGATCCGTTACACCCCCGAACACGAATGGCTGCGCATCGAGGGCGACCTTGTCGTCGTCGGCATCACCGAACATGCCAGCGAACAGCTGGGCGATGTCGTCTTTGTCGAGCTGCCCGAGGTGGGCCGCAAGGTCGAAAAGGGCGACGAGGTCTCGGTGATCGAATCGGTCAAGGCCGCTTCCGACATTCTGGCGCCGCTTGCGGGCGAGATCGTCGAAGTGAACGAGGCGCTGCCGGATACCCCGGCGCTGGTGAATGAAAAGCCGATGGAGGCCTGGTTCTTCAAGATGAAGGTCGCCGATCTGGCCGCGGTCGAGGACTACATGTCCGCGGGCGCCTATGAGGATTTCATCGGATAATCGAGCAAGATCATGAGCTTCACCCCCACCGATTACGACCCTTACGATTTCGCCAACCGCCGCCACATCGGGCCAAGCCCGTCCGAGATGGCGGAGATGCTCAAGGTGGTGGGGGTGCCCAGCCTCGACGCGCTGATCGACGAGACGGTGCCGCGGGCGATCCGTCAGGCGGCGCCGCTTTCGTGGCCGCCGATGACGGAACACGAGCTGCACGACAAGCTGCGCGAGGTGCAGAAAAAGAACGCCGTGATGACCTCGCTGATCGGGCAGGGCTATTACGGCACCGCGACGCCGCCCGCGATCCAGCGCAACGTGCTGGAAAACCCGGCCTGGTATACCGCCTACACGCCCTATCAGCCGGAAATCGCGCAAGGCCGGCTGGAGGCGCTGCTGAACTATCAGACCATGGTCGCCGATCTGACTGGCCTGCCGGTGGCGAATGCCTCGCTGCTCGATGAATCGACCGCCGCCGCCGAGGCGATGATGATGGCCGAACGCTCCGCCAAGTCGAAGGCGCGGGCGTTTTTCGTGGACCTGAACCTGCATCCGCAGACGGTGGCGGTGCTCGAAACCCGGGCCGCGCCCTTCGGGATCGAGATCGTCAAGGGCCAGCCCGACGAGCTCGTGCCCGATGCGGTTTTCGGGGCGATTTTTCAGTATCCGGGCACCTATGGCCATGTCCGCGACTTCACCGATTACATCGCGATGCTGCATGAAGCGGGGGCGATTGCGGTGGTGGCAACGGATTTGCTGGCGCTTTGTCTGCTCAAGGAACCGGGGGCGATGGGCGCCGATATCGCCGTGGGCTCGGCGCAGCGCTTTGGCGTGCCGATGGGCTTTGGCGGTCCGCATGCCGCCTTCATGTCCTGCCGCGATTCCTTGAAACGCACGATGCCGGGGCGGATCGTCGGGGTGTCGATCGACGCGCGCGGCAACAAGGCCTATCGGCTGTCGTTGCAGACGCGCGAGCAGCATATCCGCCGCGAGAAAGCCACCTCGAACGTCTGCACCGCGCAGGCGCTTCTGGCGGTGATCGCCAGTTTCTACGCCGTTTTCCACGGGCCGAAGGGGCTGCGCGCGATTGCCGAGCGGGTGCATCTGAACGCGGTCCGCGTGCGCGATGCGCTGGTCGCCGCCGGGGCCGATGTGGCGCCGCAGGCGTTTTTCGACACGATCACCGTGCGGGTGGGCGTGGGGCAGCAGGGCATCATGGCCGCCGCGCGTCAGCACGGGATCAACCTGCGCAAGGTGGGCGAGGGGCGCGTCGGCATCTCGATTGACGAGCTGACCGATGAAGACGTGCTGGTGCGGCTTTTGGACAGTTTCGGCATCAAGACCGTGCCGCCGATGGGGCAAACCCTTGGCTTCCCGGCGGAAATGCTGCGTGAAACCGATTATCTGACGCATCCGGTCTTTCACATGAACCGCGCCGAGTCGGAGATGATGCGCTACATGCGCCGTCTGTCCGACCGCGATCTGGCGCTGGATCGGGCGATGATCCCGCTTGGCTCCTGCACGATGAAGCTCAATGCGGCGGCGGAAATGGCGCCGCTCACCTGGCACCGCTACAACTCGCTGCACCCCTTCGTTCCGGCCGATCAGGCGGGCGGCTATGCCGAGATGATCGAGGATCTGACGGCGAAGCTGTGCGAAATCACCGGCTATGACGCGTTTTCGATGCAGCCCAATTCCGGCGCGCAGGGCGAATATGCCGGGCTGATGACGATTGCCGCCTATCACCGTGCCCGCGGTGACGCGCAACGCGATATCTGTCTGATCCCGGTTTCGGCGCATGGCACCAACCCGGCCTCGGCGGCGATGGCGGGGATGAAGGTGGTCGTGGTCAAATCCGCGCCGAATGGCGATGTGGATCTGGAAGATTTCGCCGACAAGGCGGCGCAGGCGGGCGACCGGCTGGCGGCCTGCATGATCACTTATCCCTCGACCCATGGCGTGTTCGAGGAAACGGTGAAGGAAATCTGCGCCATCACCCATCGCCATGGCGGGCAGGTCTATATGGACGGCGCGAACATGAACGCGCTCGTGGGGCTGGTGAAGCCGGGCGAATGCGGCTCGGACGTGAGCCACCTCAACCTGCACAAGACCTTTGCCATTCCGCATGGCGGCGGCGGTCCCGGCATGGGGCCGATTGGCGTCAAGGCGCATCTGGCGCCCTATCTGCCCGGCCATGTGGAGACCGACGGCAAACCCGGGGCGGTGTCTGCCGCGCCCTATGGATCGGCGTCGATCCTTTTGATTTCCTGGGCCTATTGTCTGATGATGGGGGGCGAGGGGCTGGCGCAGGCGACCCGCGTGGCGATCTTGAACGCGAACTACATCGCGGCGCGGCTGAAGTCCGAATACCCGATCCTTTTCATGGGCAACCGTGGCCGGGTGGCACATGAATGCATCCTCGACACCCGGCCCTTTGCCGAAGTGGGCGTGACTGTGGATGACATCGCCAAGCGGTTGATCGACAACGGTTTCCATGCGCCGACGATGAGCTGGCCGGTGGCAGGGACGCTGATGGTGGAACCCACGGAAAGCGAGACCAAGGCCGAGATCGACCGTTTCATCACCGCGATGCTGGCCATTCGGGAAGAGGTCCGCGACGTGGCCGAGGGGCGGATCGCGGCCGAGGACAGCCCGCTGCATCACGCGCCCCACACGGTCGAGGATCTGGTGGCGGGTTGGGACCGGAAATACTCGCGCGAGCAGGGCTGTTTTCCGCCCGGCGCTTTCCGCGTCGACAAATATTGGCCGCCGGTGGGGCGGGTCGACAACGTCTATGGCGACCGCAATCTGGTCTGCACCTGCCCGCCGGTGGCGGACTGGGCGGCGGAGTAACGGCGTTTGGCCGAGGCCATCGCCTCGGCCTTGCGCAGGGTTTCCGAGTATCCGGCCGCGGCCCAAAGGCCGTCGGCCAGCGCCCGCCCCGCCCTCGGCGGGCGCTTCTCGCCCGCCGGGACGGGCGCCGGCCTCTGTTCGGGCTTGGGGCAAACGGTCTTGGGGCGGCGTTGCACTGACGGGCGGGGAAAGGCAGTGCCTTTCCTGATCCGCCCGAACCGGCCGTTTCAGAACCGCTCCACGATCACCGAACCGACCGAATAGCCCGCGCCGAAGGAGCAGATCAGCCCCCTATCGCCCGGTTTCAGGTCGTCGGAAAACCGGTCAAAGGCGATGATCGACCCGGCAGAGGAGGTATTGGCGAATTCCTGCAGGATGTTGGGCTGTTCCCCGGGCACCGGATCGCGCCCCAGCACCTTGCGGCCGATGAAATCATTCATCGTCTTGTTCGCCTGATGCAGCCAGAGCCGCTTCAGACTGCTTGCCGCCACGCCCTCGGCCTCCAGATGATGCAGGATATGCGCCGAGACCAGCGGCAGCACTTCCTTGAAGACCTTGCGGCCCTCCTGCATGAATTGCATGTCGCGCCGATCCGCCAGCCCGTCGGGCCGGGTGCGGCGCAAAAAGCCGTTGTTGTTGCGGATGTTGTTCGAAAACTCGGTCGCGCATTTCACCGAGCGGATGGCGAAGCCCTGCGCGGCATCCACCTGCCGCTCGATCAGCGTGGCCGTCGCCACATCGCCGAAGATGAAATGGCAATCGCGGTCGCGCCATTCCAGATGCCCCGAGGTGATTTCCGGGTTCACCACCAGCGCCCGCCGCACCGAGCCCGCGCGGATCATGTCGGCGGCCGCCTGAATCCCGAAAGTGGCCGAGGAACAGGCGACGTTCATGTCGAAGGCAAAGCCACCCGCGCCCAGAAGCTTTTGAATTTCAATCGCAATGGCCGGATAGGCGCGTTCCATGTTCGAGGCGGCACAGATCACCAGATCGACCTCTGCCCCGGTGCGCCCGGCCTTGGCCAGCGCCTTTTGACAGGCATCGACGGCCATTTCCGCCATGATCCCGGGCTCGTCATCGGAGCGCTGGCGCAGCGCCGGATACATCCGGTCGGGATCCAGAACGCCTTTGCGGTCCATCACATAGCGGCTCTCGATCCCCGAGGCTTTCAGGATGAATTCCGACGAGGAATGCTCCATCGGGCTGATCTCGCCTTCGGCGATCTGATCCGAATGCGCGGCGTTGAAACGGTCGGCATAGGCGTTGAACGCGGCTACAAGGTCGTCGTTCGAAATCGCATCGGGCGGCACGAAGACGCCGGTTGCGGTGATGGCTGGCTGATACATGAAGGCTCCCCCAGGGTCGGGGCCAAATTCCGCCGGGCCGCGGCTGTCGTCAAGCCTTCATAAAGCGTTTGGCAGCGGCGTGCCGTCACGGAAGGCGCGCAGATTTTCCACCGCCATCAGCCCCATCGCATCGCGGACCTCCTCGGTCGCGGTGCCCAGATGCGGAAGCAGCGTGACGTTTTCAAGCGCGATCAGGGCCGGGGGGACGTGGGGCTCGTGTTCATAGACATCCAGCCCGGCGCCGCCGATCCGGCCCGCCTGCAGCGCCGCGATCAGCGCGGCCTCGTCCACCACATCGCCGCGCGCGACATTGATCAGATGGGCGTGGGGCGCCATCAGCGCCAGTTCCGCCGCGCCGATAAGGTGATGCGTCTCGGGTGTTGCGGGCACGGCCAGAACGACGAAATCCGATTGTGCCAGCAGATCGGGCAGGGGCAGGGGGGTGGCCGGGACATCAAGGGTTTTCGGGCTGCGCGACGCATAGGCGACCTGCATGCCGAAGCCGAAATGGGCGCGTTTCGCCACCGCCTGACCGATCCGCCCCATGCCGATCACGCCCAGCCGCTTGCCCGTCACATGCGCGCCCAGCATCTGCGTCGGCGCCCAGCCGGTCCAGCCGCCCGCGCGCAGCATCCGCTCGCCTTCCGACGCGCGGCGTGCCGACATCAGCAACAGCGTCATCGCGATATCGGCCGTGGCATCAGTGACGGCGCCGGGGGTGTTCGTCACCGCCAGCCCCGCCGCCTTCGCCGCCGCCAGGTCGATATGGTTCACGCCGACACCGAAATTCGCCAGCAATTTCGCGCGGATGGGTCCTGTGAAGGCCTCGGCCCGCAAGGCATCGCCCAGGGTCGGCAGGAGCGCATCATAGGTGGCCAAAGCGTCCCGCGCCTCGGCCAATGTCATCGGCGCGTCACGCTCGCGAAACTCGGCGGCAAATTCGGCGCGCAGGATCGTCTCGATGCGCGGCGTCAGCGCCCGCGTGACCAGAACCCGCATCAGAACATCTTCCCGCCCAAGGGCACGTCCTGCCCCGGGCCGATCAGCACCACGGCGCCATCGGCATCAGGCAGGCCCAGCACCAAGGCTTCGGAGCGGAACGGCCCGATCTGGCGCGGCGGGAAGTTGACGACGCCCAGAACCTGCCGCCCCATCAGCGTTTCCGGCGTGTAATGCACCGTCACCTGCGCCGAGGATTTCTTCACGCCGACCTCGGGGCCGAAATCGACCCAAAGCTTGTAGGCGGGCTTGCGCGCCTCGGGGAAGGGTTGCACGTCGACGATGCGGCCGACGCGAATATCGACCTTGGCGAAGTCGTCGTAGCTGATCTCGCTCATTGGCCCAGTTCCCGCCCGCGGTCCGCCGCGGCCTTGACCGCGCGCTGCAACAGCCCCGGAAAGCCGGTTTCGGGGTCCATCAGATGGGTGAGCGCCGCCGCCGTCGTGCCGCCCGGAGAGGTGACGTTGACGCGCAGCTGCGCCGGGCTTTCCGTGGCATCTTCCGCCAGCTGCCCGGCGCCGCCCACCGTCGCCTTGGCCAGTTTCATCGCCAGATCGGCAGGCAGCCCCTCGGCCTCGCCCGCCGCGGCCAGCGCCTCGATCAGGTGAAAGACATAGGCCGGGCCCGAACCCGAAACCGCCGTGACCGCATCCATCTGATGCTCGCCCTCCAGCCGCACCACCTGACCGACGGCAGACAAGAGCCCCTCGGCCAGATCCAGATGCGCCGGGGTCGCCGTCGCATTGCCGCAGATCGCGGTGATGCCGCGGCCGATCGCGGCGGGCGTGTTCGGCATCGCCCGCACCACCGGCGTCGAAGCCCCCAGAATCGCTGCATATTTCGCAAGCGTCGTGCCCGCGGCCACGGTGACGAAAAGCGTCTCGCCGCCCCCCATCGCCTGCAGGCCCGGCAGCGCCTCGGCCATCATCTGCGGCTTCACCGCCACCAGAACCACGGCAGGCGCCGCAGGCAGGGCGCTGTTCAGCGCCACACCGCTGCCCTTCAGCCAGTCGCTTGGAAACGGCTCGACCACATGCACGGATGTCGGCGAAAGCCCCTGCCGCAGCCAGCCCGCAAGCAGCGCAGAGCCCATCTTGCCGCAGCCCAAAAGCACCAGCCCGCGGGCCTCGATATCGGAAAAATCCATCGCAATCCCCCTTTTGGGGGCAGATTAGGCGCGGCCGTAAGCCTCGGCAATGGCGACTTTCATCGCCGCCTCGGGCGTGTCATTGCCCCAGGTGGTCAGCTGCATCGCCGGGTAGAAGCGTTCCGACACCGTCAGCGCCGAGCGGATCATCCGGTCGATCTGCTCATGCGCGGCGATCTGCCCGCCCGCCAGCACCAGCCCATAGCGCCAGACCATCAGCTTTTGCGCCGCCCAATAGGTGAAGGCCCCGGTCCAGCATTGATCGTTGATCGCATTGAGAAGCTCGAAAAGCGCGCCTTCGCGGTCCTTCGGCGGGTCGATCTCGAAGGTGGAGATCAGCCGCAGCGTCTCTTCGCTGTCCGACCAGGCCAGCGTGATCGCATAGGACCGCCACTGCCCCTCGACCGTCATCGCGATCTGGTCGTGGGCGACGCGGTCAAAGTCCCACTCATAGGCAAGCGCGACGCTTTCGACCACATCGATCGGATGCAGATCGGAGCCGTCCAGGAAATCTTCGCTCAGTGCCATGCGCGTCCCGTTTGCCTGTGTGCCCATCAAAGAGCCCCGCTAGGATTCGCCGGGGCCACTATGAGCGGCAGTTTTCCCTGCCGTCCCTACAAGATATCGTGGGGCCTGCAGACCCCTGTGTAAAGCAGATTATCGTGGATAAGTCGTGAAGCCTGCGGAATCCCGGGGATAATTCCGATGCTTGCGGGGGGCGGGCGGGGCAATTCGCGCTTTATCGGCGCGCGGCCTTGGCTTATGGCGGATGCAAACGGAGGGCCCCATGTCGTTCAACAGCTTCGGTCACATCTTCCGCGTCACCACCTGGGGCGAAAGCCACGGGCCTGCGCTGGGCGCCACGGTCGACGGCTGCCCGCCCGGCATCGCGATTTCCGAAGAATTCATCCAGGTGTTTCTGGACCGCCGCCGCCCGGGCCAATCGGCGATGACGACGCAGCGGCAGGAACCGGACCGGGTGCGGATCCTGTCCGGCACCTATGAGGGGCGCACGACCGGCACGCCCATTCAGTTGATGATCGAGAACACCGACCAGCGCTCGAAAGATTACGGCGAGATCGCGCGGCAGTTCCGCCCGGGTCATGCCGACATCACCTATCACCAGAAATACGGGCTGCGCGATCCGCGCGGCGGGGGCCGCTCGAGTGCGCGGGAAACCGCGGCGCGGGTGGCGGCGGGTGGCGTCGCGCAGGCGGTGCTGCAGGCGCTGGTGCCGGGCCTGACGATCACCGGCTACATGGTGCAGATGGGCGAGAAACATCTGAACCGCGCCAATTTCGACGCCGCGGAAATCCTGCGCAACCCGTTCTTCCTGCCCGATGCTTCGGCCGTGGCGGAGTGGACCGACTATCTCGCCGCGATCCGCAAGGATCAGAATTCGGTCGGTGCCGCGATCGAGGTGGTGGCGACGGGCTGCCCCCCTGGTCTGGGGGCGCCGATCTATGCCAAGATGGACAGCGATCTGGCGGCGGCGATGATGACGATCAATGCGGTCAAGGGCGTCGAGATCGGCGAGGGCATGGCGGCGGCGGCGCTTTTGGGCACCGAGAATGCCGACGAGATCGTGATGGGGCCGAACGGGCCGGACTATCTGAGCAATCACGCGGGCGGCATTCTGGGCGGCATCACCACCGGGCAACCGATCGTGGTGCGGATGTCGGTCAAGCCGACCTCCTCGATCCTGACGCCGCGCCGCTCGATCAACACGGCGGGCGAGGCGGTCGAGGTGGTGACGAAGGGCCGTCACGATCCCTGCGTCGGCATCCGCGCCGTGCCGGTGGCCGAGGCGATGATGGCCTGCGTGATCCTTGATCACCTGCTTTTGGACCGCGCGCAGACCGGCGGGGTCCGCGGCCAGATCGGTTAACCGATCCAGCCCTCGACCCCGGATCGGCTCAGCCGATCCAACCCTCGACGATGCAGATATCGGCCTCGGAAACCGGCGTGCGCAGTCCCAGCGCATGCTGGTATTCCGGGCTCAGGTAACAGGCGCGCGCGGCGGCGAGGCTGGGAAATTCGATGACGATGGTGCGCGGGCGCAGATCGCCCTCGACCACCTCCATCGCGCCCCCGCGGACAAGGAAACGCGCCCCGTATTTCGCAAAGGCGGCGGCATTGGCGGCGCGGTAGGCCTGATAGGCCTGCGGATCCTCCACGGTGACATGGCCGACCCAGTAGCCCTTGGGTGTCTCGCTCATCTTCCCCTCCCGCTTTCGGTCAGCCTGCGGGGCAGGGGGGGATTTTGCAAGCGTCTTGGCCCGCGACCTTTCAGCCCCGCGCGGCTTTCTCGGCAATGCCAGATGTGCCCGCGCGGCGGTCCAGCTCGGCCAGAACCTCGTCCAGGCTCACGTCGCGCGCGGCCAGCATCACGGTCAGATGGTAAAGCACGTCGGCGGCTTCATAAACAAGGTTCGCACGGTCGTTCTTCACCGCGGCGATGATCGCCTCGACCGCTTCCTCGCCGAATTTCTCGGCGCATTTTTCCGGGCCCTTGGCGAAAAGCTTCGCGGTCCAGGAACTTTCGGGATCGGCGCCCTTGCGGGCTTCGACGGTGGCGGCCAGGCGGGACAGGGCGGTCATGCAAGCCTCATCGGAATGCCGGCGGCGGCCATGTGGGCTTTCGCTTCGCCGATCGTGTAGGTGCCGAAATGGAAGATCGAGGCGGCAAGGACCGCCGAGGCATGGCCCTCGGTCACGCCCTCGACGAGGTGATCGAGCGTGCCGACGCCACCGCTGGCGATCACCGGGATCTTCACCGCATCGGCAATGGCGCGGGTGAGGGGAAGGTTGAACCCGGCCTTGGTGCCGTCGCGGTCCATCGAGGTGAGCAGGATTTCCCCCGCCCCCTTCGCCTCGACATGCCGGGCAAATTCGACCGCGTCGATGCCGGTCGATTTGCGCCCGCCATGGGTGAAGATCTCCCACCGCCCCGGTTCGACCGTCTTCGCATCGATGGCGACGACGATGCATTGCGACCCGAAGCGATCGGCGGCTTCGGCCACCACATCGGGATTGGCGACGGCGGCCGAATTGAAGCTGACCTTGTCGGCCCCCGCCAGAAGCAGCGCACGGACATCCTCCTGCGTGCGCACGCCGCCCCCCACGGTCAGCGGCATGAAGCATTGCTCGGCGGTGCGGGTCACCAGATCGAACATCGTGCCGCGGTTTTCATGCGTGGCATGGATGTCAAGGAAACACAGCTCGTCCGCGCCCGCCGCGTCATAGGCCTTGGCGGCCTCGACCGGGTCGCCCGCGTCGATCAGATTGACGAAGTTCACGCCTTTGACCACGCGGCCATCGGCCACGTCGAGGCAGGGAATGATGCGCGTCTTGAGCATGGGGCACTCCTTTGGCGCCTTTCTAGCGGGCGTCTTGCGGCTTGGAAAGCGTCGAGCGGGGCTCTGCCCCGCACCCCGGGATATTTGTGGCAAGATGAAACCGAAGCCTCTTCATCTTGCCACAAATATCCCGGGGGGAGTCCCGCAGGGACGGGGGGCAGCGCCCCCCTAGGCCTTCAGCGCCGCAAGCGCCGCTTGCAGATCAAGCGCGCCGTCATAGATTGCCCGGCCCGAGATTGCGCCTGCGATCACGCCGGTGTCGCGCAGCGCGATCAGATCGGGCAGCGAGGAGACGCCGCCGCTGGCGATCACCGGGATCGTGACGGCGCGGCCAAGGGCCTCGGTCGCCTCGATGTTCGGGCCGGTCATCGCGCCGTCGCGCAGGATGTCGGTGTAGATGATCGCCGCCACGCCCGCATCTTCGAAGCTTTGCGCCAGATCCGTCACCAGCACGTCGGTTTCCGTGGCCCAGCCCTTGGTCGCCACCTTGCCGTTCCTCGCATCGATGCCGACCGCCACTTGCCCCGGGAAGGCCTTCGCCGCTTCGCGTACGAGATCGGGGTTTTCCACCGCCACCGTGCCGAGGATGACGCGGGCCAGGCCCTTCGAGAGCCAGCGCTCGATCGTCGCCATGTCGCGGATGCCGCCACCAAGCTGCGCCGGAACGGTGATGCGGGCCAGGATCGCCTCGACCGCGGCGCCGTTCACCGGCTCGCCCGCAAAGGCGCCGTTGAGATCGACCAGATGCACCCAGGCGCAGCCCGCCGCCTCGAACTTCGCCGCCTGCGCCGCCGGATCGGTGCCGAAGACCGTGGCCTTGTCCATTTCGCCGTGCAAAAGCCGCACGCAGTTGCCGTCCTTGAGGTCGATTGCGGGATAGAGGATCATGGGCTGGCTCCTTGTCGCTTGCCGCCTCTTGCCATGGGGGAGGGCGCTTGCCAAGCCCGGGTCAACGTCACGTCAGGCTTGCCGGGAATCGGGCGCTGTGTCGCAATGACGCGCAGGGAAACCGGGAGGAGAGACCGATGAAGACGACCCTGATGGCGGCGGGCCTGTGCCTTGTGGCGGGGATGGCCGCGGCCGACCCGATCGAGGGGCTGTGGCAGACCCAGCCCGACGACGGCGCCTATGCGCATGTGAAGATCGCCCCCTGCGGTCCGGCCTTTTGCGGCACGATCGTGAAATCCTTCAAGGAGACGGGGCCTTACGACTCGCCCAATGTCGGCCGGCAGATCGTCATCGACATGGTGCCGAAGGGGCCGGGCGCCTATGAGGGCAAGGTCTGGCGGCCCTCGAATGACAAGATCTACATCGGCAAGATCGCGCTTTCGGGCAAGTCGATGAAGCTGTCGGGCTGCGTCGCGGGCGGGCTGATCTGCAAGGCGCAGGCCTGGACCAAGGTGGACTGACCCCGCAAGATGAAGCGGCGCCCCGTGGGGCGCCGTTCGCTTTCGTGAGTGGCAGTCGTCGTTCGTTCAATGCGCCATCAGCACCGGCACTTCGGCCATCTCGAGCATGTTGCGGGTGGCGCCGCCCAGGATCGCCTCGCGGAAGCGCGAGTGACCATAGGCGCCCATCACCACCATCTCGGCCGAGGTGTCGCGCACATGGCGGTTGATCACATCCGAGATCCGCGGCAGCGTCTTGGCCAGAACCGACACTTCGACCTTCACGCCATGCCGCGCCAACCATTGGCTCAGCTGTCCGCCCGGGTCGGACCGTTCCGGTCCATGCGCGGGCGGGTCGATCACCGTGATGTCCACCAGCGTCGCCGCCTTGAGCAGCGGCAGCGCCTTGCGGATCGCGTTCATCGCCTCGTTCGACTGGTTCCACGCCACCACGACGCGGCGCGGCGCAAGCGACGCCACCGGCGCATCGGGCATGATCATCACCGGCGACTGCCCCTCGAAGAGCGCGGCCTCGACCGCGGCTTCCAGTTCCTGACCGCGGCCCTTGCCATAGGGATGCCCCATCACGACCAGGTCGGCAAAGCGGGCGCGCAGCCCGACGACGGTCGCGATCGCGCCGATCTGCGCCACCACGGCCTCGCTGCTCCAGCGGATTTCCTCGCCCGCCAGACGCTCGCGCATCGCCCGTTCCAGATCGCGCGCCTCGTCCTGTGCGCGGTCCAGAACTTCCTGCTGCACGAAGGCCGTTGCCCCGGCGTAGTAATAGCCCGTCTGCGTCCGGTCGACACCCATGCAGAGCACTTCAAGATGGGCGTCCTCGGCACGAGCCACGGCCACGGCCGACTCAAGCTGCATCCGGGCCTGTGAGACATCCGTCACAATCGTCAAAACTGTTTTGTAGGCCATGAGACCCCTCCATGTGCCGATTCTGTCCTTAAATTAACGGGTTCCGTCCGGTTACGCCTTGACGCGGATCAAGCTTTCAAGTGGACACCGTGACACGGTGCGACGAACGGTCGCATCCTCTTGTCAAGAGTTTGATCAAGGTCAAAGCGGGTGTCATACCCTGAAGTCACAAAGAACAAGAGAGAGAGACTTCCTGCTCCGGCCGAATCGTCGGGACGGGATTTAAAAACGCGAAGGGACGCAAAAAACATGTGGGATTACGTCAAGCTTGTCGCGCTTGGCGTCGTGGTGGCTATTGCCGCTTACGCCGCCAGTCAGGCGCGAGATTTGCCGTATATGGTGAACATGGTCGAGGTCGCGCTGGCGGCCGTGATCGCGTTCATCTGGGTGCTGCGCACCATGGGGGACGCCAAACCCTCGAAAGACGAGTATTTCGACGGCGTGATCCGCGCCGGCGTGATCGCAACCACCTTCTGGGGGATCGTCGGCTTTCTCGTGGCCGTCATCATCGCCTTCCAGCTTGCCTTCCCCGCGCTGAACCTTGAATTCGGCAACGGGATGCTGAACTTCGGGCGCCTGCGTCCGCTGCACACCTCGGCGGTGATCTTCGCCTTTGGCGGCAACGCCCTGATCGCCTCGGCCTTCTATGTCGTGCAGCGCACCTCGGCGGCGCGTCTCTTCGGGGGCACGGCGCTTGGCTGGTTCGTGTTCTGGGGCTGGCAGCTGATCATCGTCACCGCCGCGACCTCCTATCTGCTGGGCGGCTCGCAGGGCAAGGAATATGCCGAGCTGAACTGGCATCTCGACATCCTCGTCGCGATCGTCTGGGTGGCCTATCTGATCGCCTTCCTCGGCACGATCTTCAAGCGCAAGGAACCCCACATCTACGTGGCGAACTGGTTCTACCTGTCCTTCATCGTGACGATCGCCATGTTGCACATCGTCAACAACCTGGCCGTTCCGGTCTCGATCTTCGGCACCAAATCGGTGCAGCTGATGGCGGGCGTGCAGGATGCGATGACGCAATGGTGGTACGGCCACAACGCCGTGGGCTTCTTCCTCACCGCGGGCTTTCTGGGCATGATGTATTACTTCGTGCCGAAACAGGCCGAGCGTCCCGTCTATTCCTACAAGCTCTCGATCGTCCACTTCTGGGCGCTGATCTTCCTCTACATCTGGGCCGGTCCGCACCACCTGCATTATACCGCGCTGCCCGACTGGGCCTCGACGCTGGGCATGGTGATGTCGGTGATCCTGTGGATGCCGTCCTGGGGCGGCATGATCAACGGCCTGATGACGCTTTCGGGCGCCTGGGACAAGCTGCGCACCGATCCGGTGATCCGGATGATGGTGGTTTCGATCGGCTTTTACGGCATGTCGACCTTTGAAGGCCCGATGATGTCGATCAAGGCGGTCAACTCGCTCTCGCACTACACGGACTGGACCATCGGTCACGTGCATTCGGGCGCGCTGGGCTGGAACGGCATGATCACCTTCGGCATGCTCTACTTCCTGACGCCGCGCCTGTGGGGCCGTTCGGGGCTTTACTCGCTGAAACTGGTCAGCTGGCACTTCTGGCTCGCCACCATCGGGATCGTGCTTTACGCCTCCTCGATGTGGGTGTCGGGCATCATGGAAGGCCTGATGTGGCGTGAAGTCGATGCGCAGGGCTTCCTGGTGAACGGTTTCGCCGACACCGTGGGCGCCAAGTTCCCGATGAACGTCGTGCGTGGCGTCGGGGGTGTGCTGTATCTGACCGGCGGTCTGATCATGGCCTACAACCTTTGGGCCACGGTCGCGAAACAACCGAAGACGGCCAATCTCGCCGTTGCGGTTCCGGCGGAATAAGGAGCGACGCAGATGTCAATCATGGACAAACACCACGTTCTGGAAAAGAACGCGACGCTGCTTTTGATCTTCGCCTTCCTCGTCGTCACCATCGGCGGCATCGTGGAAATCGCGCCGCTGTTCTATCTGGAAAACACCATCGAGAAGGTCGAGGGGATGCGTCCCTACACCCCCCTCGAGCTGACCGGGCGGGACATCTACATCCGCGAGGGCTGCTATGTCTGCCATTCGCAGATGATCCGGCCGATGCGCGACGAGGTGGAACGCTATGGCCATTACAGCCTGGCGGCGGAATCGATGTATGACCACCCGTTCCAGTGGGGCTCGAAGCGGACGGGGCCCGACCTTGCCCGCGTCGGCGGCCGCTACTCGGATGCCTGGCATGTCGAACACCTGTCGAACCCGCAATCGGTGGTGCCGGAATCGGTGATGCCCAGCTACAGCTATCTGGCCAATGTGCCGCTCGACAGCACCTGGATCGAGGACCGTGTCAGCACGGACGCCCTTGTGGGCGTGCCCTACAGCGCCGAGATGATCGCCGCCGCCAAGGCCGACTTCGTGGCCCAGGCGGATCCGAACGCCGACAGCGCCACGCTGGTGGCGAATTACGGTGAAAAGGTCAACATCCGCAACTTCGATGGCAAACCCGGCCTGACGGAGATGGATGCGCTGGTGGCCTATCTGCAGGTGCTCGGCACGATGGTCGATTTCTCGACCTTCCAACCCGTGGCAAGTCGCTGAAGGAGCTGGGGATGGACTATCATATCCTGCGTGAATTCGCCGACAGCTGGGCGGCGCTTGCGCTTTTGCTCACCTTCATCGGTGCCGTTATCTGGGCCTTCCGGCCCGGATCGTCCAGGGTTCACGACGATATCGCGAACATCCCTTTCCGCCATGAAGACAAACCCGCCGATCGTGGCCAGGGCTGAGACCCCGGACACGACGACGGCGCCACGCGGTAAGGAGGCGTGGAGATGAGCAAAAAACCGACGACCAAAAAAGAGGTGCAGACCACGGGACATTCGTGGGATGGCATCGAGGAACTGAACACGCCGCTGCCGCGCTGGTGGCTGTGGACCTTCTACGCCACCATCGTCTGGGGTGTGGCCTATTCGATCGCGATGCCGGCCTGGCCGATCTTCGCCTCGGGGGCGACGCCGGGCATTCTCGGGTCTTCGACCCGGGCCGATGTCGAAAAGGACATCGCCAAATTCGCCGAGATGAACAAGGCGGTGGAAGACAAGCTGGTGGCGACGGATCTGACCGCGATCGCGGCCGATCCGGAACTGGTGACCTACACCCGCAACGCGGGCGCCGCGGTGTTCCGCACCTGGTGCGCGCAGTGCCACGGCGCGGGGGCGGGCGGCAACACCGGCTTCCCCAGCCTGCTGGACGGCGACTGGCTGCATGGCGGCTCGATCGAGACGATCTACACCAACATCAAGCACGGCATCCGCGATCCGCTCGATCCGGACACGCTGCCGGTCGCGAACATGCCCGCGCATCTGACCGACGAGCTGCTTGAACCGGCGCAGATCGACGACGTCGTGCAATATGTCCTGAAGATCTCGGGGCAGCCGGCCGATGAAGCCCGGGCGACCGCGGGTCAGCAGGTGTTTGCCGACAATTGCGTGTCCTGCCATGGCGAAGACGCCAAGGGCATGGTGGAGATGGGCGCGCCCAACCTCACCGACGGGATCTGGCTTTATGGCGGCGATGCGAATACGATCACCACCACGATACAGCTGGGCCGCGGCGGCGTGATGCCGTCCTGGAGCTGGGCGGCCGATGGCGCGAAACCGCGTCTGAGCGAAGCGCAGATCCGGGCCGTGGCCTCTTATGTCCACAGCCTGGGCGGTGGCCAGTAACAGCCAAACGGATCCCCGGGGGGTTGCCTGACCCCCCGGGAAGCACCGACGCCCCGTCCTGTTCGCGCGTTTCCTGGGGCGTCGGTGCGTTTCAACATATCTGCGTCCCGGCCCGCCCGATCAAGAGGGCGGGGGGCCGCATGTTCTGGCCGAAATGCCCCGATCCGGGGAAAGCACGTCCAAAAAGCTGCATCGGCAATATAGCTTTAAGGTGCAGTTGCAAACCCGGCCCGTTCCTGTTCAATCCCATCAGGACGGAGCCCAGCCAACGGAGACACCCGTGAGCGCCAATCAACCAAGTCCCGACGACGCGCCGCTTTATTTCGCGCGTGAACCGATTTTCCCCCGACGCATTTCCGGCAAGTTCCGTTCGCTCAAATGGGTGCTGATGGCGCTGATGCTGGGCATTTATTACATCCTGCCCTGGATCCGCTGGGACCGCGGCGCGGCGCTGCCCGATCAGGCGGTTCTGCTCGATCTGG
Source organism: Rhodobacter capsulatus SB 1003 (assembly GCF_000021865.1). Classification (NCBI taxonomy): domain Bacteria; kingdom Pseudomonadati; phylum Pseudomonadota; class Alphaproteobacteria; order Rhodobacterales; genus Rhodobacter; species Rhodobacter capsulatus. The sequence goes on from NC_014034.1 coordinate 1,230,642, forward strand.
CCAACCGGCGCTTCTTCTTCTTCGGGCTCGAGATCTGGCCGCATGAATTCTATTTCGTCGCGGGCCTTCTGATCATGGCCGGGCTTGGCCTTTTTCTGTTCACCTCGGCGCTGGGCCGGGTCTGGTGCGGCTATGCCTGCCCGCAGACGGTCTGGACCGATCTTTACATCCTTGTGGAACGCTGGGTCGAGGGTGACCGCAACAACCGCATCCGCCTGCACCGTCAGGCCTGGAATGCCGAGAAGATCCGCAAGCGGCTGATCAAATGGGGGCTTTGGCTGTTCATCGGTCTGGCCACCGGGGGGGCATGGGTGTTCTATTTCACCGATGCGCCGACGCTGCTTTCCGATCTTCTCACCGGCGACGCCTCGCCGATCGCTTACACCACCATCGCCATCGCCACCGCGACGACCTTTGCCTTTGGCGGTTTCGCCCGCGAACAGATGTGCATCTATGCCTGCCCCTGGCCGCGCATCCAGGCCGCGATGATGGACGAGGACACGATCACGATTGCCTATCGCGAATGGCGCGGCGAACCCCGCGGCAAGCTGCAAAAGAACGAGAAACTGGCCGAGGGGCAGGGCGATTGCATCGATTGCATGGCCTGCGTCAACGTCTGCCCGATGGGGATCGACATCCGCAACGGCCAGCAGCTCGAATGCATCACCTGCGGGCTGTGCATCGACGCCTGCAACGAGATGATGGACAAGATCGGCAAGCCGCGCGGTCTGGTGGGCTACATGGCGCTGAAGGACGAAACGAACGAACGCGCCGGCAACAAGGTCACGAACATCTGGAAACACGTGCTGCGTCCGCGCACGCTGCTGTATTTCACGCTCTGGTCGGGCTTCGGCATCGCGCTGGTGGTGGGGCTGTTCCTGCGCTCGCCGCTGGACTTCAACGTCACGCCCAGCCGTGATCCGCTGTTCGTGACGCAATCGGACGGCACGATCCGCAACATCTACACGCTGCGCATCCGCAACAAGCACGGGTCGGAAGAAACCTTCCGGATCTCGGCGACGACGGCGGATTACGAGGAAACCCAGGCGCTGAAACTGACGCTGGAAGGGGTCGAGGGCGACACCGTCACCGTGCCCGCCGACCAGCTTTACAACCAGCGCCTTTATCTCGATGCTGGACCCGCGTCGGATCTTGCCGGGGCGAAGCGCACCGAGATCATGATCTGGGTCGAACAGGTCGGCGAGGACGAGCCGGTGTCGGATTCCGCCGATACCGTCTTCAACGGCAAGGGCAAGTGAAATGGCGAAACCGCTGACCGGCCGCAAGGTCCTGCTGATGTTCGTGGCCTTCTTCGGGCTGATCATCGCCGTCAACGTGACGATGGCGGTGCAGGCGGTGAAGACCTTCCCGGGGCTTGAAGTGGCGAATTCCTATGTCGCCTCGCAGACCTTCGATGCCGACCGCGCCGCGCAGGAGCGGCTGGGCTGGACGGTCAAGCCCGCCTATGCGGATGGCGTGCTGAGCCTCGACATCCGCGACCGGGCGGGGCAACCCGCGCCGCTGGGCCAGCTCGAGGTTCTGGTCGGCCGCACCACCATGGCGGCCGAGGACCGGACCCCGCAGATGACCCGGACCGACGGCGTTTATTCCGCGCCCCTCAGCCTTGCCCCCGGGGCCTGGCTGATCCACCTTTCTGCCACATCCGCGGACGGGGTGCTGTTCCGGCAGCGCCTCGATTTCTTCGTCGAAGGCTGAGCCCAATGACCGCTGCCCCCCTTGCGTCGGTGGCCCCCCCTGCGGGGGTCACCGAAGATCACCTCTCCGCTTCCGCCTGCCCGGCCTGCCTGGCCGCCCCCTCGGCCGAGGATCTGGCGAAATCGGGCGATATCAAGGGGGCGCGGATCATGCTCTCGCTGCCCACCGCCCATTGCGCGGTCTGCATCACCGATGTCGAACGCGAGATGGAGGCGCAGCCCGGTGTGCGCTCGGCGCGGGTGAACCTGACGCTGAAACGCGTTTCGGTCGATGCCGAGGCGGGGGTCAGCGCCGAGACGCTGGTCGAGGCGCTGGCCAAAATCGGCTACGAGGCCTATGAACTTGACCCCGGCATGCTCTCGGCCACGGAAACCGACAAGCGCGGCCGGGATCTTCTGATGCGGATCGGCGTCGCCGGTTTCGCGATGATGAACATCATGCTTCTGTCGATCGCGGTCTGGTCGGGCGCCGAGGCCGCGACGCGCGACATGTTCCACTGGATTTCCGCCGCCATCGCGCTGCCGACCGTGGTCTTCGTCGGCCAGCCCTTCTTCGCCTCGGCCTGGGGCGGGCTGAAACACGGCCGCGTCAACATGGATGTGCCGATCTCGCTGGCGCTGATCCTCGCCTCCTCGATCTCGATCTTCGAGACGATGCACCATGGCCATCACGCCTATTTCGACGCGGCGGTGATGCTGTCCTTCTTCCTGCTAGTCGGCCGCTACCTTGACTACCGCACCCGCGCCGTGGCGCGCTCGGCGGCCGAGGAACTGGCAGCGCTGGAAGTGCCGCGCGCGCATCTTCTGCGCGAGGGCGTCGAGACGATCGTGCCGGTGGCCGATCTGAAGCCGGGCGATCTGATCCGGGTGCGCCCGGGCGGCCGCATCCCGGCCGATGGCGAGGTGACTTCGGGCACCTCGGAAACCGACCGCTCGCTTCTGACCGGGGAAACCCTGCCGGTCTATGTGGGCCCGGGCACGATGCTCTCGGCGGGCGAGGTGAACCTGACCGGGCCTTTGACGCTGCGCGTCACCGCGGCGGGCAAGGACAGCTCGCTGCACCGGATGGCGGATCTGGTGGCGATGGCCGAAAGCGCCAAGACCCGTTACACGACCCTGGCCGAACGCGCCGCGCGGGCCTATTCGCCGTTGGTGCATGCGCTCTCTTTCTCGGCCTTCGGCTACTGGATGTGGGCCACGGGCGGCGATCTGCGCTTTGCCGTCAACATCTCGGCCGCCGTGCTGATCATCACCTGTCCCTGCGCGCTGGGGCTGGCCGTGCCTGCGGTGATCACCGCGGCGTCGGGCAAGCTGTTCCGCAAGGGGCTTCTGATCAAGGACGGCACCGCGCTGGAACGTCTGGCCGAGGTGGACACGGTGGTTTTCGACAAGACCGGCACGCTGACGATGGGGGCGCCGGTTCTGGAAGGGCTCGACACGATCGAGGAGGAAACTCTCTCCGTTGCGGCGGCGCTGGCGCAGGCCTCCTCGCATCCGCTGGCGCGGGCGCTGGTGGCCGCGGCCGAGGCGCGGGACATCCGCCCCGTCGTGCTCGATGATCTGCGCGAGGTGCCCGGCTTCGGCATCGAGGGGCGGCTGGGGGCGCTTGCGCTGCGGCTGGGCCGGGCCGACTGGGTCGGCGCCGCGCCCTGCGACAGCACCGCCACGCATCTGCGTCTGGGCGCGGCCGAGCCGGTCACCTTCCGCTTTTCGGATCACCTGCGTCTGGGCGCGGCCGAGGCGGTGGCGCTTCTGACCGCGCAGGGCAAGCGGGTGCTGATGGTCTCGGGCGATGTCGAGACGGCGGTTTCGGCGCTGGCGGGCAAGCTTGGCATCACCGAATGGCATTCGGGCGCGCTGCCCGCGGAAAAGGCCGCGCTGGTCGCCGATCTGATGGGGCAGGGGCGGCGCGTGCTGATGGTGGGCGACGGGCTCAACGACACCGCGGCGCTCGCTGCGGCGCATGTCTCGATCTCGCCCGCCTCGGCGCTCGATGCCGCGCGCACGGCCTCGGACATCGTGCTTCTGGGCGCCGATCTGGCGCCGGTGGGCGACGCCCTGCGCATCGCCGGACAGGCGCGGCGCCGCATCAAGGAGAATTTCGTGATCTCCGCCGCCTATAACGTCGTCGCCGTGCCGCTGGCGCTGGTGGGCCTTGCCACGCCCCTTGCGGCGGCCTTGGCGATGTCGACCTCGTCGATTACAGTGTCGCTGAACTCGATGCGGCTGAAATAGCCCGAACGGAGCCCAAGATGTCGGTCCTGACCTATCTGATCCCGATCTCGCTGTTTCTGGGCGGTTTCGGCCTTGTCGCCTTCCTGTGGTCGCTGCGCGCCCGGCAATATGACGACCCGAAGGGCGATGCCGAACGGATCCTGTCGGGCAAATACGACGACCGCCCGAAAAGCTGACCCCGCGGAAAGGGGCGTATTTGCACCAAGAAGAAACCCGGACCTCTTTTCAGGGATCCGGGTTTCTTCTTGGCAAAAATACGCTCTTGTCGCGGGTGGTTACGGCCCGATCACCGAACAATCGACCGCGCGGGCGGCCAGACGGGCGCAGGCCAGATCGGCGTCGCCGCGGCTGAGGCCCACAAAGAGCGCGTCATAGCCCGATTTGCGGGTCGCGACCTTGCGCAGCCCCTGCGACAGCGCCGTGCTTTCCATCAGCGCGGTTTTCAGCAGCACCTGTTCGGCGGCATATTGCGACGGATATTTGCCCAGGCTGATGCCCCAGTTGCGCCCGCCCGAGGAAGAGGCACGGGCGACGACCTCGCGCTTGCCTTCGGGCATCGGCGCGGGGGGCGTCAGCGCGGCGAGAATCACCGTGTCATTGCGCGGCACCTGCGCCGAGGCGCCAAGCGCCAGGGTTTCGGGCTGCGCGGTGGCGGTCTGGATGAAGACCGGACCCGAAGGATCGGTGTCGCCCTGTGCCTCGACGGTTTCGTCGGCGGGCTCGATCATCGCCAGGGTTTCGGGTTGCGGCGCGGTGACCTGCTCCAGCGGCGCGGCTTCGGGGGCCGGTTCGGGCGCGGCGGCGGCGAGCTGCACCGGCGCTTCCTCCGGTTCGGGCGTCGCGGCGGCGGTGGCCGGGCGGGCCTGCGGGCGCGGGCTGCGGGCCAGGCCTGCAAGTTCAAGCGCCTCGGGGGCGGCGGCGCGGGCGGCGACGGTGGCGGCCCCGGCGGCGGCGGCGGCCAGTTTCACCGCCTCCTCGTCGCCGTCTTCGGCCTCCTGCGCGGCCTCGACCTGCGGCCCGGCGATGTCGCTTTCGGCATTGGCCATCAGCATCGGCGGCTCGGGCTTTTGCGCATTGACCTTGCCGGGGGCGCGCTCAAACCCCAGGTCCATCAGCTCGGCCATCTTCGAGTTGCGCGCCGCGGGCGAGGTGCCGCCGAAGATCGTCGCGATGATGCGCTTGTTGCCGCGCTGCGCCGAGGCGGTCAGGTTGAAGCCCGCGGGCACGGTATAGCCGGTCTTGATGCCGTCGGCGCCGTCGTAGGCGTCCAGAAAGCGGCGGTTGGTATTGGCCACATGGGCGATGCCCGCATCCGCGGTCCGGCGCGAGAACAGGTTGTAATACTGGGGAAAATCGTAAAGCAGGTGGCGGCCGAGGATCGACATGTCATGCGCGGTCGACAGATGCCCCGCCTTCGTCAGCCCGTTGGCGTTCTTGAAAGTGGTGTTCTTCATGCCAAGCGCCTTGGCGGTGCGGTTCATCCGCGCCGCGAAATGCGCCTCGTCGCCCTCGAGGAAATCGCCGATCGCCGCGGCAGCATCGTTGGCCGATTTGATCGCCGCGCCGCGGATCAGATAGCGCAGGGCGATCTTTTGTCCGGTGCGCAGCCCCAGCCGCGAGGGCGCCTGACCGGCCGCATTGGCCGAGACCGTGACCATCGTGTCAAGGCTCGCCTCGCCCGATTCGATCGCCTGAAAGGCGATGTAGAGCGTCATCATCTTGGTCAGAGAGGCCGGGTGAAGCCGGGTGTCGGCGTTCTTTTCGTAAAGAACCTCGCCGGTGCGCGCGTCCATCACATAGGCTGCAAACGGTGCCGCCGAGAGCGCCACCGGAAGAACAGCCAAGAATATTGCCAAAAGCCCCGAACGGCCCCAGTGCGTCAGCCTGGTCACGATAACTGCCCTTACTGCCTCTATGTACCCCGTTGTGGTCTGGGGCTTGGCGGCAAGATTAGCACGGCTTCCCGGTGCTGAAAACCACGAAGATTCAAAGGCTTCAACTGAGGCGTTCGTGCAACGCAGGGCTGAATTTCGTCAACATGTTGGGGTGGCGGCCGGGTCGCGGCCCAGAGCTTGTGGTGATCCGTCGCGGATCAGCCCGCCGCGCCCGCCGCAATCGCGGCGACAAGCCCCGCCAGCCCGCCCAGATCCGGCAGCGCCGCAAAGCGCGGATGCGCCGCGGGCGGGGTAGCATGTTCCAGCGCCCAGGTCATCTCGTGCGGCACATGCACGCCCCAGCCGCCCGCCTCGAGCATCGGCAGCACGTCGGATTTCAGCGAATTGCCCACCATCAGCCCCTGATCCGCGCCGGTGCCATGGCGCGCGAAGACCGCGCGATAGGTCTCGGGCCGCTTGTCCGAGACGATCTCGACCGCGTCGAAAAGATCGCCCAGGCCCGATTGCGCCAGCTTGCGTTCCTGATCGAGCAGATCGCCCTTGGTCACCAGCACCAGCCGGTAGCGGTCCGACAGCGCCTCCACCGCCTCGCGGGCATGGGGCAGGATCTCGATCGGATGCGCCAGCATCTCGCGCCCGGCGGCCAGGATCTCGCCGATCACCGCGGCGGGGACGCGGCCCGCGCTGACCTCGATCGCGGTCTCGATCATCGACAGCGTGAAGCCCTTGACGCCAAAGCCATAGGCGCCGACGTTGCGACGCTCGGCGGCGAGCAGGCGCTGTTCCAGCTGCGCCACCTCGGCGTGATCGGCCAGCAGGTCGTGAAACCGCGCCTGGGTCAGGCGGAAGAACCGCTCGTTGTGCCAAAGCGTGTCATCGGCGTCAAAGCCGATCGTGGTCAGGGTCATCGGGGCTCTCCTTGCGGCCAAACTGACGCCGGGGTGCGCTGTTGGCAAGATGCGCCGCACTGGCTTTTCTTGCCGCGCCATGGTCCTATATTGAACCCCGGATCCACGATTCCCTGCGATCATGGATATTTGACACCGATTCGACCCTTTCGACACTGCGGAGGACTGCCCGTGCTTGACCCCCTATACCTCAGCGCCCCTCGCGCCGGAGACGGCGAGGGGGATGGCGCGGGCGAGGCCGGACTTGCGGTCAAGACCGCCCCGCGCACGGCCCGGCCGCCGATGTACAAGGTCATGCTGCTGAACGACGATTACACGCCGATGGAATTCGTCGTGCATATTCTGGAACGCTTCTTCGGCATGACCCATGCCCAGGCCTTCGAAATCATGCTGACCGTGCACAAGAAGGGGCTGGCCGTCGTCGGCGTCTATTCCTTCGAGGTGGCCGAGACCAAGGTCTCGCAGGTGATGGATTTTTCCCGCCGCCATCAGCACCCGCTGCAATGCACCATGGAAAAGGAGTGAGGGGGGCACCCCTCCGATCTGATGAGCCATCCCCGTCTGTCGCTGGCGCTTGAGGCGCCCGAAGCTTTGCCGCCCGAGGGGCGGATCGTCGTTTACCGTCCCACCGCCGAGACCGACCTCTCCGATCTGCCAAAGGACCGGCTGCAGCTGGTGCAGGGCTTCCGGCCCGATCACGACGCGCTGGCCGCGCGCGGCTTTGCCGTTGCCGCCGCGACCGGGGAGCGCGGCTTTGCCGCCGCCGTGGTCTTCGTGCCGCGCGCCAAGGCCGAGGCGCGGGCGCTGCTGGCCGAGGCGGCGGCGCGGGTGGTGCCGGGCGGGCCGATCTGGGTGGACGGGCTGAAGACTGACGGCATCGACTCGCTGCTGAAAGACCTGCGCGGGCTGGTGCCGATCACCGATCCGATCGCCAAGGCGCATGGCAAGATCCTGTCCTTTGCCGCCGCGCCGGGGGCGCTGGCGGGCTGGGAGGCGCGGCCGCTGCAGCCCGCGCCCGGCTTCACCACGCTGCCCGGGGTGTTTTCGGCCGATGGCATCGACCGCGGCTCGGCGCTGCTGGCCGCCTGCCTGCCCGAGACGCTGCCCGCAAGGGTGGTCGATCTGGGCGCGGGCTGGGGCTGGCTTGCGGCGCAGGTTCTGGCGCGCAAGGGGGTGGAGGCGGTCGATCTGGTCGAGGCGGAACATGCCGCGCTCGACTGCGCCAAACGCAACCTGACCGATCCGCGGGCGCGGTTTCACTGGGCCGATGCGACCCGGGTGAAGCTTGACGCCCGGCCGCTGGCGGTGGTGATGAACCCGCCCTTTCACACCTCCCGCGCCGCCGATCCGGGGCTGGGGCTGGCCTTCATCCGCGCCGCGGCGGGGCTCTTGTCGCTCTCGGGGACGCTCTGGATGGTGGCGAACCGGCACCTGCCCTATGAGGCGGCCTTGCGCGACTGTTTCCACGAGGTCGAGGAGCTCACCCCGCCCGGCGGCCGCGACGGCGCCTTCCGGGTGATCCGGGCCGAGCGTCCGATCGCGCATGCGACGAAACCGGAAAAGCCCGCACCCGAAACCGCCGCGCGCCGGGTGGTGCGGCGGCGGCGCTGACAGCTGGCGCGAGGTGGCCTATTCCTCGGGATAGGCCGCCTTGCAGGCGCGGATCGCGGCATTGGCGGCGGGGGTCAGCTCGTCGATCTTGTCGCGCAGCCCGTCGCGCTTGCGCCGTTCCGAGACCGGATCGATCGCCACTTCGCGGGTGCGGGTGACGGTGTAATCTTCCAGGCACATGCGCGGTTTCTCGATCACCGTGCCATTGCCGCGCCGGATCACGTCGGTGCCGCATTGTTCCCAGCGCGTCATCGGCACGTCGTAATCCTCATAGGCATAGCCGCGCGCCAGATTGCCCTCGATCTCGTCAAGCATGTCCTGCAGATGTCGGATCTCGCGGGTTTCGCGGTTGATGCATTGTTCCTGCGGCGTGCCGCAGCCGGTCAGAACACCGACGCCCAGAATACCGAACCCGATCAGCTTGCGCATGGAACCCTCCGTTTGCGGCATTCTTGCGCCCGGCGCGCAAAAAGGCAACCGGAGAGGGGGCTGCTGCCCCCCCGGCTGCGCCCCCCCGGGATATTTGCACCAGGGTGAACGGGCGATATTTGCCGTGACGGCAGAACGGGGCTTTCCTTTCGGGCGGATTGGGCGTATGGGCTTCGCTTTGATTGTAGCGAAAGCCCCCCCATATGACCGACTTCCCCCATCTTCCCGCGGCGCTTGCCGAGGCTCTGTCCGCGCGGGGCTATGATGCCCTGACGCCCGTTCAGGACGCGGTGACGCGCCCCGAGCTGGCCGGACGGGATCTCCTCGTCTCGGCGCAGACGGGGTCGGGCAAGACGGTGGCCTTCGGGCTGGCGATCTCGGCCGAGTTGCTGGGCGAAAACGGCATCTCGCCTTACCCGGATCTGCCGCGCGCGCTGGTGGTGGCGCCGACGCGCGAATTGGCCGTGCAGGTCAGCCGCGAGCTGAGCTGGCTTTACGAAAAGGCCGGGGCGGTGATCACCGGCGCCGTCGGCGGCATGGATGCCCGGGCCGAACGTCGGGCGCTGGAACGCGGCGCGCATATCGTTGTGGGCACGCCCGGGCGGATCTGCGATCACATCCGCCGCGGGGCGCTGGATCTGTCGGCGCTCTCGGCCGTCGTCTTGGACGAGGCCGACGAGATGCTCGACATGGGCTTTCGCGAAGATCTGGAATTCATTCTGGAATCCGCCCCCGAGGGGCGCCGGACGCTGATGTTTTCGGCGACCGTCCCGCGCGAGATCGAACGTCTGGCGCAGACCTTCCAGCGCGAGGCGGAGCGGATTTCCACCGTGTCCTCGCGCGAGAGCCATGCCGATATCGACTATCGCGGCGTGCTGGTGGACCGCTCTGACCGTGAAAATGCCATCGTCAACCTGCTGCGCCTGCACGAGGCGGAACGCGCCATCGTCTTCTGCTCGACCCGGGCGGCGGTGACGCATCTGACCGGCAAGCTTCTGAACCGGGGCTTCTCGGTCGTGGCGCTCTCGGGCGAGCTGACGCAGGACGAACGCTCGCGCGCGCTGCAGATGATGCGCGACGGCCGGGCGCGGGTCTGCATCGCCACCGACGTTGCCGCGCGCGGCATCGACCTTCCGGGGCTGGAGCTGGTGATTCACGCCGATCTGCCGATGAACCGCGAGGGGCTGTTGCACCGTTCGGGCCGCACCGGCCGGGCCGGGCGCAAGGGGCTTTCGGCCATTGTCGTGCCGCTGAACGTGCGCGCCAAGGCCGAGCGGCTTCTGCGCGAGGCGCAGGTTTCGGTGACCTGGGAAGGGGCGCCGACGCCCGAGGATATTCTGGCCCGCGATCAGGAACGTCTGCTGACGGAACCGGCGCTGACCGAGCCCGCGACGGCCGAGGAATTCGACGCCATCGCCCGGCTTTTGGAAACGCATGAGCCGAAGCAGCTCGCCGCCGCCGTGCTGCGCCATTTCCGCGCCGCCCGCACCGCGCCCGAGGATGTGATCCCGGTCAGCGTGGGCGAGGGGCCGAAGCCCCGCGCGCGCGAGGAATTCGGGGCTGCGCGCTGGTATCGGCTCTCGATGGGCCATGACCAATGGGTGGACCCGAAATGGCTGTTGCCGATGCTGTGCCGCGCGGGCGATCTGACCCGGCGCGACATCGGGATGATCCGGGTGATGCAGGATCAGACCTTCGTGCAGATCCATGAATCGATGGCCGACCGTTTCGAAGCGGGTCTGGGCGCCGATCGGGTGATGGAAGGCAAATGCACGGTCGAAAACCTGCCGGGCATGCCCGAGGGCCTCGACCGTCCGGCGCCGAAGCCCGACCGCTGGAGCAAGACCGGCGATCGCAAGCCCTATGAGAAGAAACCCTATGCCCCGCGCGGCAGCTATGGCGACAAACCGGCGCCGAAGCCGCATCGCAAGGGCCCGCCGCGCGAAGAGGGGGCCGAACGCGCGCCGCGGTTTGAAAAGACCGAGCGTTTCGAGAAATCCGACCGCGCCGAGCGCCCGGCCCATCCGGCCCGCAAGCCTGCGGGCGACGCGCCCGCGCCGAAACCCCGCAAGGCCGCCCCCTGGGCCCGCGAAGGCGGCCACGGTGCCGCCGCGAAAGAGGGCAAACCGGCGCCGAAATACGGCGCGAAAAGCTTTGCCAAGCCCGGCGCGAAACCCGCGGGCAAGCCCGGCCCGAAAAAACCGCGCAGCTTCTGAACCGCTGCGCCAGATAAGCAAAGGGGGCCTCGCGGCCCCCTTTTTCTTGGTTCAAATACGCCCTTGCGCGCTCAGCCCTTGCGGATGGTTTCCATCAGGAGCGTGACATTGTCCGGGTTCGCCTCGGGCGTGATGCCATGGCCGAGGTTGAAGATATGCGGCCCGTTCTTGAACGCGGCGACGACCTTTTTCGTCGCTTCCACAAGCTCTTGGCCGCCGGTCACCATGTAGGACGGGTCCAGGTTGCCCTGCACGCAGGTCTTGCCCTTTTGCACGTTTTCCGCCGCCCAGTCCGGCGAGACCGAATTGTCGATGGCGACGCAATCCGCCCCGGTCTTTTCGGCAAAACCGATGTAGCCCTGGCCCGCCTCGCGCGGGAAGGCGATGACCGGCAGGCCGGGGAAGCGGCGCTTCATCTCGGCGGTGATGACGCGGGCGGGTTCGACCGCGAAATCCTCGAAATCCTGGCCCTTGAGCGAACCGGCCCAGCTGTCGAACAGCTTGACGACTTCGCAGCCCGCCTCGACCTGTTTCGACAGGTATTCGATCGTCGCCACGGTCACCGCGTCGATCAGCGCCGAAAACGCCGCCCGGTCGGTGTCCTTGAACTTGTGCGCCGCCGCCTGATCCTTGGAGCCGCGGCCCGCGATCATGTAGGTGGCCACGGTCCAGGGCATGCCCGCAAAGCCGATGAAAGTGGTTTCCTTCGGCAGCTCGCGCGACAGGATCTTGCAGGTCTCATAGACCGGGGCGAGCTTGTCGTGGATGTCGTCCTTGCCCTTGAGGCCCTTGACGCCCTCCATCGAGGTCACGGTGGACATCCGCGGCCCTTCCCCGGTTTCAAACCACAGATCAAGGCCAAGCGCCTGCGGCAAAAGCAGGATGTCGGCGAAAAGGATCGCGGCGTCGAACCCATAACGGCGGATCGGCTGCAGCGTCACTTCGGCAGCAAGGTCCGGCGTGTAGCACAGGCTGAGGAAATCGCCCGCCTGCGCGCGGGTGGCGCGGTATTCCGGCAGGTAGCGGCCCGCCTGCCGCATCAGCCACACCGGCGGCGTGGGAAGAACTTCGCCCTTGAGGGCGCGCAGGATCGTCTTGTCGGTCATTTGGAGGGCCTCCTTCTTGCCCCTTAACAGCGTCCCCTGCGGCTGAATGTCAAGCACTGTTGACACTTGTAAAGCTTGCGCGGGCAATCTGACGCGGTTATGCCAAGCGCATGGAACAGATGCCCTCGCCCAACGCCCCGCTGAAGATCGGCACCCGCGGCAGCCCTCTGGCGCTCGCGCAAGCCTTTGAGACCCGCTCGCGGCTCATGGCCGCGTTCGATCTGCCCGAAGAGGCCTTCGAGATCGTCGTGATCAAGACCTCGGGCGACAATGCGGCGCTGATCGCCGCCGACAAGCCTTTGAAAGAGGTGGGGGGCAAGGGCCTTTTCACCAAGGAAATCGAAGAGGCGATGCTGGCGGGCTCGATCGACATCGCCGTGCATTCGATGAAGGACATGCCGACGCTTCAGCCCGAGGGGCTGATCCTCGATTGCTACCTGCCGCGCGAAGACACCCGCGACGCCTTCGTTTCGATGAAATACAATTCGCTCGCCGAGCTGCCCGAGGGCGCGGTGGTGGGCACCTCCAGCTTGCGCCGTCGCGCCCAGCTTGCCGCGCGTCGCCCCGATCTGAAGATGGTCGAATTCCGCGGCAACGTGCAGACGCGGATGAAGAAACTGGGCGAAGGCGTGGCCGATGCCACCTTCCTTGCGCTGGCCGGTCTGAACCGTCTGGGCATGTCCGAAGTGGCGAAATCCGCGATCGAGCCCGAGGACATGCTGCCCGCCGTGGCGCAGGGCTGCATCGGGATCGAACGCCGCGAGGCCGACACCCGGGCCAAGATGCTGCTCGATGCGATCCATCACGCGCCTTCGGGCCTGCGGCTGGCCTGCGAACGCAGCTTCCTGCTGACGCTCGACGGCTCCTGCGAGACCCCGATCGGCGGTCTTTCGGTGCTGGAAGGCGATCAGATCTGGCTGCGCGGCGAGATCCTGCGTCCCGATGGCTCCGAGACGATCACCGGCGAGATCCGCGGCCCGGCCGCCGATGGCGTGGCGCTGGGGGCGGAGCTGGCGAAACAATTGCTGGCCAAGGCGCCCGCGGATTTCTTCTGCTGGCGGTAAGCCTGCCGCGCCCGCGCGAAGGGCGTATTTGGGCCAAGAAGAAACCAATGCCGTTTCTTCTTGGTGCAAATACGCGAAAGCGCGGCCTGAGCCGGGGGATCCGATGGATCTTCTTGACCGACTGAGCGATCTTCTCGGCCCTGCGCAGGTTCTGCGCGGGGCCGAAGCTTTGGCCTATGGCCGCGAATGGACCGGGCATTATGTCTGGGAACCGCTGGCCGTCGTCCGCCCCGGCACCACCGAGGAGGTGGCCGCGGTCCTGCGTCTGGCGCATCAGACCGGCACGCCGGTCGTGCCCCTTGGCGGCAATACCGGGCTGAACGGGGGCACCTTCGCGCCCGGTGCGCTGATGCTCTCGCTCTCCCGCATGAACCGCATCCGCGATCTGAACCCCGCCGCGCGGACGGTGGTGGCCGAGGCCGGGGTGGTTCTGGAAACCTTGCAGGATCTTGCCGCCGCGCAGGGGCTGGCCTTTCCGCTGAGTTTCGGCGCCAAGGGCTCGGCGATGGTGGGGGGATTTCTCTCGACCAATGCGGGCGGCTCGAACGTGCTGCGCTACGGCTCGGCCCGGGCCCTGTGTCTGGGGCTCGAAGTGGTTCTGGCCGATGGCCGGATCTGGCACGGGCTGACGGGCCTGCACAAGGACAACACCGGCTACGATCTGCGCGATCTGATCATCGGGGCCGAGGGGACGCTTGGCGTCATCACCGCTGCCGTGCTGAAACTGGTGCCCGCGCCCGGGGCCTATGCGACGGCGCTGGTCGGGCTTGACAGCCTGTCCGAGGCGCTCGCGCTGCTCAACACCGTGCAATCCGGCACGGGCGGCGCGGTCGAGGCCTTCGAATTCATGCCCGATCGTTACATGGCGCGGCTTTCCCGGCTGAAACCGGCGCTGGCCTGTCCCTATGCGCCCCGCCCGGTCAATCTGCTGATCGAGACCGCGACCACCGTGCCCGGCGCCGATCCCGGTGCCGCGCTGGAAGCCCTGCTTGGCGCGGCGATGGAGGCGGGGCAGATCGCCGAGGCGGTGATTGCCCAATCCGCCAGCCAGCGCCGCAAGCTGTGGGAGATGCGCGAATCGGCGGCCGAGATCACCTTCACCACGCCCGATATCGTCGATTGCGACATCGCCCTGCCGCTGGACCGGCTTGAGAACTTTCTGGCCCGGATGACGCCTGCGCTGGCCGAGCTCGACCCCGGCGCCGAGGAATTGGTGATCGCGCATCTGGGCGATGGCAACATCCATTACACCGCCTACCCCTCGCGCCCCGATCCCGTGCTGGCGCAGGCGATCCGGGCCCGGGTCAGCACCGAGGCGGTCGCCCTGGGCGGCAGTTTCAGTGCCGAACACGGAGTGGGGATTTCGAAGCGCGCGACGATGGCGGCGCACAAGGACCCGGTGGCCCTGCAGATGATGGCCGCGATCAAGGCGGCGCTGGACCCCAAGGGCATCCTCAACCCCGGCAAGGTGCTGCCTTAGGGGGTTGAGAATCGCCTCTGCCAGGCGCATCAGGCCCCCATGTCCCTTGCCGCCCCCTTCCGCCCGATCCTGCGCGACCGCACCCTGATGCTGGCCGCCTGCCTTCTGGTCCTGTTCGGCGCCCATGCGGCGACGATCGCGCCCTATGTGTCCTCGCTTGCGGTCAAGGTCTTCGGCCTTTCCGATCACGCCTTTTCGGCGCTGCTGATCCTGGCCTCGCTGGTCGCCGTCGCCACCTCGGTCGGTTTCGGCATCCTCGCTGATCAGCGCGCCAACCGCCGCGCCATCGCGCTGACGACGGTGACGGCGCTGACGCTGGGCACGGCGCTGATGGCGCTGGCCCCCGCCACCCCCGCCTTCGTGCTGGCGCATGCGCTGTTGCTGCCGATCTCAAGCGCCATCTTCGGGCAGATCTTCGCGCTGGCCCGTCTGGCCGCCACCACCCAGCCCGAGGCCGACCGGCCCGCCGTCCTTTCCACCCTGCGCGCGCTTTTCGCGCTGCCCTGGGTCGTGGTGCTGCCGATCTGGTCGGTGGTGTTTCAGGGCACGACGCCGCTCACCGCGATCTATCCGGTCTGCCTGGTGCTGGCGGCGCTGATGCTGGGGCTGACCGCATGGCTTTGGCCCCGCGACGGCGCAACCCATTGGGAAGACATCCCTTCTGGCCTTTCGTTCCGCGAGGCGCTGACCGAAATCGCCCATCCCCGCGTGCTGATCCGGGTTCTGGCCCTTGGCACGATCAACGGCGCGGTGATGCTTTACATGGTCGTCGTCGGGCTGGTCTTTGCGGGCATTCCCTTTCGCGGCGCCTCTGACACCGCGCTTTATGCGGGGATCATGGCCGGGCTCGAGGTGCCCTTCATGCTGGCGCTGCCCTTTGTTGCGACCAGGGTCAAGCGCACCCATCTGATCGCGCTGGGCACATTTCTCTACGCCGTCCATCTGGCGGGCATCCCGCTTCTGGCCGAGACCCCCGCCGTCTGGGCGCTGACGCTGTCAGGCGCGATCGGCGGCGCCATCGTGCTGACGCAACCCATGGCCTATCTGCAGGATCTGATGGCCGAGCGCCCGGGCGCGGGCGCCTCGCTGATGGCGCTGCAAAAACTGGCGGGCGATGCCTTTTCCGCCACCTGCTTCGCCCTTGGCACCGGCCTTGGCGGCTATGGCCTTGCCGCCTTTCTGGGCGCGGCCCTGTCCCTCCTTGGCGCCGCGCTGCTGATCGGGCTTGACCGAAACCGCTGACTTTTTCTTGGCCCAAATACGCCCTTTCCCCGAAAGTCAGGGCGCAGGCTTCACCCGCTCCAGCAGCTCCAGCACTTTCGGCCCCAAGGCGTCGACGACCAGCCCCACCCCCCTGGCCGAGGGATGGATGTTGTCGGCCTGCATCAGCCCCTCGGCCGCGCGCGCCTCCGGCGTCTTGGCGGCGATCGGCGCCAGCAGATCGGGCACCACCACCGCACCGTATTTCGCCCCCAGCTCCGGCCAGATCGCATCGTAACCGGCCTGCCAGTCCGGGCCGTAATTGCCGGGCGCCTTCAGACCGACCAGCGCCACCGGCAGATCCCGTGCCGTCACCTCGGAGAGCATCGCATCAAGGTTCGCGCGCGCCTGCGCGGGGGGCTGGCCGCGCAGCATGTCATTGCCGCCAAGCGCGATCATCACCGCATCGATCTCGGGCGTCAAAGACCAGCCCAGCCGCGCCCGCCCGCCCGATGTCGTGTCCCCCGACACGCCCGCATTGATCACCGTCACCTCGGCGCCCCGCGTCCGCAACCAGCCCTGCAGCTGCGGCACCAGCCCCTGATCCGGGTCCAGCCCGTACCCCTGGGTCAGGCTGTCGCCCACGGCCAGAAGCGTCACCGGCTCGGCCGCGGCCCCCCCGCCGATGCCCAGCGCGAAAATCCCCGCAAGCGCCGCCTTGCCCAGCCGCCGCCGCACCCCATATCCGGTTGATCCCCTTTGCAGACAGGCCCAGATGACCGACATCGTTCTCTCCCTTGCCGACGCGCGACTGACCTTGGCCGGAAATGCCGGTCCCGTCGAGATCCTGCATGCGATCACGCTGGATATCCTGCGCGGCGAAAGCGTGGGGCTGGTGGGGCCGTCCGGGTCGGGCAAGTCGTCGCTTCTGATGCTGATGGGCGGGCTTGAACGCGCCACGGGCGGGCAGGTTCTGGCCTTGGGCCGCGATCTGACCGCGCTGGGCGAGGATGATCTGGCCCGCTTTCGTCGCGGCAACATGGGGATCGTGTTTCAGTCTTTCCATCTGGTCCCCACGATGACGGCGCTGGAAAACGTGGCGCTGCCCTTGCAGATCGCCGGGGCCAGGGATGCGCTGCCCCGCGCCGAGGCGGAACTGGCCCGGGTCGGGCTTGGCCATCGGCGCAACCATTATCCGTCGGAAATGTCGGGGGGCGAGCAGCAGCGCGTGGCGCTGGCCCGCGCCGTCGCGCCGCGCCCGGCGATCCTGCTGGCCGATGAACCCACGGGCAATCTGGATGCCGCGAATGGCGCCGCGATCATCGAGCTTCTCTTCACCCTGCAGGCGGAAACCGGGGCGACGCTGGTGCTGGTCACCCATGCGCCGGATCTGGCCGCGCGCTGCAGCCGTCTGGTGCGTCTGGCCGACGGGCGGCTGGCATGAGGCTGGCGGTCACCATCGCCCGTGCGGAATTGCGCAGCGGGATCAAGGGGTTTCGGATCTTTCTTCTGTGCCTGATGCTGGGCGTGGCCGCCATCGCCGCCGTCGGCCTTGTGCGCGAGGCGATCCGGGCCGGGCTGTCCGATCAGGGCGCGGTGCTGCTGGGCGGGCAGGCGCAGCTGGAATTCACCTATCGCCGCGCGACCGCGCCCGAGCGCGATTGGATCGTCTCTCAGGCCGCCCGGGTCTCGGAGGTGGTCGATCTGCGCTCGATGGCGACGACGGGCGACGGCGCGGAAACCGCGCTGACGCAGCTCAAGGGCGTCGATGAAAACTGGCCGCTGGTCGGGCAGGTGGTGCTCGATCCGCCGGTCGGCGTGGCCGCGCTGGCGGGGCAGGGCGGTCTGCCGGGGGCTTTCCTTGATCCGGTGCTGGCCGACCGGCTGGCGCTGAAGCCCGGGGATCGCTTCCGGCTGGGCGGGCAGGACTTCGTGCTGATGGCGCGGCTCATGACCGAACCCGATGCGGGCGGGGCGGGCATGGCCTTTGGCGCGCGCTCGGTGGTGGCGCTTTCGGCGCTGGAGCGCACGCCGCTTCTGGCCCCCGGCTCGCTTTACGAAACGCAATACCGCCTGACCCTGCCCGAGGGGCAAAGCCTGCCCGCGCTCAAATCCGCGGCGCAAAAGCGCTTTGACGGCGCGGGGATGCGCTGGAGCGATGCGCGCCGCGCCGCCCCCGCGGTCGAACGGTTTACCGACCGGCTCGGCTCTTTCCTCGTGCTGGTGGGGCTCGCCGGGCTGGCGGTGGGGGGCGTCGGCATCTTTGCCACCGTGCAGGCCTGGATTGCGCGCAAGGCGGCGACGATTGCCACGCTGCGGGCGCTCGGCGCCTCGGGGGCGACGATCCGGGGCGCGTTTCTGATCCAGCTGGCCGCGCTGACGGTGCTTGGCGTGCTGGCGGGGCTTGCGCTGGCCGCGGCGCTGGTTCTGGCGGCGCAGGGCCCGATTGCCGCCGCCATGCCGGTGCCGGTCACGGTGACGCTTGCCGCCCGGCCGCTGCTCGAGGCCGCGATCTATGGCACGCTGACGGCGGCGATCTTTGCGCTTTGGCCGCTGGCGCAGCTCTCCGAACTGCGCGCCGCCACGCTCTACCGCGAGGCGCAGAGGGCGCGGCGCGGCCTGCCGGGCTGGGGGATGCTGGCGCTGATCGGCGCGCTGACGGCGGCGCTTCTGGGCGCGGCGGTGGCGTTTTCGGGCCTGCCCGCGCTGACGCTGGGCACTTTGGGCGGTGTGGCGGGGGCGCTTCTGGCGCTGGCCTTCGCCGCGGCGGGCATCCGCCGTCTGGCCCGCCGCCTTGGGCCGCAAAGCGCCCGGTTTCCGGCGCTGCATGCGGCGCTGGCGGCCATCGGCGCGCCGCGATCCGAGGCTGTGGCGGTCATTCTGGCGCTGGGCCTTGGGCTTTCGGTTCTGGCCGCGGTCGGTCAGGTCGAAAGCGGGCTGCGCGGCGCCATTGCGAAAGACCTGCCGAAACTGGCGCCTGCCTTCTTCCTGATGGACATTCCCCCGCCGGACCGCCCGGCGCTGGTGGAAAGGATGCAGGAGTTCGCCGGTGTCTCGCGCGTCGATACCGTGCCGATGCTGCGCGGCATCCTGACGAAGATCAACGGCGAAGACGCGCGCAAGGTCGCGGGCGAGCATTGGGTCTTGCGCGGCGACCGCGGCGTGACTTTTGCCGAAACCCCGCGTGAAAAGCTGACCGCGGGGCAGTGGTGGCCCAAGGATTACGCCGGCCCGCCGCTCGTCTCCGTCTCGGCCAAGGAGGCCGCGGAACTGGGGCTGAAGCTGGGCGACCGGCTGACGGTGAACATTCTGGGGCGGGATATCGAGGCCGAAATCGCCTCGTTCCGCGATGTCGATTTTTCCACCATGGGGATCGGCTTCGTGCTGACCTTTTCGCCCAATGCGCTGGCGGGGGCGCCGCATACCGAACTGGCGACGATCTACGCCCCCCCCGCCGAGGAGGCGCCGATCCTGCGCGCGCTCTCGAAAGAGTTTCCGACCGTGACCGCCATCCCCGTGCGCGAGGCGATGGGGCGGGTCAGCGACGCGCTGGCCGCGATCGCGCGGGCGGTGGCGCTGGCGGCCTCGGTCACGCTGCTGACCGGCTTCACCGTGCTTCTGGGCGCGGCCGCCGCGGGTGAGGAAGCCCGGGCGCGGGAAGCGGCGCTGCTCAAGACCCTTGGCGCGACGCGCGGGCTGATCTTGCGGTCCTTTGCGCTGCGGGCGCTGATCCTGGGCGCGGCCTCGGGGGCGATTGCGGTGGCGGTGGGGGCGCTGGCCGGTTGGGCGGTGCTGCGCTTCGTGATGGAGGCGACCTTCCGCTTTGATCCGGTTTCGGCCGGGGAGATCGTGCTGGGCGGCATGGCGGCGGTGCTGATCGCGGGGCTGCTCTTTGCGGCACGCCCGCTTTCGGTGCGTCCGGCGCAGGTGCTGCGGGCGCAGGATTGAACGAAAAACCCCGCGGGACAGGGTCCGGCGGGGCGTTTGATCTGCGGTGGCGGGTCTCAGGCCAGCCCGACCTCTTCCAGAATGCCGCGGCGCTTGGCTTCGTAGTAATAGCCCTTGGCATACCAGGTCACGGCGCGGCTTTCGCTGCCATCGGCACACATCCAGGCGCCGCGCAGGTATTTCACCCCGTATTTCAGGTTCGTATCCGCATCGAGCAGATCCGCGGCCGAGCCGTCAAAGCCCATCGTCCCCGCGGTGCGCGGATGGATCTGCATCAGCCCGTAATAGGGGCCGTTGCGGGCGCCCGGATTGTAGCCGCTTTCGCGCTGCACGATCCGGTGCACCAGACTGCGCGGCACGTCGTAATGATCGGCCCAGCGGTTGATCTTGGCGCGCATCGCGGGGCTTTCGCCGGGTTTCAGCAGGCCATCGGGCGGGTTTTTCGACGATTGACGGCCCGTACCACAAGCCGAAAGCGCCAGGGCGGCACCAAAGCTCAGCAGCAGGGATCGGCGGGACAGCATGTGGCCTCCAGTCGCTCACGGGTTCGTTTCAGCCGTGATACCGAGGCGTGATCCCTGCGGCAAAGGAATTTTCCGCGCCCGGGCGACAATGGGCGGCGTTTTGCCGATGCTCAGGCGGCGGCGCGGCGCAGACGCAGCGCATTGGTGACGACGAAAACCGACGACAGCGACATCGCCGCCGCGGCCAGCATCGGCGACAGGCCGGGCCCGCCAAAGGGCACCAGCACGCCCATCGCGACCGGGATCAGCGCGGCGTTATAGGCGAAAGCCCAGAACAGGTTTTGCCGGATGTTGCGCATCACGGCTTTGGAGAGCGCAACCGCACGGACCGCCCCGCGCGGATCGGCGCCGACGATCACCACCTCGGCCGCCTCGATCGCGACATCGGTGCCCGACCCCAGCGCAAGGCCGACATCGGCCGCCGCAAGGGCAGGGGCGTCGTTGATGCCATCGCCGACGAAGGCCACCGCGCCCGCGCGTTTCATCTCCTCCAGCGCCGCGACCTTGCCCGCGGGCAGCACCCCCGCGATGACGCGCGAAATGCCCAGCTGCCGCCCGACCGCCTCGGCCGTCGCCGCGACATCGCCCGAAATCATCGCCACCGCGACGCCCGCGCGCGTCAGTGCCGCGACGGCGTCAGTGGCATGGGCTTTCGGCGGATCGGCCAGCGCCAGAACGGCAACCGGAGCACCATCCAGCGCCACCAGAACCGGGGTTTTCCCATCCTGCGCAAAGACTTCGGCCGTGGGCTGCAGCGGGGCGGGGTCGATCCCGGCCTCGACGAGGGCCGCGGCATTGCCCAAAAGGATCGGACGTCCCTCGACCTCGGCCGACAGGCCGCGGCCCGGGGTGGCGATCACCTTGCGGGCGCGGGCGGGGGCGATCCCCGCCGCCTCGGCCGCCTGCACCACGGCGCGGGCCAGCGGGTGTTCGGACCGCGCCTCGGCCCCGGCGGCCAGGCGCAAAATCTCGGCCTCGGTCTGGCCCGGAAGGACGAAAAGATCGGTCAGCGCCGGACGCCCCTCGGTCAGGGTGCCGGTCTTGTCAAAGGCAAGCGTGCGCACCTCGGCCAGCCGTTGCAGCGCATCGCCGCGCCGGAAGAGAAGGCCCAGCTCCGCCCCCCGCCCGGTGCCGACCAGGATCGAGACCGGCGTCGCCAGCCCCATCGCGCAGGGGCAGGCGATGATCATCACCGAAATCGCCGCGACGAGCGCGGGCGCCAGCCCTTGCCCCAGCGCGACCCAGACCGCGAAGGTCAGGGTCGACAGCGCCATCACCACCGGCACGAAAACCCGGGTGACACGGTCGACCAGCGCCTGCACCGGCAGTTTCTGCCCCTGCGCCGCCTCGACCAGCGCGATGATGCGCGACAGAACCGTATCCGCCCCGGTCGCGGTAACGCGGAAGACCAGCGCCGAAGTGCCGTTCACCGTGCCGCCGGTGACCGGCTGGCCGGGGGCTTTCCCGACCGGGACCGGCTCGCCCGTCAGCATGCTTTCGTCAACAAATCCATGGCCTTCGGTGATGATCCCATCCACCGCCACCCGCCCGCCCGGGGCCAGGTCTACCAGATCGCCGGGGGCAAGTTCCTCGACCGGCAGCTCGATGGTGCCCTCCGGCCGCTGCACCCGCGCCGTCGCCGGACGCAGCGCCACAAGCCGCGAGATCGCTTCGCCCGCCTGCCCCTTTGCCCGCGCCTCAAGCCAGCGGCCCAAAAGGATCAGCGTCACGATCACCGCCGCCGCCTCGAAATAGACATCGACCGTGCCGGGCGGCAGGATCTGCGGCACCAGCACGACCAGCGCCGAATACCCCCAGGCGGCAAGCGCCCCCAGCGCCACAAGCGAGTTCATCTCGGGCGCAAGGCGGAACAGCGCAGGCAGGCCCAGACGCAGGAAGACCCGGCCCGGAAAGGCCAGAACCAGCGTGGTGAAGACGAATTGCACCGCCTGCATCCCGTCCTCGCCGATCAGGCGGGCCAGAAGATGATGCAGCGGCGGGTAAAGATGCGGCCCCATCGCCAGAAAGAAGACCGGCGCGGTCAGCAGCGCCGACAGCAGGACCTGACGTTTCAGCCGCGCCGCCTCGGCCGCCTGCCGCTCGGCCACCGGGGCCGGGGCGGCCGTCGCGCGGATCACCCGGGCCGGCACGTCGATGGCGTCGAGCCGCCGCAGCAGTTCCGAAGGCGCCACCGTGCCCTGCGCATAGGTGACGCGGGCGCTGCCCTCGGGCAAAAGCAGGACCGAGAGCACCCCGGGCGTCGCCTGCAGCGCGGACACGACCCTGTCCGCCGGGGGGGGGGCGTCGAAGCCCAGACAGGTCTCGGCCTCGGCAATCGGATAGCCCGCCCGCGCCAGCGCCTCGGCCAGGGTTTCCGCCCGCGCCGGGGCCTCGAACTCGACCCGGACCGAGCGCGCCATCAGATTGGCGGCGGCCAGCGTCACCCCCGCTTCGGCCTGCAACGCCCGCTCCACCCGCCCGGTGCAGGCGCCGCAATGCATTCCCTCGACGATGAAACTGGTGCTGGCCATGGCGCTCTCCTTTGCCCTTCAGTTGCGCCGCCGCGCGGCAAGGTCAAGCGTTGAAACATTCGAGAACTTGAATTTGTAGGGCGGTGATGCTATCTGAGGGGTGATGACATCCGCAACCGGAGGCTTCCGATGACCCTTGACCGCGCCGTTCTTGTCTTTGCCGGGATCATGGTTCTGCTCAGCGTTTTGCTGACCTGGACCGTGTCGGCCTGGTTCCTGTGGTTCACCGTCTTCATCGGCGTGAACCTGATCCAGTCCGCCTTCACCGGCTTCTGCCCCGCCGCGATGGTGCTGGGCAAGCTCGGCTTCCAGACCGGCTGCGCCTTCGAGGCGAAATAAACCGATCCCGCCCCGCTCTCATCTTGCCCTAAATACCTCGGGGGTGCGGGAGCGCCGGGTCGCCTCGGCGAAAGCCGAGGCGAAATCCTCTCACGGCTTCCAGTTCAGGAAATTCGAGATGATCCGCAGCCCGGTGCGCTGCGATTTCTCCGGGTGGAACTGCGTGCCGACGATATTGTCGCGCCCGACGATCGCGGTGATCGCGCCCGCATAATCGGCATGCGCCAGCCGATGCGCGGGGTCTGCCACGACGAAATGATAGGAATGCACGAAATAGGCGTGATCGCCCGTCGCGATGCCGTCGAGCACCGGATGGGCGTGATCCAGAACCAGATCGTTCCAGCCCATATGCGGCACCTTCAGCGTGGCCTCCGCGGGGGTGATCCGCACCACCTCGCCGCCGATCCAGCCAAAGCCCGGCGTCGGCTCGAATTCCAGCCCGCGCGTCGCCAGCATCTGCATGCCGATGCAGATCCCCATGAAGGGCACGGCGCGGCGGGTGACGGCCTCGTCCACCGCCTCGAACAGCCCGCTGTGGCGGATCAGCGCCGCGCGGCAGGACGGAAAGGCCCCGTCGCCCGGCAGCACGATCCGGTCGGCACGCGCCACCACATCGGGCTCGGAGGTGACGACGACCGTGCCATGCCCGGCCTCGCGCGCCATGCGCTCAAAGGCCTTTTGCGCCGAATGCAGGTTGCCAGAATCGTAATCGACCAGAACCGTCAGGCTCATCACAGCGCCCCTTTCGTCGAGGGCAGGATCCCCGCCATCCGCGCATCGGGCTCGACCGCCATCCGCAGCGCGCGGGCGACCGCCTTGAAGGCGGCCTCGGCGATGTGGTGGCTGTTCACCCCATGCACGCGGTCGACATGCAGGGTGATCCCGCCATGGGTCGAAAGCGCCTGAAAGAATTCGCGCACGAGTTCAGTGTCAAACGTGCCGATCTTCTGCGTCGGCAGGTCGCAATTCCAGACCAGAAACGGCCGCGCCGACAGATCGAGCGCGCAAGCGACCTGCGCATCATCCATCGCCAGAACGAAATGCCCGTAGCGCCGGATGCCGCGCTTGTCGCCCAAGGCCGCAGCCAGCGCCTGGCCGAGCGCGATGCCGGTATCCTCGACCGTGTGGTGATCGTCGATATGCAGATCGCCCCTGGCCGTCACCTCGAGGTCGATCAGCGCATGCCGCGAGAGCTGATCCAGCATGTGATCGAAAAAGCCGACGCCGGTGGCATTCCGGTACACCCCGGTGCCGTCAAGGTTCACCGTCACCGAGATTTCGGTCTCGGCGGTCTTGCGATGGATCGTGGCTGTCCGCATCGGCTGCTCCTCTTGGTTTCAGGGCCTTATAGGGCGGGCAGGGGCGGATGTTAAGCCGGAAGCCGAAAAGACGAAACCCTCCCCGAGGGGAGGGTTCTTCGTCTGGAGCGGGCGATGAGATTCGAACTCACGACCCTAACCTTGGCAAGGTTATGCTCTACCCCTGAGCTACGCCCGCATCCTTGGCGATGGCCTTGCGGCCTGAGGTGTGGTCTTGCGACCGGGTTCCGATTGGAGCGGGCGATGAGATTCGAACTCACGACCCTAACCTTGGCAAGGTTATGCTCTACCCCTGAGCTACGCCCGCGCTGCCTTTCGGTGAGGGGGGATTTATGAAATCGCGCCGGGGGCTGCAAGTGGAAAATGCACGGTTCGATGAAAAACTGCTGCGGGAACCGAAAGCGGCCTTGCGACGTTGGAAAGTCGGGTGCGGCGAAAGGGCCGCGCGCTTCCAACCGAGAGGAGACCGCCATGAACACGGACATCATCGAAGGCAAGTGGAAAGAGATCAAGGGCGCGGTGCGCGCCAAATGGGGCGATCTGACCGATGACGAGATCGAGGAGATCGCGGGCGAGCGCGAGCGTCTGGAGGGGCTCGTGCAGCAGAAATACGGCCGCACCAAGGAGGCGGCGAAGAAGGAAGTCGACGACTTCCTGTCGAAACTCTGACCTAGGGGTGCCGGACCGGAACCGGGGGCCTTCGGCTGTCTCGGTCCGCCCGAAGAGGGGGGGCGCTGTGGTACCCCTGCGGGACTCCCCCCGGGATATTTCCGCCAAGGGGAAATGAACCCGGGGCGCGGCTTTCACCTTGGGCCAAATATCCCGGGGGGGGGGAACTTCCCGAAGAAAGAGGGGGGCAGGGCCCCCTTTCCCGATCGGGGCCGGTGCCGCGCGGCAGGGTCTTGGCCGGTCAGGCGGCGCGCGAGGGCGCCGCGGGCGCGACCCCCGATCCCAGATCGAACCGCGCGATCGCCTGCGACAGGCTTTGCGCGGCCGCCAGAAGATCGCGGCCCGAATGCGCCTTGCGCTCCACCCCTTCGGCGCTTTTCTGCGTCGCCAGATCCAGCACCTCGGTCGCCGCCGTCACCTCGCCGATGCTGGCCGATTGCTCGCGGCTGAGCTGCGCCAGATCCTGCACATGGCCGACGATCGCCTCGATCACCGCGACGGCGCCGGCAAGGCCGCGGTCGGCCTCGCCGACCAGGGTTTCGCCCTCGCCGACCTTGCTGCGGGCCTCGGTGATCAGCCCGCCGATCTCGGCGGCGGCCGCGGTGGTGCGCTGCGCCAGATCGCGCACCTCCGAGGCGACGACGGCAAAGCCGCGCCCGGCCTCGCCCGCCCGCGCCGCCTCGACGCCCGCATTCAGCGCCAGAAGGTTGGTCTGGAAGGAAATGTCGTCGATCACCGAGATGATCCGCGCGATCGCATCCGACGAGGCAGTGATCCGCCCCATCGCTTCGACCACCCGGTTCACCGTCGCCTGCGCGGTCTGGATGTCGGCGCGCATCCGTTCGGCGCTTTGTGCGGTTTCCGCCGCCCGCGCCGCCCCGGTGCGCGACGATCCCGCCAGTTCGGTCATCGCCGCCGCGGTCTCTTCCAGCGAGGCGGCGGCCCGGGCGGCCTGTGCCGACATCTCCTCGGCGCCGCGGTCGAGCGCCGCCGAGGTGGAGAGGATCCCGTCGGTGCTGTCCCGGATCGTCCGCACCAGCGCTGCAAGCGCATCCAGCGCGGCGTTGAAATTGGCGCGCAGGCTTTCGGAATGCGGCGGAAAGGGGGTCTCGATCCGCGCGGTCAGATCCCCCGCGGCGAGCCGGTGCAACCCGGTTTCCAGCGCGGCGACGATCTGGCTCTGCTCGGCCAGCTGCGCCGCGCGCTCCTCTGCCGCTGCCGCTTCCAGCGCGCGGCGCGCGGCCTCGGCCTCGGCTTCGGCGGCGCGGCGTTCCTCGGCCCTTGCGGCCTCGGCGCGTTCGGCCGCGCGTTCGCGCGCGATCTGCGCCCGGTGGTCGGCCTCCCGCTCGGCGGCGGCCTGCTGCGCCGCCTCGGCCAGACGCGCATTCTGCGCGAGCATGTCGCGAAAGATCAGCAGCGCCGCCTGCAGGGCGCCGATCTCGCCGCCGCGCCGCCGCATGTCGTCCAGCACCCCCAGATCGCCCGCAGCCAGGCCGCGGGTGCGCGCGGTCAGACGGCGCAACGGCTGCACGATCAGCGCCCGCAGCGCCAGCACGACCCCGACGAGCACCGCGACCGCCCCCGCCAGCACCAGACTGAAGGCGCGGTTCGTGCGCTCGGCGTCACCGTCCAGCCGCCCGATGTCGGCGGCCGCCGAATCAATCACCGCCAGACCGGCTGCGGTGACCTCGGTGGTGATGTCCTCGGTCGCGGCCAACGCCTCTTCGGCCCGGCCCGAGGCCTCGGCCCCGGCCCGCAGCACGTTCTGGCGCAGCGCGACAAGCCCGCTTTCGGGGCCGGCCAGATCCAGTAGCCGGGCGCGGCCCGCGGCCTTGGCCTCGGGCACCGAGCGCGCGACCTTTTCCGCCGCTTCGGCGAATTTCCGCCCGCGCGGGCCAAAGGCCGCCGGATCGGTTTCGGTCAGGATGCGGATGATTTCCGTGCGCAGCCGGATCACGTCCTTCGGCTCATAGGCGTTGAAGCCGGTCACCACCGTCGCCAGCACCGAATCGATGTCCTTCAATGCCTGCGCCAGTGCCGCCTCGGCCGCCATCCGGTCCGCAAGCGCCCCGGTCAGCGCCGCAAGACGCGCCTGCAGCCCGGTGAAATGGGCGCCAAGCCCGGGCACCGCCGCCGCCTCGGGGGTTGCGGCGAAGCGCTCGATCCGGGCCGCCAGCGCGGCATGGGCGGCGCTGACCGCGGCCGTGTCGGGCGCCTGCAACAGCTGCGCGAATCCCTGCGGCAAGGCCGAGATCTGCGCCACGAGCGTGCTGGTGGCGCGCAGATCGGGCAGCCGATCCTCGGCCATGGCGCGGGTCTGCGCCTGAAACCGCGACAGCCCCTGATGCGAGGTCCAGCCCAGCACCGCCAGAAGCAGCGCGAAAAGCCCGGCGCAGAGCCCCACCTGCACCCCGATTCCGCCAAGATAAGCCCGAAAATCTGCCATGCCGCACCTGTTTTGCCTTGCGCGCCCAAGTGTTGGGCCAAGGGGTTGAGCAAGTCTGAACAACCCGGCGTGTTGTCATCAAAACTTCATCCGGGCGTCACACATGAAACCGTCATCGCTTTGTCACCGCCCCGTCACGTGCCGCGGGGATGGTCCGGCGACGCAACCTGACAGGACCGATCCATGACCTTTCGCAGCCTTTGCCTGACCTCGGCGCTGGCGCTTGCCACGGCCTTTCCCGCCCATGCCGAACAAAGCTTCAACCGCATTTCCGCTTTTGCCACGCCGCTCAATGCCACCGGTGCCGAGGCGGCCAAACCCTCCTCGGCCGAGATCATCACCGCGACCGAGGACGGGCGGAAACTGATCTATTCCGACAGCCCGCTGGGCGTTCTGGGGCTGATCGACATCGCCGATCCGGCGGCGCCGAAACCGCTGGGCACGGTGGCGATGGGCGGCGAGCCGACGACGACGGTGGTGCTGGGCGATCTGGCCTTTGCCGGGGTGAACACCTCGGAAAGCAAGGCCAGGCCCTCGGGCAAGCTGGTGACGGTGGATCTGGCCACGCAAAAGATCGTGGCGGAATGTGATCTGGGCGGGCAGCCCGATTCCGTCGCCAAGGACCCGGGGGGCAGCTTCCTGGCCGTCGCGATCGAGAACGAGCGCGACGAGGAGGTGAACGAGGGCGATCTGCCGCAGGCGCCCGCGGGCTATCTGGTGAAACTGCCGCTGGCCAAGGGCGCGGTCGATTGCGGCGGGTTGCAAAAGATCGAGCTGACCGGGCTTGCGGCGGTGGCAGGCGACGATCCCGAGCCCGAATTCGTCTCGGTCAACACCGCGGGCGAAATCGTGGTGACGCTGCAGGAAAACAACGAAATCGTGGTGATCGGCGCCGATGGCAAGCTCGCCACGCATTTTTCCGCGGGCAGCGTCGATCTGGCGGGCATCGACACGAAGAAGGACGGCAAGCTCGATTTCACCGGCAAGAAAGAGGGGGTCGCGCGCGAACCCGATGCGGTGAAATGGATCGACACCGATCATTTCGTCACCGCGAACGAGGGCGACTGGAAGGGCGGCTCGCGCGGCTTCACGATCTGGAAGAAGGACGGCACCGTCGTCTTTGAAGCCGGGGCGAGCCTCGAGCGCGAGATGGCGGCGCTGGGCCATTACCCCGACAAGCGCAACAAGAAGGGCGTCGAGATCGAATCGGTCGAGGTGGCGGAGTTCGACGGTCGCAAGCTGCTTTTCGTTGCCGCCGAACGGGCCTCGCTGGTGGCGGTCTATGATCTGGCCGATCTGGCGGCGCCGAAACTCTTGCAGATCCTGCCCTCGGGGATCAGCCCCGAAGGTCTGGTGGCGATCCCGGCCCGCGGGCTTCTGGCGACGGCGAACGAGGTCGATCTGCGCGAAGACGGGCTCGCCCCGGCGCATGTGATGCTTTACGCGCTCTCGGACGGCCCGGCCGCCTATCCGACGCTGACCAGCGCGGGCACCGAGCCCTTGATCGGCTGGGCGGCGCTTTCGGCGCTGAGCGCCGATCCGGCGAAACCCGGGCATCTTTTCGCCGCTTCGGACAGTTTCCTCTCGGCCGCGCCGACGATCTATTCCCTTGATGCGACGCAAAAACCGGCGCGGATCACCGCGGCGCTGACGGTCACGCGGGGCGGCGATCCGGCGCAGCTGATGGATATCGAGGGGCTGGCCAGCGATGGCAAGGGCGGCTTCTGGCTGGCGACCGAGGGGCGCACGGACAAGATGATCCCGCATGGCATCGTGCATGTGGACGAGACGGGGGCGATCGATCAGCAGATCGGCCTGCCGCCGGAGCTTGCCGCTGCCGAAACCCGTTTCGGCTTCGAAGGGATCGCGCTGGCGGGCGACAGGCTCTGGCTCGCGGTGCAGCGGCCCTGGAAAGACGATCCCAAGGGGACGGTGAAGCTGGTCGCCTATGATCTTGAGGCCGAAACATGGGGCGCGGTGCAGTATCCGCTTGAGGCCGCGCCCGAAGGCGGCTGGGTCGGGCTCTCGGAAATCACCCTGCACGGCGATTTCGCCTATCTGATCGAGCGCGACAACCAGCTGGCCGACACCGCGGCGGTGAAGCGGCTTTACCGCGTCGCGCTGGCCGATCTGAAACCCGCGGCTCTGGGCGGCCCGCTGCCGGTGGTGCGCAAGGAGCTGGTGCGCGACCTGCTGCCCGATCTGGCGGCCTGGAACGGCTATATCCTTGACAAAGTGGAAGGTTTCGCCATCGACGCGGCGGGCGAAGGCTTCGTCGTCACCGACAATGACGGCGTTGACGACAGCTCGGGCGAGACGCTCTTCTGGTCGATCGGCAAGGTCGAATAACCCCCCCGAAAACCCGACGACAGGCGCCCCCCGGACCGCAAGGCCCGGGGGTTTGCCTTTGCCCGGCCCCGGCAGGCGTCGTTGGGGGAATGTCGTTACCGAAGCTTTAACAAACTGCCATCGCCCTGTTGCCCGGGCAGGCGAGAAGGGCGCGACGCTGGATCCGGGGGCACAGATGCTGGAATTGCGACACCTGACACGGGATTTCGCGGGCCGCTGCGCGGTCGACAACGTGTCGCTGCGCTTTGACCGTCCGGGCTTTGTCGGCATCATCGGCCGCTCGGGCGCGGGGAAATCGACGCTGTTGCGGATGATCAACCGGCTGACCGATGTCAGCGCGGGCGAGATCCTGTTTCAGGGCCGCAATGTCGCGACGCTGCGGGGGGCCGAGAAACGCGCCTGGCAAAGCCGCTGCGCCATGGTGTTCCAGCAATTCAACCTGGTGCCGCGCCGCGATGTCGCCTCGAACGTGCTGCACGGGCTGCTTGGCCGTCGCCCGGTGCTGGCGGCGATCTTCGATCTGTGGTCCGAGGCCGAGATCACCCGGGCGCTGGCGATCCTTGACCGGCTTGGCATCGCCGATCAGGCCGCCAAACGCGCCGAGGCGCTCTCGGGCGGCCAGCAGCAGCGCGTCGCCATCGCCCGGGCGCTGATGCAGGATCCCGCGATCATCCTCGCCGACGAGCCGATCGCCAGCCTTGATCCGATGAATGCGCAGATCGTCATGGACACGCTCAAGCGCATCCAGACCGAGGACGGCCGGATGGTGATCGCCAATCTGCACACGCTGGATACCGCGCGGCGCTATTGCGACCGGGTGATCGGCATGCGCGACGGCCGCGTCGTCTTTGACGGCCGCCCCGACCAGCTGTCGACCGGCATCGCGCGCGAGATCTATGGCGCCGACGCCAGTTTCAACGAGGCCGCGACCTCGACCGCGATCCCCGCCGATGCCCGCGCCGATGCCGATTACGCCAGCGCGATGCTGGGCGCCTGACCCTTTCCCGGCCGGGGTGGCCGGGTTCAACCGGAGACGACCATGAAGATCCTTCCCGCCGTTCTGGCTGCCACGACCCTGATTGCGGGGGCTGCCCATGCCGAGGGCCTCACCCAGTTCAACATCGGCCTTCTGGGCGGTGAGAACGCGCAAGACCGGCTGAATTCGAACGAATGCCTGCGCAAATATGCCGAAGACACGCTGGGCGTGCCGGTGAAGCTGTTTGCCCCCGCCGATTATGACGGCGTGGTGCAGGGGCTTCTGGGCGGCACCATCGACATGGCCTGGCTGGGCGCCTCGGCCTATGCCAAGGTCTATCTGACCGACCCGAAAGCGGTCGATGTGGCGCTGGTGAAGACCAATCTGGACGGGTCCTTCACCTATCATTCGATCGGCATCGCCCGGAAAGACAGCGGCATCGCCAAGCTGGAGGACGCCAAGGGCAAGGTCTTCGGCTTTGGCGATCCGAATTCGACCTCGGGCTATCTGATCCCCTCGGTCGAGATCCCGAAAACCCACCCCGCGATCACCCGCGCCGATCTGGCCGATGGCGCCTCGGGCTATTTCAAGACGGTGAAATTCACCGGCGGGCATGAGCAGACCATCGTCGCGGTGGTGAATGGCGACATCGACGCGGGCGTGACCTGGGCCGATGGCCAGGGCAACTGGGAAGACGGCTACAACTCGGGCGCGCTGCGCAAGGCGGTCGATGCGGGGCTGGTGAACATGAACGACCTTGTGGAAATCTGGAAATCGAAGCCGATCCCGGAAGGCCCGGTGGTGCTGCGCCACGCCCTGCCCGAGGAGGTCAAGGCGAAGATGGTCGAGCTGGTCAAGGGCCTGCACGCCCGCGACAAGGACTGCGCCTATGGCGTCGCGGCGGGCGACACCGCGGGCTTCGCGCCGATCACCGCCGATTTCTACGACATCATCGTCGAAACCCGGCGTGCGACGCAGGGGAACTGATTTCAGCACCCAAAGCTTTCAGCAAGCGCGGGCGGGGGCTCCGGCCCCCGTCCCATTTCCCGAACACAGGGTGTTTCATGTCCGCTGCCGCGCTCTCTCCCACGGCCGAGTATCTGGCGCTGGTGCGCAGGCGCCGGGTCTATGGCGGCCTGCTGCTGGTGCTGTTCATTGTGCTGATGGCGTCGGGATGGCGCACGGCCGATGCCCGCAACGCCGGCGGCTTTCTCGATGGCATCGCGCATATTCTTGATTTTCCGATCGAAATCCTGTCCGAGGCGGCGCGCGACTGGCGCAATCTGCCCGGCTATCTGCGCCAGTATCTGCCCTCGCTGATCGAGACGCTGAACATCGCCGCGGTCTCCACACTTTTGGGCGGGCTGATCGCCGCGGTGCTGGCGGTGCTGTCGGCCCGCGCGCTGGCGCCGCTGCCCTGGCTTGTCGTGCCGATCCGGCGCGGGATGGATGTGATGCGGGCGATGCCCGAAATCGTCATCGCGCTGGTCCTGATCTTCCTTCTGGGCGGCGGCCCGGTGCCCGCGATGATCGCGATCACGCTCCATACCGCGGGGGCGCTGGGCAAGCTGTTCTCCGAGGTTGCCGAGAATGCCGATCTGAAACCGGTCGAGGGGCTGGCCTCGGTCGGGGCCGGATGGCTGGCGCGGATCTGGTTCGCCGTCGCGCCGCAGGTGGCGCCGAACTGGTCCTCCTATGCGCTTTTGCGCTTTGAAATCAACATCCGCGCCTCGGCGATCCTCGGTTTCGTCGGCGCGGGCGGCATCGGCTATGATCTGCGCACGACGCTGCAATGGGGGCAGGGGCGCTACGATCAGGTGGTGGCGATCTTCGCGCTGCTGTTCCTGACCATCGTTCTGGTCGATCATCTGTCCGACCGCGCCCGCGCGCGTCTGGTGCAGGGGGGCCACGCCGCATGACCGCGCTTGCCCCGACGCCCGCGCTTTTGCTGGCCCGCACCGAGATCTCCCGCCGCCTTGCACGCCGTCGTGCCCTGCTGCTGGCCGCGCCGGTCGCGCTGCTCCTTTATCTCACGACGATCTTCTTCAGCTTCGATCTGCCCGGGATCGCGGCGCGGATGCGGCCGGAAAATGCCGCCGTGCTGCTGGGCGATTTCTGGAGCTTCAAGACCCATGTGACGCTTGATCGTCGCAGGCCCGGGCTGGAGGTCGCGATCGAGGGCGAGGCCAAGGGCCGCTATGCCCCCGGGCAGTTTCCCGACTGGGTGCAGGACGGCGCCGAGCCGCGGATTGCCCTGCCCGACGGGTCCCGCATCACCTATGTCGCGCAGGGCGCGCTGATCGAACGCGCCGGGTTCGGGCTGATCCGCGTCAACCGCGAGGGGCGGCGGATCGCCGTCACCCTGCCCGAGGGCGCGGCACGCCCGGACTGGCTCTCGGCTTCGGCGACGCGGGTCGATCTTCGCGGCCCGTGGTGGCGGTTCTCGATGACGCCCGCGCGCACCGAAACCCTGCGCTACGAACCCGGATGGGAGCTGTTCTTCTTCGATCTGCAAAGCCCGTTCCATGGCAAAAGCGCCGCCGAGCTGGCCGCTTTGGCGCTGTGGCAGCCGCGGCTGGAACCGGAGCGGTCCAATCTGGCGGCGATGGCCGCCGACATCTGGCAAAACCGGATGTGGCGGCATGGCGATGTCGTCTGGGCGCTGGGCGAGACGGTGCTGATGGCCTTCCTGGGCACCTTCGGGGCGGCGCTGATCGCCTTTCCGCTGGCCTTTCTGGCGGCGTCGAATTTCGCGCCGGGGCGGCTGATCCGGCTTGGCCTGCGGCGGATCTTCGATCTGTTCCGCGGCATCGACGGGCTGATCTGGACGGTGATCCTGAGCCGCGCCTTCGGGCCGGGGCCGCTGACGGGCGCGCTGGCGATCTTGCTGACCGACACCGGCACCTTTGGCAAGACCTTCTCGGAGGCCTTGGAAAACATTGACGAAAAGCAGCGCGAGGGGATCGCCGCGACGGGCGCCGATGCGGTGGCTCAGGCGCGTTTCGGGGTGGTGCCGCAGGTGGCGCCGGTGATCCTGTCCCAGGTGCTTTACTATCTGGAAAGCAACACCCGTTCGGCCACCGTCATCGGCGCGCTGGTCGGCGGCGGCATCGGGTTGTTGCTGACCCAGGCGATCCAGACCCAGAAGGACTGGGAAGAGGTCAGCTATTACATCGTCCTGATCATCGTGATGGTGATGGCGATGGACAGCCTGTCGGCCTGGTTGCGGGCCCGTTTCATCAAGGGGTAGATCATGCCGAAACTGCATCCCGTGACACCGCGGATCGCACCCGATTGCGAGATCGTCAACGCCAGCTTCGGCGGTTGGGTCGAGGTCGGCCGCGGATCGCGGCTGATCCATGTCGAGATGGGCGATTACAGCTATTGCGACCGCTTTGCCGATATCGCGAACACGACGGTGGGGAAATTCGCCAATATCGCCGCGATGACAAGGATCGGTCCGACCGACCATCCGTTCCGCAACGCCGCGCAGCATCATTTCCTCTATCGGTCGCATTATTATTGGGACGATGTGGCTGATGACGCCGCCTTTTTCGCGCAGCGGGCCGGGCGCCGCATCACCCTTGGCGCCGATTGCTGGATCGGGCATGGCGCCATCATCAAGCCCGAGGTGACGGTGGGCATCGGCGCCATCGTCGCCTCGGGCGCGGTGGTGACGAAGGACGTGCCCCCCTTCCTGATCGTCGCGGGCTGCCCCGCCGTGCCCTTGCGGATGCGGTTTTCCGAGACCGTGGCCGAACGGCTGCTGGCGCTGGCCTGGTGGGACTGGGATCACGCCACGCTGCGGGCGCGGCTTGCCGATTTCCGCGCCCTTCCGGCCGAGGACTTCCTGGACCGTTACGAGGGTTTGCCCGGCTGAGCCCCCCCCTCGGGCGCGACGGTCAGCGCGACGCGATCGCCCGCAAACCAGGTCAGCCCGTATTCGACGGGCACCCCCGCGGCATCGACATTGACGGCTTCCGTGCGCAAAAGCGGCGCGCCCTCGGGCAGGTGCATCAGCCCGGCTCGGGGGCCGCGCGCGATCTTGGCGGTGATCCGCGTCGCGGCGCGGGTGTAATCGGCCACGCCCATCTCGGCCAGCGCCGCGGTGACCGAGCCAAGCCGCGCCAGCGCCGCGGGCAGATCGGGGAAACGGTCGGCCGGAAAGGCGGATCGGAACTGCGCCAGCACGGTGCCATCGGCCAGCGAGAGCCCCTCGTAAAGATGCACCCTGTCAACGCCCAGCGCCGCCGCCTCGGCGGGCTCGGCCGGGCGGGTTTCCAGCCGCAAGACCCGGCGCGAGGGCGTGCGCCCCGAGGCCAGCACGTTTTCCTGAAACCGCACCCGGCGGCCCAGCGCGTAATCGGCGCGCGGGCTCAGGGCCACAAACACCCCCGCGCCGCGGCGCGACACCACCAGCCCCTCGGCGGCGAGCGCGGCCAAAGCATGGCGGACGGTGTGGCGGTTCACCCCGAACCGCGCCGACAGCGCCGCCTCGGTCGGCAGCTTCGCCCCGGGGGGACAGGCGCCCGAGCCGATCTCGGCGCGCAGGATCGCGGCAATCGCCGCCCAGACCGGATCACGTCTTGTCATCGAAACTTCACTGGCCGAATCCGCGGCGGCGCCGCAATATTTGTCTAGTTGTATATTAATCTGGACAAATCCGCAAGATGTCTGGTCTGACCGAAACCACCACGACCCGCGCGGCGCATCTGGGGCTTCTGGCCCGTGCCTCCGGTCCGCGCCTGGCGCAATTGCTGCCCGATCTGCCGCCTTTCGACTGGCTTCGCCTGCCCGAACTGGGCGCGGTGATGCTGCGCGGGCGGATGGGGGCGGGGGGGGCGCCCTTCAATCTGGGCGAGATGACGGTGACGCGCTGCGCGCTGCGGCTGGCCGATGGCCGGGTGGGGCAGGCTTTCGTGCAGGGCCGCGACAAGGATCACGCCACCCGCGCGGCGGTGGCGGATGCGCTGTTGCAGGGCGCCGAAGCCGCGCGGATCGCGGCCGAAGTTCTGGCGCCGCTGCGCGCCGAAGAAGCCGCCCGCCGCCGCGAGCGCGCCGAAAAGGCCGCCGCGACCCGGGTCGAGTTTTTCACGCTGGTTCGGGGAGAGGATTGATCATGGACCCGCAAACCCTGTCCGGCGGTTTCGCCGATCCCGCGCGCGACGCGGCCCATGCCTTCCGCGCCTGCCTGCAGGCGATGGCGCGGCCGGGCCGGGTGAAGCGGATCCCCGGGGCCCTGCCGCCCGCGCCGCTCTCGCCCGCCGCCGGGGCGGTTCTGCTGACGCTCGTCGATGACACGACGCCGCTTTTCCTTGCCCCCGGCCTTGACACGCAAGCCCTGCGCGGCTGGATCGCCTTTCACTGCGCCGCGCCGATCTCGGCCCCAGAGGAGGCCGTCTTTGCCCTTGGCGCCTGGGCGGATCTGCCGCTGGATCGCTTTCGCCCCGGCACGCCGGATTACCCCGACCGCTCGGTGACGCTGATCGTCGAGATGGCGGCGCTGACGCCGCCCAATGCCCGGCTGCGCGGCCCGGGGATCGCAACGCATCAGGATGCGGCCCTGCCCGCCATCGCCCCCTTTGTCGCCAATCGCACCCGCTATCCGCTGGGATTCGATTGCTATTTCTGCGCGGGGGCAGACCTTTCGGCGCTGCCGCGCTCGACCCGGGTGGAGGCGCTCTGATGTATGTGGCAACCAAAGGCGGCGAGCGGGCGATCGATGCCGCCCATGCCTGGCTGGCCGAGGAGCGCCGCGGCGATCGGGCCGTGCCCGAGCTGTCGGTGGCGCAGATCGCCGAACAGATGACGCTCGCGGTGAACCGGGTGATGGCCGAGGGCTCGCTTTATGACCGCGAGCTGGCGGCCTTGGCGATCAAGCAGGCCCGCGGCGATCTGATCGAGGCGGTGTTCCTGCTGCGCGCCTATCGCACGACGCTGCCGCGCTTTGGCGCAAGCCTGCCCGTCGACACCGGGACGATGCAGATTTCGCGCCGGATTTCCGCCACTTTCAAGGATGTGCCGGGCGGGCAGCTGCTGGGGCCGACCTTCGATTACACGCATCGGCTGCTGGATTTCGCGCTTTTGGCCGAGGGGGAGGTGCCGCCCGCCGCCCGCGCCCCCGCCCCGGACGAGGCCTGCCCGCATGTGCTGGGGCTTCTCGACCGCGACGGGCTGATGGAACCCGTGACCGCGGGCGCCGAAACGCCCGCCGATCTGACGCGCGAACCGCTCGAGCTGCCCGCGTCGCGCGCCTTGCGGCTGCAGGCGCTGGCGCGGGCGGACGAGGGCTTCACGCTCGGTCTCGCCTATTCCACCCAGCGCGGCTACGGGCGCACCCATGCCTTTGTCGGCGAATTGCGCATCGGCCTTTGCGCGGTCGAGCTGGAGATCCCCGAACTCGGGCTCACCATCGAGATCGGCGAAGTCGAGCTGACCGAATGCGAGACGGTGAACCAGTTCACCGGCTCGAAGTCCGAGCCGGCGCAATTCACCCGCGGCTACGGGCTGGTCTTCGGCCAGTCCGAGCGCAAGGCGATTTCCATGAGCCTCGTTGACCGCGCCCTGCGCTGGGAGGAACTGGGCGAAGACCCCACCGGCGCCCCGGCGCAGGATGCGGAATTCGTGCTGAGCCATTGCGACAACATTCAGGCGACGGGGTTTCTGGAGCATATCAAGCTGCCCCATTACGTCGATTTCCAGTCCGAACTGGAACTGATCCGGCGCCTGCGCCGCGAGGCCGGGGGGGCGGGGCAATGACCTCAGTCTTCGTCTTTGCCCGGCGCGGTTCTGTCCTCTCCGGGAGGATCGCCGCCCGCCTTGGTGCGCAGGAACGATCCGACGAGGAACGCGCCCGCCACCGCGAAAAAGATCCAGTGCAACATCCGTCCGTTCCTTGTTCCGGGGGCCATCATGTCTGAGGGCTACAGCTTCGCCTATCTTGACGCCGCAACCAAGCGGATGATCCGTCGCGCCCTTTTGAAGGCTTTGGCCGTGCCGGGCTATCAGGTGCCCTTTGCCTCGCGCGAAATGCCGATGCCCTATGGCTGGGGCACCGGCGGCGTGCAGGTGACGGCGGCCTGCCTGATCCCCGAGGACGTGCTGAAGGTGATCGACCAGGGCGCCGATGACACCACGAACGCGGTTTCGATCCGCCGCTTCTTCGAGCGCACGGCGGGGGTGGCCACGACCACGCATACGCAAGACGCCACGCTGATCCAGACCCGCCACCGCATCCCGGAAGCCCCGCTGAGCGAGGATCAGATCCTGGTCTTTCAGGTGCCGATCCCCGAGCCGCTGCGCTTTCTGGAACCGCGCGAGGCCGAGACGCGGCGGATGCATGCCCTGGCCGATTACGGGCTGATGCATGTGAAATTATACGAGGATATCGCGCGGCACGGGGCGATTGCGACCTCTTATGCCTATCCGGTGCTGGTCGAGGGGCGTCATGTGATGGACCCCAGCCCGATCCCGAAATTCGACAATCCGAAACTGAGCGATTGCCCGGCGATCCAGCTTTTCGGCGCCGGGCGGGAATGCCGCATCCATGCGCTGCCGCCCTATACCCGCGTGGTCAGCCTTGATTTCGAGGATCACCCGTTCGAGGCGACGAAGGCCGAGGCCGCCTGCGATCTGTGCGGCGCCGGGACCAGCTATCTGGACGAAGTGATCACCGATGATGCGGGCGGGCGGATGTTTTGCTGCTCGGACACCGATTTCTGCGCCGGGCGGCGGGCGGCCGGGCATCTGGGGCGATTGTCGGAGGGGGCCGCGTGATGGAGAGCGCGCAAGGGCGTATTTGGGCCAAGAAAAAGCCGGAGCCGGAAGCGGGGCCGCTTTTGCTGGTCGAGGGTCTGGGCAAGGCCTGGGGGGCGCGGATCGGCTGTGCCGATGTGGGCTTTGATCTTTACCCCGGCGAGGTTCTGGGGATCGTCGGCGAAAGCGGCTCGGGGAAATCGACACTGCTCGGCTGTCTGGCCGGGCATCTGGCGGCGGATACCGGGCGGATCCTTTATCGTGGCCGCGATCTGCGGGCAATGGCAGAACCCGAGCGGCGGCATCTGGCGCGCACCGAATGGGCTTTCGTGCATCAGAACCCGCGCGACGGGCTGCGCATGGGGGTGACGGCGGGGGCGAATGTCGGCGAGCGGCTGATGGCGGTCGGCGCGCGGCATTACGGCGCGATCCGGGCCACCGCGACCGACTGGCTGGGCCGGGTCGAGATCGACCCCGCCCGGATCGACGACCGGCCGCGCGCCTTTTCGGGCGGCATGCAGCAGCGGCTGCAGATCGCGCGCAATCTGGTGACCGGGCCGCGGCTGGTCCTGATGGACGAGCCGACCGGGGGGCTTGATGTCTCGGTGCAGGCGCGGCTTCTGGATCTGCTGCGGGAGTTGGTGCGCGAGATGGGTCTGGCGGTGATCCTCGTCACCCATGATCTGGCCGTGGCGCGGCTTCTGGCCGACCGGCTGATGGTGATGAAGGACGGCCGGGTGATCGAGGCGGGGCTGACCGATCAGGTGCTCGACGATCCGCAGGCGGCCTATACGCAGCTTCTTGTTTCCTCTGTCCTGCAGGTCTGAGCCGATGATCGAGATCGAAAATCTGTGCAAAAGCTTCACCTTGCACAATCAGGGCGCGGCAGTGCTGCCGGTGCTGGCGGGGGCATCGCTGCGCGTGGCGGCGGGGGAATGCGTGGCGCTGACCGGCGCTTCGGGCAGCGGGAAATCGACGCTGATGCGGATGATCTGGGGCAATTACCGCGCCGAGACGGGGCGGCTGCGGGTGGGGGGGCTCGATCTGACCACGGCGACGGCCCGGCAGATCATCGCGCTGCGCCGCGACCGGCTGGGCTATGTCAGCCAGTTCCTGCGCGTCCTGCCGCGCGTGCCCGCCCTGCGCGTCGTGGCCGAGCCGCTTCTGGCGCTGGGCACGCCCGAGCCGCAGGCGCTGACCCGGGCGGCAGAGCTGCTGACCCGGCTCAACATCCCCGAGCGGCTCTGGTCGCTCTCGCCCACCACCTTTTCGGGCGGCGAGCAGCAGCGGGTGAACATCGCCCGCGGCTTTGCCCATCCGTTCCCGGTGCTGCTGCTCGACGAGCCCACCGCCTCGCTTGATGCGCTCAACCGCGCCGTGGTGCTCGATCTGATCGGCGAGGCCAGGGCCCGCGGCGCAGCCCTTCTGGGCATCTTCCACGACGAAGCCGCGCGCGCGCAGGTCGCCGACCGGCTGGTCGATGTCACCGCCTTCACCCCCGCGAGGGTCGCATGACCGGGCGGCTTTTCGCCATCGTCGGCCCCTCGGGCGCGGGCAAGGACCGGCTGATCGCCGGGCTGATCGCGGCGCGGCCCGAGATCCACCGGGCGCGGCGCACGATCACCCGGCCGCCCGCCGAAAGCGAGGATTTCGAAAGCCTGTCGGCGGCCGAATTTGCCGCGCTGCGGGGCCGTGGCGGCTTTGCGCTGTCCTGGCTCGCGCATGGGCTGGGCTATGGCCTGCGGGCGGCCGAGCTGGCGCCGCTGGCCGCGGGGCGTGACGTGATCTTCAACGGCTCGCGCGCGGCGCTGCCCGAATGTCTGGCGGCCTTCCCGCAGCTGCGGGTGATCGAGATCACCGCCGCGCCCGCCGTGCTGCAGGCGCGGCTGGCCGGGCGCGGCCGCGAAGACGGGGCCGAGATCGCCCGGCGGCTTGACCGCGCCGCGCTGGCCTTGCCGCCGGGGATCGGGGCGGTGCGGATCGTCAATGACGGGCCGCCCGAGGCGGGGATCGCCGCGCTGA
Source organism: Rhodobacter capsulatus SB 1003 (assembly GCF_000021865.1). Taxonomy (NCBI): domain Bacteria; kingdom Pseudomonadati; phylum Pseudomonadota; class Alphaproteobacteria; order Rhodobacterales; genus Rhodobacter; species Rhodobacter capsulatus. The sequence goes on from NC_014034.1 coordinate 1,271,379, forward strand.
TCGCGGCGCTTCAGCCCGCCAGCGCCTGCGCCGCCAGCAGATGAAACCGCCCGCCCTCATCCTCGCCGAACAGGCACAGCCGGTCGATCTGCACCGGTCGGGCCAGATGCGGCGCAAAGAATGCCTGCGCAAGGGGGGCAAGCCGGGCCAGTTCCTCGGGCGCCAGATCGCCGGTCAGCGACAGGTGAAAGCGGAATTCTTCGAACACATAAGGATAGCCGAAGGCGTGCAGAAGCTCGGCTTGCCGGGGGCTGAGCCGGTCGGGCTGACGCCGGGCGATCTCGGCGACGCTCAGCGGCGCGCGGAAGGGCTCGAAGGCCGTGACGACCTCTGCGGCAAGGCGGGTCAGCGCCTCGGGCTGGGGCTGCGGGCAAAGCGCAAGGAACCGCCCCAGCCGGGTCACCGCAAGGCCGGGCAGGGGCACCGGGGCAAGCTGGCCCGCCAGCGCGGCCAGGGCCGCGTGCAGATCGCGGGGCGTCACCCCTTCGGCCAGCCGGAACGGGGCCTTGAGCGTGGCGTGAAAGCCGTATTTGCGCGGGGCCGCGGTGGCGACCGCGAGCCCGGCGATGGCAGGCTGGCCGGTCGGACGGCCGCTGGCGGCATCCCAGCCGAGCCAGTCCGACCCGGCCTGCCAGAGCCCCGCCTCGGCGGGGGCGAAATAAAGCGCGTAGCGTTTGATCATCATGGCCCCGCCTTCGCACCAAAGCGTCACCGCCATGTGACAATCGCCTGCCAAACCCCTGTTTGCAAACAAAACCCCCGGAGAAACGGATGACCGAGACGATTTTGGCCAATGCCATGCTGGTTCTGCCCGAGGGGGTGCGGCCCGGGCATCTGCTGCTGCGCGACGGGCTGATCGCCGAGATCGGCGCGGGCCGCGCGGTGCCGAAAGGGGCGCTTGACTGCGAAGGCGATCTGCTGGCGCCGGGGCTGATCGAGCTGCACACCGACAATCTGGAGCGCCATATCGAGCCGCGCCCGAAGGTGGCCTGGCCGCATGCGGATGCGATCATCGCCCATGATGCCGAGCTTTGTTCGGTGGGCATCACCACGGTGTTCGACGCGCTGCGGGTGGGCTCGATCGGGACCTCGGGGCGGTCGGATTACCGCGAATATGCCCGGGCTTTGGCCGATGAAATCCTGCAGATGCGGGCGCGCGACGGGTTCCGGATCTCGCATTACCTGCATCTGCGCGCCGAGATCTGTTCGGAAACGCTGCTCGACGAGCTGGCGAAATTCGGCCCCGAGGATCGGGTGGGCATCGTCAGCCTGATGGATCACACCCCCGGCGCGCGGCAGTTTCGCGACCTCTCGAAGCTGCGCGATTATGTGCGCAAGAAACACGGGCTGAGCGAGGCGGAGTTTCTGGCCCATGTGGAGCAGGAAAAGGCGCTGAGGGCGCGGCACGGCGCGGCGCATGAGGCGGGGGCGGTGGCGGCCGCGCGCCGTCTGGGCGCGGCGCTGGCCAGCCATGACGACACCACGGCCGAGCATGTCGCGGTGTCGCGGGCGCATGGGGTGCGCTTTGCCGAGTTTCCGACCACCTTCGAGGCGGCGCAGGCCTGTCGCGCCCATGGCATCGCGGTGATGATGGGGGCGCCGAACCTGATCCGCGGCGGCTCGCATTCGGGCAATGTCGCGGCGCAGGCGCTGGCCGAGGCGGATCTGCTCGATATCCTGTCCTCGGATTACGTGCCGGGGGCGCTTTTGTCGGCGGCGCTGCTTCTGGGCGACATCTGGGGTGATGTGGCGCGCGGGCTCTCCACGGTGACGGCGGCGCCGGCGCAGGCGGTGGGGCTGGGCGATCGCGGCCGGATCGTGCCGGGGCTGCGCGCCGATCTGATCCGGGCGCATCGGGTGGAGCGCACGGCGGCGCTGCGCGGGGTCTGGGTGCGCGGGCGCCGCGTCGGCTGACGCAAACGGGCGCCCAAGGGGCGCCCGTTGCCTGTTCCGGTGCGGACCGGCTTATTCCAGCTCGATCAGCAGGTCTTTCGCGTCGATCTGGGCCCCCGGGGCGACATGCAGCGCCTTGACCGTGGCTTCGCGGTCGGCATGCAGGCCGGTTTCCATCTTCATCGCCTCGATCGTCAGCATCAGATCCCCCGGCCGCAGCTTTTGCCCCACCGTCACCGCCACCGCGGCGATCGAGCCCGGCATCGGCGCGCCGACATGGCCCGGATTGGCCGGATCGGCCTTGGGCTTGGCCTTGGTCGCGGCCTTGACCTGCCGGTTCGGCACCCGCACCGCGCGCGGCTGGCCGTTGAGTTCGAAGAAGACCTTGGCATCGCCGGTCTCGTCGGTCTCGCCCACGGTCTGCAGCCGGATTTCCAGCGTCTTGCCCGGGTCGATCTCGGCCGAGATTTCCGAGCCGGGCGCCATGCCGTAGAAGAAGACCGGGGTGGGCAGCGTCCGCACCGGGCCATAGACCCGATGCCGCCCCATGTAATCAAGGAAGACCTTGGGATACATGAGGTATCCCGCCAGATCCTCGTCATCGACGGCGCGGCCTTCCATCTCGGCGGAAAGCTTCGTGCGCACGGCTTCCAGATCGACCGGGGGCAGGTGCTTGCCGGGCCGGTCCGTGCTGGGGGTCTCGCCCTTGAGCACCTTGGCCACGATCGCCTCGGGCCAGCCGCCGGGCGGTTGGCCCAGATTGCCGCGCAGCATGTCCACCACCGAGTCGGGGAAGGCCATGTCCTTGGCCGGGTTCAGCACGTCATCTTTCGTCAGGTTCTGCGCCACCATCATCAGCGCCATGTCGCCCACGACCTTGGACGACGGCGTGACCTTGACGATATCGCCGAAGATCTGGTTCGCATCGGCATAGGCCTGCGCCACCTCGTGCCAGCGTTCCTCAAGGCCAAGGGACCGCGCCTGCGCCTTCAAGTTGGTGAACTGCCCGCCGGGCATTTCATGCAGATAGACTTCCGAGGCCGGGGCTTCGAGACCGCTTTCAAAGGCGGCGTATTGATGCCGCACACCTTCCCAGTAGTTCGAAAGCGCGCGGATCGCGGCGATATCAAGGCCGGTGTCGCGCTCCGTATGCGCCATGGCCTCGACGATCGAGCCAAGGCAGGGCTGCGAGGTGCCGCCACTGAAAGCATCCATCGCCGCATCGACCGCATCCACCCCGGCCTCGGCCGCGGCCAGAACGGTGGCGCCCGCGATCCCCGACGTGTCATGGGTGTGGAAATGGATCGGCAGGCCGACCTCTTCCTTCAGCGCCTTCACCAGCGCGCGGGCGGCGGCGGGTTTCAATAGCCCGGCCATGTCTTTCAGCCCCAGAACATGGGCGCCCGCGGCCTCCAGTTCCTTCGCCATGCCGACGTAATAGTTCAGGTCGTATTTCGCCCGGTCGGGGTTCAGGATGTCGCCGGTGTAGCAGATCGTGCCCTCGCAGATCTTGTTGGCTTCAACGACCGCATCCATCGCCACGCGCATGTTCTCGACCCAGTTCAGGCTGTCGAAGACGCGGAAGACATCGACGCCCGATTTCGCCGCCTGGGCCACGAAAAACTGCACCACATTGTCGGGGTAATTGGTGTAGCCGACCCCGTTCGAGGCGCGCAAAAGCATCTGCGTCAGGATGTTGGGCATGCGCGCGCGGATGTCGCGCAGCCGCTGCCAGGGGCATTCCTGCAAGAAGCGATAGGCGACGTCAAAGGTCGCGCCGCCCCAGCATTCGACCGAGAAAAGGCCGGGCAGGTTCGCCGCATAGACCGGCGCCGCCTTGATCATGTCGATCGAGCGCATCCGGGTGGCGAGCAAGCTTTGATGGCCGTCGCGCATCGTCGTGTCGGTGATCAAAAGCTTCTTCTGATCGCGCATCCAGTCGGCCACCGCCTTCGGCCCGTCGCGGTCGAGCCTGTCGCGGGTGCCGGGCACGACCGGGCCGCGCAGGGCGGGCAGGCGGGGCGGTTTCGCCTCGGCCGCGGGTTTCGGACGGCCCGCGGTCTCGGGGTGACCGTTCACCGAAATGTCGGCGATATAGGTCAGGATCTTCGTCGCCCGGTCGCGGCGCTTCTTGAAGGCAAAGAGATCCGGCGTCGTGTCGATGAACTTCGTCGTGTAGCTCATGTCGAGGAAGGTCGGATGCTTGAGCAGGTTGATGACGAAGTCGATGTTCGTGCTGACGCCGCGGATGCGGAATTCGCGCAACGCCCGGTCCATCCGCTTGATCGCCTGATCGGGGTTTTGCGCCCAGGCGGTGACCTTCACCAGCAGGCTGTCATAATAGCGCGTGATCACCCCGCCCGCATAGGCCGTGCCGCCATCGAGCCGAATGCCCATGCCGGTGGCGGAGCGATAGGCGGTCAGACGGCCATAATCGGGGATGAAGTTGTTCTGCGGGTCCTCGGTCGTGACCCGGCATTGCAGCGCATGGCCGTTCAGTTTCACCCCGGATTGATCGGCAACCCCGGTCGCCTCGGCCAAGGTCGCGCCTTCAGCAATGCGGATCTGGCTTTGCACGATGTCGATGCCGGTGACCTGTTCGGTGACCGTATGTTCGACCTGCACGCGCGGGTTCACCTCGATGAAGTAGAACTTGCTCGTGTCCATATCCATCAGGAATTCGACCGTGCCCGCGTTCTGATAGCCGACCGCATTGCCGATCTTGAGCGCCAGCGCGCAGACCTCGGCGCGTTGGGCTTCGGTCAGATAGGGGGCGGGGGCGCGTTCGACGACCTTCTGGTTGCGCCGCTGCACGGTGCAGTCACGCTCGTAAAGGTGATAAAGCCCGCCGTGGCTGTCGCCAAGCAGCTGCACTTCCACATGCCGGGCGCGCAGGATCATCTTTTCCAGATAGCCCTCGCCATTGCCAAAGGCGGCCTCGGCCTCGCGGCGGCCCTCGCGGACCTTTTCGACCAGTTCATCGGGGCCAAGGATCGGGCGCATGCCGCGCCCGCCGCCGCCCCAGCTGGCCTTGAGCATCAGGGGATAGCCGATCTCGGCCGCCTCGCGCTTGATCGCGTCGAAATCCTCGCCCAGAACTTCGGTCGCGGGAATGACCGGCACGCCCGCCGCCATCGCCACCTTGCGCGCCGAGGCCTTGTCGCCCAAAGCCCGCATCGTCGCCGCTTTCGGGCCGATGAAAGTGATGCCCTCGCGGTCGCAAGCCTCGACGAATTCGGGGTTTTCCGACAAAAGCCCATAGCCCGGGTGGATCGCGTCGGCGCCCGACTCTTTCGCCACGCGGATGATTTCGTCGATCGACAGATAGGCGCCCACCGGCGACAGCCCCGCGCCGATGCGGTAAGCCTCGTCGGATTTGAAGCGGTGCAGGCTGAGCTTGTCTTCCTCGGCATAGACGGCGACCGTCTTCTTGCCCAGTTCATTCGCAGCGCGCAGCACGCGGATGGCAATCTCGCCGCGGTTTGCGACCAGAATCTTTTCGAACATCTGAGATCTCCCCGAAAACGCAGCCCGCAAAGCGGGAGGTCAGGGCGAAACCTAACGGCGCCGCAACGCGGCGCAAGGCAAAACTTGCGAAATCGGGCAAATTAACTGGCCAATTTCGCGATGTTTGCAAAGCCCTGTCGTTTCCGATCCGCCGTTGGACGCTTTGGGCGCGGCGCTATTTCCAGCAGGCGATCTGCGCGGTGACCCCCTGCGCCAGCGCCGAGATGTCTTCGGCCGCCAGCGTGCCGCCCGGCTCGGCGGCGCGCGGCGCGAAGCCCTGCGCCGCCAGCACCGGCACCAGCGCCGAGGTCTGCACCGCCACCGTCATCTCGGGCGGCAAAAGCCTGGCCGTCTCGCCGCCCTGCGGCAGCACCATGCCGAAAACCGCCCCCGCGCCATCCAGAACCGGCCCGCCGACATCGCCCGGCAGCGTCTTCACGGCCAGCCGCGCCCGTTCGGGCTCGCCCGCAAGCCCGGTCAGATCGGACAGGGTGCCAAAGCTGACGACCGGGGCCGAGAGCGCCTCGGGGTAAGAAAAGCCCGCGACGGCCAGCGCCGCGCCGCGCCCGGCGGTGACGGTCTCGAACCGGGCCACGGCGGGCGGGGCCAGGGGGGCGAGCGGTTGCAGAACCGCGATGCCAAGACCCGGATCGGCAAAGGCGATCTTTGCCGGGGCGCCCTCGATCGTGAGCTTGCCGCAGGCCGACAGCCCCTCGGCCGCGGTCAGCACCGCGCCCTTGGCGTCGATGAAAAGCCCTGAACGGGCAAATTCCGGGTGCCGCACGTCCAGCCCCGCGATCAGATCGGCGCGCCCCACCGCCATCGGCTGACCCAAAGTCGGATCGAGCGCGGTGTCGCCCAGCGGCTTGAAGCTTGTCTTCATCGCCGCCAGCACCCGCGCCATCCGCGGCGCGTCGGCGGCGGGATAGACCAGCGTGAAGCCCTTGATCAGCCCCTTCGAGAGCGTCACCTCGGTCACGGAATGGATCTGCGCATCCTCGCCCACCAGCGAAAAGCCGGTCTTGCCGCGTTCGCGCGGGCCGTTCGGGGGCACGATCTCCAGCGTCGCCATCGCGTCGTAAAGCCCGTAAAGCGTGTTCTGATCGCCCGGTTCGGAAATCAAAAGCACCCGCACGCCGGAATTGCCCCTGGCGCGGTAATGCACGAAGGGCGGGTCGTAATGGTCGAATTCGACCAGCCCCAGCGGCAGGTCGATGGCGATCCCGGCTTTCGTTTCCTCGACGGAGGTGATGCCCAGAGCCGATTTCTCGGTCATCACCGTGCCCAGAAGCTCTGTCAGCTCGGCCGATTTCAGCACGCCCGTCGGCTCGAAGCCGTGGCTGTCCTGCCAGGCGGCGATCGAGGCCCGGGTGCCGCGCCCGAAAGCGCCATCGACGCCGCCGGTGTAAACGCCCACCCATTCCAGGGCTTCCTGAATCTTCATCCGCCCCTCGCGGCCCATCGCCTCCTCGGCGCGGCGCGCATCGTCCAGGGTCTCGACCGGCGGGGGCGCCAGTTCGGGCGCCGGTTCCGCGGTCGGCCCGGGCGCCGGGGCGGGGGAGGGCGCGGCCGGGGTTTCGGCCGCTTCCGGCGGCCAGAACTGCGCCCGGTAGCGGGTGGCGTCGGCGACATAGCTGTCGGCCGGGATCGCGCCCGCGTTGCGCAGCTGCCGCAGCGCCTCGGCGGCGATTTCGGGCGTGTCATAGGGGCCAAGCGCCAGGCCATACCAGCCGCCCGGCAGGGTGAAGCCCGCCGCATCGGGGAAGCTGGCCGACAGATCGCGCAGCCGCATCTGCGCCTGATCAAGCGTCGGCAGCGCCTCGATCTGCACCCAGGCGGTCTCTGCCGCCGCCAGACCGGGCGCCACACTGGCCGCGACACTGGCCGCCAGAGAGGCCCAGAGCGTCAGCGTCATCCCCCGCATGCCCGCGCGCCGCGCCGACCGTTTCCCCGCCCCCATGCTGCCCCCTGCACTTTTTCGCCCCGCATTTCGCGCAAACTAACAGGATGCGCGCCCGCGTCACCCCCCAATCGCGGCATTTTCCGCCCCGCAAGGCGGCATCCGGTTGACCCTGTTGCGCCCCTTGCCTAGAGAGGGGGCGTTTCGCTCTCAAGGTCGGTGACATGGAAAAACCTGCTGCGCCCCGCTCGTTTCAGGAGATCATCCTGCGGCTGATGACCTATTGGTCCTCCAAGGGCTGCGCGGTCCTGCAGCCCTATGACATGGAGGTCGGCGCGGGCACCTTCCACCCCGCCACCACCCTGCGCAGCCTCGGCCACCAGCCTTGGGCCGCGGCCTATGTGCAGCCCTCGCGCCGGCCGACTGATGGCCGCTATGGCGAGAACCCGAACCGGCTGCAGCATTATTATCAATATCAGGTGCTGATCAAACCGAGCCCGCCGGATCTGCAGGCGCTTTACCTCGGCTCGCTGGAAGCCATCGGCATCGATCTGGGCCTGCATGACATCCGTTTCGTCGAGGATGACTGGGAAAGCCCGACGCTCGGCGCCTGGGGGCTGGGCTGGGAGGTCTGGTGCGACGGCATGGAAGTGTCGCAATTCACCTATTTCCAGCAGGTCGGCGGGCATGATTGCAAGCCGGTCTCGGGCGAGCTGACTTATGGTCTCGAACGTCTGGCCATGTATGTGCTGGGCATCGATCACGTCATGGACATGCCCTTCAACGATCCGTCTTCGCCGATCCCGCTGAAATACGGCGATATCTTCCGCCAGACCGAGGAAGAATATTCCCGCCACAATTTCGACGGCGCGAATACCGAGGTGCTCTTGCAGCATTTCCTCGATGCCGAGGCGGAATGCGAACGGCTTTTGTCCTTCCCGGCCGAGGATCCGAATTCCGGCAAGCGCATCGTGATGGCGCATCCGGCCTATGACCAGTGCATCAAGGCCAGCCACCTCTTCAACCTGCTCGATGCGCGGGGGGTGATTTCGGTGACCGAACGGCAGGCCTATATCGGCCGTGTCCGGGCGCTCGCCAAGAAATGCGCCGATGCCTTCGTCACCACCACCGCGGGCGGCTGGCGGCCGGAGGCGCAGGCGTGACACCGCTTCTGCCTGTCGCGGCCACGCTGGCGCTGGTCTCGGGCGCGGTCGCCCCGGCGCCCGCCGAGGTGGCGCTGACCGCGGTCGAAACCGGCCGTCCCGAGCCGATCCTGACTGAGGACTGGCAGGCCGGGCCGGGGGCGGCGGGCTGCTTTCGCACGCCCTTGTCGCTGGCGCTTCTGACCGAGACCTTCGCGCTTTATGACGCCGCCGAGCCGCGGCCCGTGCCGCAGGCGCCCGCCTGTTTCGACGCCGCGCGGATCGGCGCCGATCTGGCCGCGGGCACGGCGGTGGCCTTCCTCGGCGCGCGCAACATCACCCCCGGCGTCGATCGCGTCGTCGCCGTCTATCCCGATGGCCGGGCCTATGTCTGGCAGCAACCGAATGACCTTGCGGGGAAAAACTGACATGCCCGAACTGCTGATCGAACTTTTCTCGGAAGAAATCCCGGCGCGCATGCAGGCGATGGCCCGCGACACCCTGCGCAAGATGGTCACCGACGGTCTGGTCGAGGCCGGTCTGACCTATGGCCATGCGCAGGCGTTTTCGACCCCGCGCCGTCTGGTGCTGGTGCTTGACGGGCTGTCGACCGAAAGCCCGACGCTCCGCGAAGAACGCAAGGGCCCGGCGACGACCGCGCCCGAGGCTGCGCTGCAGGGCTTTTTGCGCTCCACGGGCCTGACGCTCGATCAGCTGGAAAAGCGCGACGACAAGAAGGGCCAGGTCTGGTTCGCGGTGATCGAAAAGCCCGGCCGAGCCGCGCCGGAAATCGTCGCCGAGGTGCTGGAAAAGACGATCCGCAGCTTCCCCTGGCCGAAGTCGATGCGCTGGGGCAATGGCACGCTGAAATGGGTGCGCCCGCTGCATTCGATCCTGTGCCTTCTGTCCGACGACACCGGGGCTTCGGTCGTCGATCTGGACATCGACTGCATCAAGGCGGGCGCCACCACGGCCGGGCATCGCTTCATGGCGCCGGACCGGTTCACGGTCACCGGCTTTGCCGATTACGCCGCGAAGCTGAAAGCGGCCAAGGTGGTGCTGGACAGCGCCGAGCGCGAGGCGATGATCTGGCACGACGCGACGCAGCTGGCTTTCGCGCAGGGGCTGGAACTGGTCGAGGACAGGGGTCTTTTGACCGAGGTCGCGGGGCTTGTCGAATTCCCCGTCGCGCTGATGGGCGCGATTGCCGAGGACTTCCTGCATCTGCCGCCCGAGGTGCTGCAAACCTCGATGCGCGAACATCAGAAGTTCTTCTCGGTTCGAAGCCCTAAAACCGGCCGGATCGAGGGCTTTGTGACCGTCGCCAACCGCGAAACCGCGGATCATGGCGCGACGATCCTCAAGGGCAACCTGAAGGTGCTGTCGGCGCGGCTGTCGGACGCGCGCTTCTTCTGGGAACACGACCTGCGGGTGGTGAAGACCGAGGGGCTGGAGGGCATGGGCGCCGGGCTGGCGAACGTGACCTTCCACAACAAGCTCGGCTCGCAAAAGGCCCGGATCGACCGCATCGCTGCCCTGGCGCGCGAGATTGCGCCGCTTGTGAAGGCCGACCCGGATCAGGCCGAAAAAGCCGCGCTGGTGGTGAAATCCGATCTGCGCTCGGCCATGGTCGGGGAATTCCCGGAACTGCAGGGGCTGATGGGCAGCTATTACGCCCGCGCGCAGGGCCTGCCCGAGGAGATCGCCACGGCCTGCAAGGGCCATTACTCGCCGCTCGGTCCGTCGGACGCCGTGCCGTCGGAGCCGGTGACAGTGGCGGTGGCGCTGGCGGACAAGATCGACACGCTGACCGGCTTCTGGGCGATCGACGAGAAACCCACGGGCTCGAAAGACCCCTTCGCGCTCCGCCGCGCCGCGCTGGGCGTGATCCGGCTGGTGCTGGGGAATGGGCTGCGGATGGGGTTGGAGCGTGTAATCAGCAAGATTTTCACTCAACGAGCGAACATCGCAACGCTTGGAGATTGGGTGCGAGAAACCGAGCTGGAGCAAGAAGAGACCAAATCGGCGCTGTATGAGGCCCTTATAAATGAAGATTTGGCTTCTTACGCAGAAGGACACGAAGCGAAGCTGGCCGAGCTAGCCTCGTCGTTCTTTGGGGGTGTTAAGCCCACTCCCAGCAAGCATCATGGGCAAGCTCGTCAATCCTCGTCCGACCTCCTCTCCTTCTTCCATGACCGTCTCAAGGTCTTCCTGAAGGACGAGGGCATCCGCCACGATGTCATCGACGCCGTTCTGGCCATGCCCGGCAATGACGACCTGACGCTGGTGGTGAAACGGGCCGAGGCGCTCAGCGCCTTCCTCAAGACCGAGGACGGGACCAACCTCATTCAGGGCTTCAAGCGCGCCAACAACATCCTGACCCAGGCCGAGGCCAAGGATGGGGTCGAATACAGCTTCGGCGCCGATGTGAAATTCGCCGAAGTGGACGCGGAACGCGCCCTTTTCGCCGCGCTCGATGCCGCCGAAGCGGCGCTCGCCCCGGCGATGCAGTCCGAGGATTTCGCCACGGCCATGGCCGAAATGGCGAAGCTGCGCGCCCCCATCGACGCCTTCTTCACCGCGGTGCAGATCAACGCCGAAAACCCGATCGTGCGGCGCAACCGGCTCAACCTGCTCTCGCGCATCCGGCAGATCTGCCAAAGCGTCGCCGATCTGACGAAACTCGACGGCTGATTTCATCTTGCCCAAAATACCTCCGCCGGAGGCTCCTCCGGCGGCGACAGGCACGAAGGTCTGACAGACGCGCCCCAAGGTCACGCTTGCGCCTGTCACAATTCGGCCTATCCTGCTGACGTCAGGGAATTGCCGCAATGCAGAAAATCGCCGACTTCTCCGAGTTCGTGAAACTCTCTCCCGCCGCGCCGGTGCAGGCCACCCGGCACGGCTGGCGGGCGAAATGTCTGCAACGGCTGATCCGGCTTGACCTGCCGGTGCCCACCACCGTCGCCCTGCCGGTCGAAACCGTGCGCGCCATCGCCGCCGGGCAGATGCCCGACACCGGCCGCATCGCCGCCGTCTTCGGCAGTGATTTCCTGGTCTCCGTCCGATCCTCCCCGGAAAATCCCGAATGGGGCGGGCCGGGCACGGTGCTGAATGTCGGCATGAATGACGCGATGCATGCGCGGCTTTCCGACAGCCACGGGCGCGAGGCCGCCGATGCGCTTTATCTGCGCTTCGTGCAAAGCTACGCCACCCATGTCGCGCGGCTTGACCCCGACATGTTCCACGCCGGGCCGGGCGAAGGCGCGCTGGCCGCCGCGCTTTCGGCCTATCACGCCGAAACCGACGAGCCCTTTCCGCAGGACCCCGCCCGGCAGCTGGCCGAGGTGCTGCGCTCGATGGCGCGGGCCTGGGAAGGCACGACGGCGCGGCTCTTGCGCCAGGCCAAGGGGGCGCCGCCCGATGCGGTGCTGGGCCTTCTGGTGCAGCGCATGGCCTTGGGGATCGGGCCGGGGATTTCCGGCTCCGGCACGATGCAGTTTGTCGACAGCGTCACCGGGGCGCCGCGGATCATGGGGCGGTTTCGCGGCCAGTCACAGGGGCGCGCGATTTCCGATGACACGCTGTTTCTGACCCGCGATCCGCGCGGGCTCTCGCTCGAGGAACTCGCGCCCGAGATTTTCGCGGTGCTCTGCGGCTATGGCTCTGCCTGCCGGGCGCGGCTGCGCGAGGAAATGCAGCTGGAATTCGCCATTGAAGGCGGGCGGATTTCGGTGATCGACACGGTGCGGGTGGCGCGCTCGGCCCGGGCGACGGTGAAGATCGCGGTGGCTTTGGCCGAGGACGGGATCATCACCCGCGAAGATGCGCTCTTGCGGGTCGAACCCCGGGCGCTGACGGAACTGCTGCATTATCAGGTCGATCCGCGGGCGCCGCGCGACCGTTTTGCCCGTGGCATCGCGGCCAGCCCCGGCGCCGCCGTGGGCCGGATCGTCTTCACCGCCGCCGCCGCCCAGGCCAGCGCCGCCCGCGGCGAGCCCTGTATCCTTGTGCGCCGCGAAACCGGGCCCGAGGATATCCGCGGCATGCATGCGGCCGTGGCCGTGCTGACCGAACGCGGCGGCATGACCAGCCACGCCGCGGTGATCGCCCGCGGTCTCGGGCTGCCCTGCATCGTCGGCTGCACCGAGGTCCATATCAATTCCCGCGACCGCAGTTTGCGCGGCCCCGATGGCCGGACCTTCCTTGAGGGCGAGCTGATCACCGTCGATGGCAGCAATGGCGAGGTGCTGGCGGGCACGGCGGAAATGCTGGAACCGGCGCTGGATGACGGGTTCCGCACGCTCTTGCGCTGGGCCGAGACGGTCTGCGACATCGGCATTCGCGCCAATGCCGACACGCCCGACGATGCCCGCACGGCGCGGATGTTTGACGCCGACGGCATCGGGCTATGCCGGACCGAGCACATGTTCTTTGACGAAGACCGGCTGACGGTGATGCGCGAGATGATCTTTGCCGATACGCCGAATGACCGGCGGGTGGCGCTCGATCGTCTGCTGCCGATGCAACGCGCGGATTTCATTGCGCTTTTCGACATCATGGCGGGGCTGCCCGTCTGCATCCGGCTGTTCGATCCGCCGCTGCACGAATTCCTGCCGCATGACCGCGAGGGGATGCGCGAGCTGGCCGAGGCGCTGGACCGGCCGCTCTCCGAGGTCACGCGGCGCGTCGAGGCTTTGTCGGAATTCAACCCGATGCTGGGGATGCGCGGCGTGCGTCTGGGCGTCACCGTGCCGGAAATCTACGACATGCAGGCCCGCGCGATCTTTGAAGCCACGGTCGAGGCCAGCCGCCGCGGTGCTCCGGTGGTGCCCGAGGTGATGATCCCGCTTGTGTCCGCCGCGCGCGAGGTCGAGATCGTCAAGACCCGCATCGATGCCGTCGCCAGCGCCGTGCGCACCGAGATGAAGGCCGATTTCGCCTATCGTCTGGGGGTGATGGTGGAAACCCCGCGGGCCGCGCTGCGGGCGGGCGAGATCGCGCAACATACGCATTTCCTGTCCTTCGGCACCAACGACCTGACGCAGATGACCTATGGGCTGTCGCGCGACGATGCGGGCCGGTTCATGTCGACCTATGTCAACCAGCATGTCTATGCCGAGGACCCCTTCCACATCCTCGATGTCGAAGGGGTGGGGGAACTTCTGCTCATGGGGGCCTCGCGGGGCAGGGCGGCGCGGCATGACGTGACGATCTCGGTCTGCGGCGAACATGGCGGCAACCCCGAATCAATCGCCTTCTGCCGGGCCGCCGGATTCGATTACGTGTCCTGTTCACCTTTCAGGGTGCCGGTTGCCCGGCTGGCAGGCGCACATTTCGCGCTTCTGGCGCCGCGGAATCGATTCTGACGCAAAATGTTGCGTGAATTTAGGGTTAACAGAACAAAAGCTCTGGCGTTTTTCCTGCGTTACCTTTAGTCGCATTCAGTAACCCGAGGGGTGAGTCGTGCCCCTCTCTTGCGCGGATTTCCGCCGCTTTCGCGGTGGAACTGGTCCGCGTGCTTTCGTGTGGTGGACAAATCCTGCCCGGCTGGGCTATGCCCGTGCCGTCGCGGCCCCGGGCCGGGGCGATTGTCCTTATCGAAAGAAGATCATGTCAGTGCTGAAAAGCTGGACGGGGGGGATGCTCATCCTCCTGGCCCTCGCCGGAGGCTCGCGTGCCGAAACGACGGTAAGCCAGTCGAACGATCCCACGGCGGTTGCCGAGCAGGGGCTGATGCAGCTGCTGTTTCAGGAGCGGGTCGGTCTGCAATCGGTGCCGGCCGACCGGGTGGCGGCGATCACTGCCGCGCCGGTGCCGCGCAGCTGGCCTTGGCAACGGGAAAAGGCCGTCGTGGCCCCCGCGGCGATCAACGCAAGCTGGCTGGCGCTGCAGCCCCGCGCGCGCGGCGATGCGCAATTCGAATGTCTGGCCCAGACGATCTATCACGAGGCCCGCGGCGAGACCCTGCAGGGTCAGGTGGCGGTGGCCGAGGTGGTGCTGAACCGGCTGGACGATCCGCGGTTTCCGAAGACGATCTGCGGTGTGGTCGGGCAGGGCGGGCGCGGCGGCTGCGCCTTCAGCTGGACCTGTGACGGGCGCCCGGATCAGGCGGCCGACCGCGAGGCCTGGGATCAGGCGGCGAAAATCGCCCGGGCGATGATCGATGGCGCGCCGCGGCGGCTGACCGATGGCGCCACCTTCTTCCACACCGTCGGCGTGCGTCCGACCTGGACGCGCAGCTATCAGCGCACCGCGAAAATCGGGGCGCATACGTTCTACCGCCGCCCGCTGCAGACCGCGGCGGTCCGCTGAGGTCGCAACCGCATGCGCGCATGACGTTTCGGGGTGGGCTTCGGTTTGCCCCGTTTCTATATCTGGGGGCGAAAGGTGGCCTTCATGCACTCCGACACGTCTCTTGCCTTCGCCCATCCCGAAGAGCGCGCGCTGGCCTCGGCGCCCGCCGATCCGCGCGACCGGATCAGCCTGCGCGACCATGTCGTGCTGGCCGATATCGGCGCCTTTCAGCAGGAACGCGGCCATGGCCAGCGGCTGAATTTCAATGTCGTGGTCGAGGTGACGCCGGAAACCGGCCCGCTTGAAGACGATGTGGACCGCATCCTGTCTTATGACCGCATCACCGAGGCGATTGCCGCGGAATTGGCGGCGGAACGGCTCAACCTGCTGGAAACGCTGGCGGAACGGGTGGCAGAGCGGATCCTGGCGCAGCCCCGCGCGATGCGGGTTTTCGTGCGGATCGAGAAGCTGGACCGCGGCCCCGGGGCGCTTGGGGTGGAAATCGTGCGCGCGCGGGCCTCGGTGCCGGTGAAGGCGCTTGATGACGAGGCGACGCTGCATCCGGTCGTGGCCTTCCTCTCGAATGACGTCATCGCGGCGCCGGATCTGGCGGCGCGGCTTGACCGGCTGGCGGCCTCGGGGGCGCCGGTGATTCTGGCGGTGGGCATGCCCGCCGTGCCCCCGCCCGAGACCGGGCACCGGCCGACGCAGCGGCGCATCGATCTGCTCGCGATCGAGCAGAACGCCTGGGTGCTGGCGGCGCGCGATCCGCGCTGCGTGGTGGTGGCGACCCGAACCGAGATCGACTGGGCGATGCGGCGCGGCCAGATGCTGGTCTGGGCGCCCTCGAAGATCGTTCTGGATGCCGTCGATGGCCCCAAGGGCGCCGTGCGCGACACCGGCACGCTGATCCTGTGGCTGGCCGAACAGATGGCGGCGACCCGGCTCGAGCTTCACGGGGATGTTTCAGCCCCGGCGGGAAGTCGCGTGCCGGTTGTTGCGATCGACCGTTAAGCATCGCTTCACCTTGCCAAGCGGCGGCTCTTTGGCGAAGAGAGACGCATGAAGATCTTTTATCGCCCGATTGCCCAGACCGATGCCCTGCGTCCTGCGGGGTCGCTGCCGCTGGCAGGCGGCTGGTGCTGGTTCACCCATGCCGAGGCGCTGACGCGCGCGGGCTCGCAAGGGCTTGTGCCGGCCTCGGACATCCCGTCCGAGCTGCTGGAGCGGCTGACCGCGCCGCGCCCGGCCCTGGCCGGGGTGGGCTTTGACCGCCCCTCGGTCATGGGGATCCTGAACGTGACTCCCGACAGCTTTTCCGATGGCGGCCGGTTCGACGCGCCCGAGGCGGCGCTGGCCCAGGCGCAGGCCCTGGCGGCCGCGGGGGCCGACATTCTGGACATCGGCGGCGAGTCGACCCGCCCCGGCGCGGCGGAAGTGCCTGTCGCGGAAGAGATTTCCCGCACCGCCCCGGTGATTGCGGCGCTGCGCGCGCAGGGCTTCGCGCTGCCCGTTTCCATCGACACCCGCAAGGCCCCGGTGGCCGCGGCAGCCGTGGCGGCGGGGGCGGGGCTGGTGAACGATGTTTCCGCGATGCTTTTCGATCCGGCGATGGCCGCGACGGTGGCGGGATCGGGGGCGGCCCTGTGCCTGATGCATGCGCAGGGCACGCCCGCGACGATGCAGGCCGAGCCGCGCTATGACGATGTGCTGCTGGACGTCTACGACCATCTGGAGGCGCGCTTGCTGGCCGCCGAGGCGGCGGGGATCGACCGCGCCCGGGTGCTGCTGGACCCCGGCATCGGCTTTGGCAAGACCGTCGCGCATAATCTGGCGCTCTTGCGCGGGCTCTCGCTCTTTCACGGTCTGGGCTGCCCGATCCTGCTGGGCGTCTCGCGCAAGCGCTTCATCGGCACCATCGCGGGGGTCGATCAGGCCGATGCCCGCGCGCCCGGCACGCTCTCTGTGACGCTGGCGGGGCTGATGCAGGGGGTGCAGATGCACCGGGTGCACGATGTTGCGGAAGTTTCTCAGGGAATTCGACTTTTCGATGCCATCACAAGGGGTTATACGCCATGACGCGGAAACTTTTCGGCACTGACGGGGTGCGGGGCGAGGCCAACAGCTGGCCGATGACGGCCGAGATGGCGCTGAAACTGGGCGCGGCAGCGGGGCGGTATTTCCGCCGCGACGGCCGCAACGGGCATCGGGTGGTGATCGGCAAGGACACCCGGCTTTCGGGCTACATGCTGGAAAACGCGCTGACGGCGGGGCTGACCTCGACCGGGATGAACGTGCTGCTCCTCGGCCCGGTGCCGACGCCCGCGGTGGGCTATCTGACGCGCTCGATGCGGGCGGATCTGGGGATCATGATCTCGGCCAGCCACAACCCGGCAAAGGACAACGGAATCAAGTTCTTCGGCCCCGATGGCTTCAAGCTGTCGGACGAGGCCGAGCTGGAGATCGAGGCGCTGGTGGCGGGCGAGATCCGCCTGGCGCAGCCGATGAACATTGGCCGGGCGAAGCGGATCGACGACGGGCTGGGGCGCTATGTCGAATATGCCAAGACCACCTTTCCGGCGCGCGACCGGCTGGCCGGGCTGAAAGTGGTGATCGATTGCGCCCATGGCGCCGCCTACAAGGCTGCGCCGCAGGTGCTGTGGGAGCTGGGCTGCGAGGTGATCGAGATCGGCACCAAGCCCAACGGTCTGAACATCAACGACAAATGCGGCTCGACCCACACCCGGGCCGCGGCCGAGGCGGTGGTGGCGCATGGGGCGGATCTGGGGATCTCGCTTGATGGCGATGCCGACCGGGTGATGATCCTGGACGAGAACGGGCTGGTGGCCGATGGCGATCAGATCATGGCGCTCTTTGCGGCGCGTTGGGCCGAGGCGGGGCTTTTGCGCGGCGGCGCGCTGGTGGCCACGGTGATGTCGAACCTGGGGCTGGAGCGCTTCCTGACCGGGCGGGGGCTGGCGCTGGAGCGCACGGCCGTCGGCGATCGCTATGTGGTCGAGCGGATGCGCGCGGGCGGTTTCAACCTGGGCGGCGAGCAATCGGGCCATATCGTGATGACCGATTATGCGACGACGGGCGACGGTCTGATGGCCGGGCTGCAGTTTCTGGCGGCGATGGCCGAGACCGGAAAGCCCGCCTCGGAGCTGACGCGGCAATTCGAGACCGTGCCGCAGATGTTGAAAAACGTAAAGTTCAAGGCCGGTCAGGCGCCGCTTGACAACGAAAATGTTCGAAAAGTGATCGCCGAGGCCGAGGGCAAGATCGCCGGTCAGGGCCGGATCCTGATCCGCAAATCCGGGACCGAGCCGCTCATTCGGGTGATGGCCGAATGCGAGGATGCCGGGCTTCTGACGGAAACGGTCGAGGGGATCGTGGCGGCGGTGGAACAGGCCACCGCCTGAGGATCACAGCATGACGGCCGTGCCGAGCCCGCAAAGCGCGATCGCGGCCGTCAGCACCAGCCCCGCGACCGGATAGCCGCCGCGAACGCCGATCCGCAACAGCGCCTGCAGCACGCCCAGCGTCCAAAGCCCGTAAAGCCCGGCGACAAGGCGAAAGAGCGGCCGCAGGCCCCCGGGCGCCTGCGCGTAGATCAGCCCGCCCAGCAGCACCACGGCGGGCACGACAAACAGCATCACGCCGAAAAGCCCAAGCCAGAATGTGTCGCCAAATTCAAGCCTTGCACCGAAAAGATCGGCAAACCAGCCGGGGGTGAAGATCTTGGCGCGCTCGACCGCCAGCGCCGCAAGCTGCTTTTCGTTCAATTCGCTCATCGGGCTCTCCTTTGGCCCAAGCCTGAACGAAAAAGGGGCGCCCCGCAAGGCGCCCCCCGTGTTCCCTTGCGCAAGGCTCAGTTGCGCGAGCGATCGACCATCTTGCCCTTGGCGATCCAGGGCATCATCGCGCGCAGCTTCGCGCCGACCTGCTCGATCTGATGCTCGTCGTTGATGCGACGGGTGGCCTTGAAGAAGGGCTGGCCGACGGCGTTTTCCTGCATGAAATCCCGCACGAATTTGCCGGTCTGGATGTCGGTCAGCACGGCTTTCATCCGGGCTTTCGTCTCGTCATAGGGCAGGATGCGGGGGCCCGAAACATATTCGCCATATTCGGCGGTGTTCGAGATCGAATAGTTCATGTTCGCGATGCCGCCTTCGTAGATCAGGTCCACGATCAGCTTCACTTCGTGCAGGCATTCGAAATAGGCCATTTCCGGCTCGTAACCGGCTTCGACCAGGGTTTCAAAGCCCATGCGGATCAGCTCGACCAGACCGCCGCAGAGCACGGCTTGTTCGCCGAACAGGTCGGTTTCGCATTCCTGACGGAAGTTCGTCTCGATGATGCCCGAACGGCCGCCGCCGATGGCCGAGCAGTAGGACAGCGCGATGTCCTGCGCCTTGCCGGTCGCGTCATTGTGGACGGCAAACAGGCAGGGCACGCCGCCGCCCTTGGTGTATTCGCCGCGCACGGTGTGGCCCGGGCCTTTCGGCGCCATCATGATCACGTCGATGCCCGGCTTCGGCTCGATCAGGCCGAAATGCACGTTCAGACCGTGGGCAAAGGCGATCGCCGCGCCTTCGCGCAGGTTGTCATGCACGTATTTCTTGTAGGTCTCGGCCTGCAGCTCGTCGGGCATGGTGAACATGATCACGTCGCACCAGGCGGCGGCTTCGGCGATCCCCATCACCTTGAGGCCCTCGCCTTCGGCTTTCTTCGCCGAGGGCGAGCCCTCGCGCAGCGCGACGACGACGTTTTTCGCCCCCGAATCGCGCAGGTTCAGCGCATGGGCGTGGCCCTGCGAGCCGTAGCCCAGAATGGCAACTTTCTTGTCCTTGATCAGGTTCACATCGCAGTCGCGATCATAAAACACGCGCATGGCGTTCCTCCAGTTGTGATGGGGGCAGCATAGGCGGTTTGGGGTGATTGCGCATTCAAACTGCGGGGAATATGGATGATGTGAATAAAGATCATGCGTCATAAAATCAAAAACGGAAAAAATCATGCAGGTGGACGATATCGACCGGCGGATCTTGCGGCAGATGCAGGCCGAGCCCGGAGTGGCGCGCGCAGATCTGGCGGAACGGGCCGGGGTGACGGCGGCAAGCCTGTGGCGACGGATCGAACGCATGCGCGAGGCGGGCATCATCCGCGCCGAGGAAGCGGTGATCGACTGGCGCAAACTGGGCTGGGAGATCGAGGTCTCGGTCCGCTTCACGCTGGACAAGACCCAGCCCGGGTTTTTCGACGAATTCCTCGACGCCGCGCGCAAGGTGCCGGAAGTCATTGAAATTCAGACTTTTCTGGGGCAGGTCGATGTGCGGCTGAACGTCATCGCCCGCGACATGGCGCATTATCAGGAGATCTACCGCCAACGCATCCTGGCGCTGCCGCATATCGCCGACACCGATGCCTTGATGCTGATTTCGACGCTGAAGGATACGGCGGAGCTGCCGCTGTGATCGCGCTCGATGACATTGACCGGGCGTTTTTGCGGGCGCTTTCCGAGGATGCGACGCTGGGCGCGGGCGAGCTTGGCCGCCGCTTCGGGCTGTCGCAGCCTGCGGCCTGGCGGCGGGTGAAGCGGCTCGAGGAGGGGGGGGTGATCGCCGGGCGGCGGCTGGTGCTGGACCGCCAGGCGCTCGGTTTTGGCGTCACCGTGTTTCTGGGCATCAAGCTGGCCACCAAGGGGCGGATTTCCTTCGAGGATTTCGAGCGCGCCGTGCAGGCGATCCCTGAGGTGCAGGTGGTGCAGCATGTTCTTGGCCGCTTCGATTACCGGCTGCGGGTCGGCGCGCGCGACATTGCCGATTTCGAACGCGTGCTGCGCCGCCGCATCATGACCCTGCCCGGGGTCGGGCAGATCGAAGCCAATGTGATGCTGTCCGAGGAACGCCGTCCGGGGCCGCTGGGCTGATTTTCGAAGCGCTGAATTTGCGGGCAAGATGGCGCGGATTTGTGCGGGACCGGGCTGGCCGCGATCTTGCTGGCGCCGCGCCTCTGTCCCGACATGGACGCGCGCCCGCGCCGGGCGTTTGCTGCGGTCATGTTCGACTCTGCGACCAAGCCCCGTCTTCAACGCAGCCATGGCCAGGCGGCCGTGGCCTTCGAGGGCGCGCGTCTGAAGGGTCTTGTGCAGCGCGGCTCCGCCAAAGCGCTGCTGCCGCATGTCCGCGGCGTGCCGGAGGTGGTGTTTCTGAACACCTCGGGCGGGCTGACGGCGGGGGATACGCTGCGCTATGGGCTTGATCTGGACGCAGGCGCCAAGGTCGTGGCGACGACGCAGGCGGCCGAACGTGCCTATCGGGCCGAGGGGGAAGCTGCCCGGGTAAGCGTGGCGCATCGGGTGGGGCAGGGCGGCTGGCTGGATTGGCTGCCGCAGGAAACGATCCTGTTCGACCGCGCCCGGCTGCACCGCGAGACCACGGTGGATCTGGCCGAGGATGCCGGGTGCCTGCTGCTGGAAGCGGTGGTCCTGGGTCGGGCCGCGATGGGCGAGACCCTGCATGATTTGCATTTTTCCGACATGCGTCGGATCAACAGGTCTGGAAAGCCCGTCTTTCTTGAGCCCTTCTTGCAGAATTCGAACCTCCTTGCGAAGGGGCCGCGAGGCGCGCTGCTGGGGTCCGCGCGCGCCTTTGCGACGCTGGCTCTTTGCGCGCAGGGCGCCGAAGATGCGGTGGGCCCGGCCCGCGCCGCGCTGACGGTGCCCGGCGTTCAGGCGGCGGCCTCCGGCTTTGATGGCAAATGCGTGGTGCGTCTGCTGGCCGAGGATGGCTGGCCGCTGCGCCAACAGATCCTGCAACTGATGGGCGCTTTGCGACGGGGGGCCCCCCCGCCGCGCGTCTGGCAAACCTGAGGGGACAAGATGAACCTGAGCCCGCGTGAAAAGGAAAAGCTGCTCGTCAGCCTCGCCGCCATGGTGGCGCGCAACCGGCTGGCGCGCGGGGTGAAGCTGAACCACCCCGAAGCCATTGCGATCATTTCCGATTTCGTCGTCGAAGGCGCGCGCGAGGGGCGCAGCGTCGCCGATCTGATGGAGGCGGGCGCCCAGGTCATCACCCGCGATCAGTGCATGGAGGGGATCGCCGAAATGATCCACTCGATCCAGGTCGAGGCGACCTTCCCCGACGGCACCAAGCTTGTCACCGTCCATCACCCGATCCGCTGAGGTAAGTCCATGATTCCCGGAGAAATTTTCCCCGCCGAGGGGGACATTGAACTGAATGCGGGCGCCGCGACGATCACGCTCATGGTGGCCAATACCGGCGACCGCCCGGTGCAGGTGGGCTCGCATTATCATTTTGCCGAGACGAACCCGGGCCTGGTCTTCGACCGCACCGCCGCCCGGGGCTATCGTCTTGATATCGCAGCCGGAACCGCCGTCCGTTTCGAGCCCGGACAATCGCGCGAAGTGCAGCTTGTGCCGCTTTCCGGTGCCCGCCGTGTCTTCGGCTTCAACGCCAAAGTGATGGGAGAGCTCTGATGCCGCGCCTGATTTCCCGCGCCACCTATGCCGACATGTTCGGCCCGACGACCGGCGACAAGGTCCGGCTGGCAGATACCGACTTGATCATCGAGGTTGAAAAAGATCTCACAACCTACGGAGAAGAGGTGAAATTCGGCGGCGGCAAGGTGATCCGCGACGGCATGGGGCAATCGCAAATCCCGCGGTCGGGGGGGGCGATGGACACCGTCATCACCAATGCGCTGATCGTCGATCACACGGGCATCTACAAGGCCGATGTCGGTCTGCGCGATGGACGGATCGCGGGGATCGGCAAGGCGGGCAACCCCGACACCCAGCCGGGCGTCACGCTGATCATCGGGCCCGGCACGGAAGTCATTGCAGGCGAAGGCAAAATCCTGACCGCGGGCGGAATCGACACGCATATTCACTTCATCTGCCCGCAGCAGATCGAAGATGCCCTTGCCTCCGGCATCACCACGATGCTGGGCGGCGGCACCGGCCCGGCGCATGGGACGCTGGCCACCACCTGCACGCCGGGGCCCTGGCATATCTCGCGCATGCTGCAAAGTTTCGAGGCCTTCCCGATGAACCTCGCCCTGGCCGGCAAGGGCAATGCAAGCCTGCCCGAAGGCCTGGTCGAGCAGGTCAAGGCGGGGGCTTGTGCCTTGAAATTGCACGAGGATTGGGGCACCACCCCGGCCGCGATCGACTGCTGTCTGACGGTGGCGGAGGACATGGACGTGCAGGTGATGATCCACACCGACACGCTCAATGAATCGGGCTTCGTCGAAAACACGCTCGCGGCCTTCAAGGGGCGCACCATCCATGCCTTCCACACCGAGGGGGCGGGGGGCGGGCACGCGCCCGACATCCTGAAAGTCGTGTCTTCCCAGAATGTTATCCCGTCGTCCACGAACCCGACCCGGCCCTATACGAAGAACACGGTCGAGGAACATCTCGACATGCTGATGGTCTGCCACCACCTTGACAACAAGGTGCCCGAGGACGTGGCCTTTGCCGAAAGCCGCATCCGCAAGGAGACGATCGCGGCCGAGGACATCTTGCACGACATGGGCGCGATGGCGGTGATTTCCTCGGACAGTCAGGCCATGGGGCGGGTCGGCGAAGTCATCATCCGCTGCTGGCAAACCGCTGATAAAATGAGAAAACAGCGCGGGCGGCTGGCCGAGGAGACGGGCGCGAACGACAATTTCCGGGTGCGCCGCTACATCGCGAAATACACGATCAACCCGGCGATCACCCATGGTCTGGCCGAGCATGTCGGCTCGGTCGAGGTGGGCAAGCGCGCCGATCTGGTGCTCTGGCATCCGGCGTTTTTCGGCGCCAAGCCGGAGATGGTGCTGATGGGCGGGATGATCGTGGCGGCGCAGATGGGCGATCCGAACGGCTCGATCCCGGCGCAGCCCTTTTACACCCGGCCGATGTTCGGCGCCTTTGGCAAGGCGCTGTCAAACAGCGCCGTCACCTTTGTTTCGGCGGCCGCCGAGGCGGAGGGCGTGGCCGGGAAACTGGGCCTGTCGAAAACGGTTCTGCCGGTCAAAGGCACGCGGACGATCGGCAAGGCCTCGATGCGGCTCAACAGCGCCACCCCGCAGATCGAGGTGGACCCGGAAACCTACGAGGTGCGGGCGGATGGCGAGATCCTGACCTGCGAGCCCGCGGAAACCCTGCCGCTGGCGCAGCGCTATTTTCTGTACTGAGCGCTCAATGCGGTTGCTGACCGGCAAAAAGCCTTGCGCGCAGGGCCGCGCGGGGATCGGGCGCGGGCGGATCGGCGCTGTCGGCCGCCTGCGCGGGGCCCTTGCGGGTGGCCCGCAGCACGCGGGTCACCTTTTCCCGGGTATAGGCGGGGTCAAGCCGGATTTCCTCGGGCAGAAGCCGCGGATCGAAGATGCGCTGGCGGCTGGTCACCAGATCGACGGTGTGAAACCGGCCGATCTTCGGCATCGCCGCGTCGCGCAGCAAAATCTCGCGCAAGGCGCCCTCGCGCGCGCGCAGGCGGGCGATTTCGGCACGGATTTCGGCCAATTCATCGGCTGGGGGTTTGAGCTGCATCCGTCGCTCCCGTTCTGGGTTTCGTCCTTACCATGCTGCCAAGTCACGTTTAAAAAGCTCTGAAGAACGGAGGAAAATCATGTCGCTGATGCACCGGGCAAGCCGCGTTCTGCCTGCGGGCGGCTGGAGCGGGGCCGCCGATCACATCGCGCTGGATTACGAGGCGCGGTTTTTGCGGCGCAAGCGTCTGGTCGCGGCCTCGGGTGCCGAATTTCTGGTCGATCTGCCCGAGGTGACGAACCTGCGCGGCGGCGAGGCTTTCGCGCTGGAGGACGGGCGGCTGATCGAGGTGCGCTGCGGGCTGGAACCGGTGCTGGTCGTGACCGGCGATCTGACCCGGCTGGCCTGGCATGTCGGCAACCGCCACACGCCCTGCCAGATCGAGCCCGACCGGCTTTTGATCCGCGACGATCATGTGCTGGAAACGATGCTGCGCGGGCTTGGGGCGCGGGTCGAGCGGCGGATGGAACCGTTCCGCCCCGAAAGCGGCGCCTATGGCAGCGGCCGCACGATGGGGCATGACCACGGCCCCTTCCATGTCCACGCCTGAACTGGACTTGCTCGGCCTTGTGCAATGGTTGTCCCCGGCCTTTCCGACCGGGGCTTTCGCCTATAGCCATGGGCTGGAGCAGGCGGTTGTGGCGGGCGAGGTCCGGTCCGAGGCGGAGCTGTGCGACTGGCTTTCGGATATCCTGGAACATGGGGCGGGCTGGAACGATGCGGTGCTTCTGGCCTGCGGTCTGCGGGGCGAGGATCTGGCGGATCTGAGCGACCTTGCGCGGGCTCTGGCGGGTACGGCCGAACGGCTTCGGGAAACCGAAGAGCAGGGGGCGGCCTTTGCGCGGGCGCGGGCCGAGATGACCGGAACTTGCACAAATGCGATGCCGCTGCCCCTTGCCGTTGCGGAAAGTGCCCGGAATTTAACGAGTCCGCCCGAGCAGATGATTGCCCTTTTCCAACATGCCTTCGCCTCCAGCCTTGTTTCGGCGGGGGTGCGGTTCATCCCCCTGGGGCAGGCGGCGGGGCAGCGGGTTCTGGCGGCGCAGCATCCGCTCATCGCGCGGCTTGCCGCCCGCGCCGCCACCGCCACGACCGCCGATCTGGCGCAATCCGCCTTTCGCGCCGAGATCGCCTCGGCCGCGCATGAAACGCTTGATGTAAGGATCTTCAAGACATGACGAATGGACCTTTGCGCGTCGGCATCGGCGGCCCGGTCGGCGCGGGCAAGACGACGCTGACCGAACAGCTGTGCCGGGCGCTGGCGGGGCGGCTTTCGATGGCGGTGGTGACGAATGACATCTACACCCGCGAGGATGCCGAGGCGCTGATGCGTGCGCAGGTGCTGCCCGCCGATCGCATCCGCGGCGTCGAGACCGGCGGCTGTCCGCATACGGCAATCCGCGAAGATGCCTCGATCAACCTCGCCGCCATTGCCGATCTGACGCGGGCCCACCCGGATCTTGAGCTGATCCTGATCGAATCGGGCGGCGACAATCTGGCCGCCACCTTCAGCCCGGAACTGGCCGATCTGACGATCTATGTGATCGACACCGCCGCCGGGCAGGACATCCCGCGCAAGCGCGGCCCCGGCGTCACGCGTTCGGACCTGCTGGTGGTGAACAAGACCGATCTGGCGCCGCATGTGGGGGTGGATCCGGTGCTGCTGGAAGCGGATACGCAACGCGCCCGCGGCCCGCGCCCCTATGTGATGGCGCAGCTGCGCCATGGCGTCGGCATCGACGAGATCGTCGCTTTCCTGATCCGGGAAGGCGGTCTTGAACAAGCCTCCGCCCCGGCCTGACGCGCAAGAGTCGCGCCAAGGATATTCCCAAAACGCCCGGTTCTTGCGCAAGAGCCGGGCGTTTGCCTGTCTCGTGCACAATTCTGCGTCTTGGCGCCTTTCCTGCTGGACACATCCTTGCCGCATCGCGGCACCCCGGTTTTGCTGATCCCGCGGGCCCTGACCCGCCACGAAGCAACCCGCGCCCACCTCTCGGGCCGCGCGATCAAGGAACAGGGGAACAGATGATTACTCGGCGCAATCTGCTGATGACCGCTGCGGCGGCCGGTGCCATGTCGATGACGGGGCGCATCGCCTTTGCCGCGGGCGAGACGATCAAGGTGGGGGTGCTGCATTCGCTCTCGGGGACGATGGCGATTTCGGAAACGACGCTGAAGGACACGGTCCTGATGCTGATCGAGGCGCAGAACAAGAAGGGCGGGGTGCTGGGCAAGCAGCTGGAGGCGGTCGTGGTCGATCCGGCGTCCGACTGGCCGCTGTTTGCGGAAAAGGCGCGCGAGCTGCTGACCGTCGACAAGGTCGATGTGATGTTCGGCTGCTGGACCTCGGTCAGCCGCAAATCGGTGCTGCCGGTGATCGAGGAGCTGAACGGGCTTCTCTTCTATCCGGTGCAATACGAGGGCGAGGAAAGCTCGAAGAACGTCTTCTACACCGGCGCGGCGCCGAACCAGCAGGCGATTCCGGCGACGGATTATTTCCTGAACGAACTGGGCGTGCAGAAATTCGCGCTTCTGGGCACCGATTACGTTTACCCGCGCACCACGAACAACATTCTGGAAGCTTATCTGAAATCGAAGGGCATCTCGGCCGAGGATATTTTCGTCAACTACACGCCGTTCGGGCAGTCGGACTGGTCGAAGATCGTCGCCGACGTCAAGGCGTTGGGCGCGGACGGCAAGAAGGTCGGCGTGATTTCGACGATCAACGGCGATGCGAATATCGGGTTCTACAAGGAGCTGGCGGCTTCGGGCATCACCGCCGATGACATTCCGGTCGTCGCCTTCTCGGTCGGCGAAGAGGAGCTTTCGGGTCTGGGTGCCGGGGACCTCAAGAACCTCGTCGGCCAACTCGCCGCCTGGAACTATTTCCAAAGCGCCGACACGCCCGAAAACAAGGCCTTCATCGAGGCCTGGCACAAGTTCATCGGCAGTGACAAGCGCACCACGAACGACCCGATGGAGGCCACCTATATCGGCTTCAACATGTGGGTGAATGCGGTGACCGCGGCGGGCACGACCGAGGTGGACAAGGTTTCGGCCGCGATGATCGGGCAGAAATTCCCGAACCTGACCGGGACGATGTCGGAAATGCTGCCCAACCACCATCTGACGAAGCCGGTCCTGATCGGCGAGATCAAGGAAGACGGCCAGTTCGACATCATCAGCCAGACCGAGCCGGTGCCGGGCGATGCCTGGACCGATTTCCTGCCCGAATCCGCCGTGCTGACCTCGGATTGGAAGGATCTGAACTGCGGCATGTACAACACCGAAACGAAGACCTGCGTGCAGCTGAAATCGAACTACTGAGCTGATTTTCCACGAAAACCGAGGGGGCGAGACGCCCCCTCCCGCAGCCCGGATTTTCCCATGCGCAGCCTGTTTCTGGCGCTGGTGGCAAGCCTTGCGCTGGCCTTGCCTCTCGCCGCCCAAGACGTCGCCCCGCCCGTTTCCGCAGCCACCGTCCAGACCGGCCTTGCCGCCGTCATCGCCGCAAACGCCGCCGCCATCGCCAAGCCCTCGCGCCAGAGCATCGGCCCGGTGATTGCCGCGCTGGGGCAGGCGGGGACCGGGGCGCCCGCGTTCCTGCAGGCCTGGGCCGACAAGAAACTGGGCGCGCGCAAGGCGGATGGCGCGATCTTCCGGGTGACGAAAACGGCCGCTGGCTATGCGCTGGCCGATCCCGCGACCGGGGTCGACCGGGGCAGGGCGGCGAAAGCCGAGATCGCCGAGATCAAGCCCAATGCCGGGGTCCGGGGGCTGATTGCCTCGGCGCTCATTCAGTTCCAGCTGTCGGATCCCGATCCGAAGCAGCGCCTTGCCGCGCTGACCACACTCGCCCGCGACGGCGCGGCCGAGCATCTGGCACCCCTGGCCGCCTCGATCGAGACTGAGACCGACCCGGCGATCAAGGCGCAAAAGGACCGGCTGCTGGGACTTTTGACGATCCGGTTCGGCGCCTCCCCCGCGGCCCGCATCGCCGCGATCGAGAGCTTTGGCGCCGATCTTGGCCTCGATTTCCGCGCCGCGCTGAACCCGATCCTGGCCACCTCGCGCCAGGTCTTTGACGCCGCGCCCGGGGCCAATGTCGCTGCGCTCCTGACCCCCGGCAAACCCGGTTTCCCCGAGGCCGAGGCCTATGATCTGCTGGTCTCGCAAGGGCTTGCGCCGAAACGCCTTGCCCCGGCCGATCTGCGCGCGGCGCTTGAATCTCATCTCGAAAACGGTGCCGTCGGTGGCGTTCCCCTGGCCGATCTGTCCGACCCGGGCCAACGCGAGGCCGCCTATGCGGCGCTTGAGGCCGCGGGCAAGGTGCCCGCCGGTGCCACCCCGGCCGAGGTGAGGGCGGCGCTCGCCGCGCATCGCTTTGCCGACATCTACGCCGAACCCGACCCCGCCGTGACCGCAGCGGCGAAAGCCGCGCTGCAATCGGTTTCGCTCAAGGTTTCCGCGATGCAGGGCGCGGATCTGACACTGGATGCGCTCTCGCTCGCCTCGATCTATTTCCTGGCCGCCATCGGCCTTGCGATCACTTTCGGGGTGATGCGGGTGATCAACATGGCGCATGGCGAATTCATCACCATGGGCGCCTATACCGGCTATGTGGTGCAGCAATTCATCTCTGACTACACGATCTCGATTGCCGTCGCGCTGCCCTTGGCCTTTGCCGTCACCTTCGCCGCCGGTGTGGCGATGGAGCGGCTGGTGATCCGCCATCTGGCCCGCCGCCCGCTGGAAACGCTGCTGGCCAGCTTCGGGATCTCGATCGCGCTGCAACAGCTGTTCAAGAACATCTTCGGCACCCAGGCCCGGCCGCTGACCGCGCCGGAATGGCTGGACGGCGCCCTTGTGCTCAACGACATCGTCGCGATCAGCTATATCCGCATTGCCATCTTCGTGCTGGCGCTCGCCTTCCTTGGCCTTTTCCTTCTGGTGATGAAACGCACCCGCCTCGGCCTTGAAGTCCGCGCGGTGACGCAGAACCCCTCGATGGCCGCGTCGATGGGGATCAACCCCGACCGGATCAACATGCTGACCTTCGGGCTCGGCTCCGGCATCGCCGGGATCGCGGGCGTCGCCATCGGGCTTTTTGCCAAGGTCACCTCGGAACTTGGCGCCGATTACATCGTGCAAAGCTTCATGACGGTCGTCGTAGGCGGCGTCGGCAACATCTGGGGTACGCTGGCGGGCGCGGCGCTGGTCGGCGGGCTGCAAAAGGGGATCGAGGCGCTCAACCCCGCCAACACCCTTGCCGCGCAGACCTGGATGATCCTCTTCATCATCATCTTCATCCAGTTCCGCCCGCGCGGCATCATCGCGCTGCGCGGCCGCGCCGCCGGAGATTGAGCCGATGCCCCCCGGCGCCTTTCATCTTGCCCAAAATATCCCGCGGGGGTCCCGGGGGCGCGAAGCCCCCGGCGCCGCCAGATCCCGGAGACCCCGATGACACAGCCGATGACCCAAGGGTTCCTGTCCAAAAACCCCTCGGTGCTGATCTTCCTCGGCCTTCTCGCGCTCTTCACCCTGACCGTGACCGTGCTCTCGAATGCCTACGGGCTTGACCTCGTCTCGACCTCGATGGTGAAGACGCTCGGCAAGACGCTGTGCCTGTGTCTGATCGCCCTCGCCATGGATCTGGTCTGGGGCTACATGGGGATCCTGTCGCTCGGCCATTTCGCCTTTTTCGGGCTGGGCGGTTACATGATCGGCATGTGGCTGATGGTGGCGCGCAGCCGCGAGATCGTGCTGGCCTCGGCGCAGGGCCTGCCGATGACCCCGCAAGAGATGAGTGACGCCATCGCGGCGCAGATCTTCGGCGTCGTCGGCGCCTCGGAAATGCCCGCGATCTGGGTCCTGGCGGGATCGCTTCCGGCGCAGCTGGCGCTTGTCGTGATCGTCCCCGGGCTTCTGGCGCTCGGCTTCGGCTGGCTCGCCTTCCGCTCCCGCGTCACCGGGGTCTATCTCTCGATCCTGACCCAGGCGATGACCCTTGCCCTCGCGCTCTACCTCTTCCAGAACGACAGCGGCTTGCGCGGCAACAACGGCCTGTCGGGGCTGCAGAACATCCCGGGCCTTGACGGGGCCGGGCAGGACCGGCTCTCGGTCTGGTTCCTCTGGGCCTCGGCCCTCGCGCTCGGCCTTGGCTATCTTGCCTGCGCCGTCACCGTTTCGGGCAAGTTCGGTTCGGTGATGCGCGCGATCCGCGACGACGAGGCCCGGGTGCGCTTCCTCGGCTATCCGGTCGAGGGCTACAAGCTTTTCGTCTTCACCCTGACCGCGCTGATCGCCGCCATTGCCGGGGCGCTTTACTACCCGCAAGCGGGCATCATCAACCCGGCCGAGGTGGCACCGATCGCCTCGATCTATCTCGCCGTCTGGGTGGCGATCGGGGGGCGGGGCCGTCTTTGGGGCGCGGTGATCGGCGCGGCTTTCGTCTCGCTGGTCTCGACCTGGTTCACCGGCGGTCGCGCGCCCGACCTGCCGATGGGCTTTTACACGGTGAAATGGGTCGATTGGTGGCAGGTGCTTCTGGGCCTCTCCTTTGTCCTTGTCACGCTTTTCGCGCCGAAGGGGCTCTCGGGGCTCGTCGATCTGCTGGCCGGTCTGCGCCCGCCCCGCCGCGGCGGGGCACCGCTGGGCCCGGATGATGGCGCGCTGATGGAACAGGAGGCCCGGCAATGACCGAACTGCTGGAAGTCTCGGGCATTTCCGTCACCTTCGACGGGTTCCGGGCGATCAACAACCTCAGCTTCTCCATCGGCCCGGCCGAGCTGCGCGCGGTGATCGGCCCGAATGGCGCGGGGAAAACCACCTTCATGGACATCGTCACCGGCAAGACCCGCCCCGACGAGGGCCGGGTGCTGTGGGGCGAGCGCTCGATCGACCTTCTGAAGCTCGACGAGGCGCAGATCGCCCGGCAAGGCATTGGCCGCAAGTTCCAGCGCCCGACGGTCTTCGAGGATCAGACCGTGGCGGAAAACCTGATGATGGCGCTCAAGGCGCCGCGCAGCCCCTGGCGCGTGCTGGTCTGGAAGCCGAAAGCCGCCGATCATGCGCGGGTCGCGGCGCTGGCGGCACAGGTGGGGCTTGGGGAGGCGCTGGCGCGCAAATCCGGGGAATTGTCGCACGGGCAGAAACAATGGCTCGAAATCGGCATGCTCTTGGCGCAGGAACCGCGGCTTTTGCTCGTCGATGAACCGGCGGCGGGGATGACGCTTGCGGAACGCGAGCAGACCACCGCGCTGCTCGTCGAGCTGGCGAAAACCCATGCCGTCGTGGTGGTCGAGCATGACATGGACTTCGTGCGCCGGTTGAATTGCAAGGTCACCGTGCTGCATGAAGGCGCGGTTCTGGCCGAGGGCTCGCTTGATCACGTGACCGCGAACCAGCAGGTCATCGACGTTTATCTGGGGCGCTGAAGATGCTGAAAACCGAAGGACTTACGCTGCATTACGGCGGCTCGCAGATCCTCCATGGCGTCGATATCGCGGCGCGGGCGGGCGAGGTGACCTGCATCATGGGCACCAACGGGGTCGGCAAGACCTCGCTTCTGAAGGCGATTGCGGGGACGCATCCGCGCTCGGGCGGGGGGATCACGCTCGACGGGCAGGCGGTCGGCCGCGTGCCGCCGCAGGCGATGGCGCGGCGCGGCCTTGCCTATGTGCCGCAGGGGCGGATGATCTTTCCGCTCCTCACGGTGCGGGAAAACATGGAAACCGCCTTTGCCGTGCTGCCGCGGGCGGAACGGTTCATCCCCGACGAGATCTACGAGCTGTTTCCGATCCTGAAAGAGTTCCTGAACCGCCGCGGCGGCGATCTTTCGGGCGGGCAGCAACAGCAGCTTGCCATCGCGCGGGCGATGCTGATGAAGCCGAAACTGCTGCTTCTGGATGAACCGACCGAGGGGATCCAGCCCAACATCATTCAGCAGATTGGCCGGGTGATCAAATATCTGCGCGATACCAAGGGGATGGCGATCATTCTGGTCGAGCAGTATTTCGACTTCGCGCATGATCTGGGGGACCGCTTCTATGTGCTCAAACGCGGCGCGGTGGCGATGGAGGGCACGAAGGACAGCCTGTCCCGCGAAACCCTGCGCGCCGTGGTCAGCGTTTAGGCAAGGGGGCGCTGCCTCCGGCTTCGCCTCACCCCCGGGATATTTGGGGCAAGATAAACCCCATCCTTTCACCTTGCCGCAAATATCCCGGGGGGTGAATTGGCCGCCAAGATGGGGGGCCCCCCTTTTCGGGGCGGGCCGCAGGGCCGCACCCTGTCAGCGCATCCCCAAGCCCGCCCGCATCAGGGTCTTGCGCACCGGCTTGAACGCATAAAGCGCGCCGAGCGCCGCGGCGCGCAGATCGCGCAGCGGCCGCGGCTCCACCATCGAGGCGCGGTTGAGGAAATCGATCCCCACCTCGCGCGCCTTCACCTCGGGCCAGCGGCGGCGGTTGTAGGTCGCCAGCATCGCCGCACTGCCCAGATGCGCCGGGTCCTTTTCCGCCAGATCCAGCAGGCAGCGCAGATCGGCCAGGCTCATGTTCAGCCCCTGCGCGCCGATGGGCGGGATCACATGCGCGGCCTCGGCGATCAGCGCGACGCGTTCGGCCGAGAAGCGGCAGGCGATCTGCGTGATCATCGGCCAAAGCGCGCGCCGGGTGACCAGCGTCAGCGGCCCCAGCACCCCGGTCGAGCGTTCGGTCATCTCGCGTTCGAAATCGGCCGGGGCGAGGGCGGCGAGCCGTTCCGCCTCGGGGCCGCGTTCCATCCAGACGATCGCCGAAGAGGGCTTGCCGTCGCGGTCGGGCAGCGGGACGAGCGTGAACGGCCCGCCCGAGCGGTGCACCTCGGTCGAGACATTGCCATGCGGGCTGGGGTGGGTGACCGCGCAGACCAGCGCCTTTTGCCCGTAATGCGTTGTTTTCGTGCCGATCCCGGCGGCCTCGCGGACAAAGGAATTGCGCCCGTCGGCGCCGATCACCAGTTTCGCCGTGACCAGCGTGCCATCCGAGAGCCGCACCTCGGCGCCGCTTTCGCGGGTCACAAGACCCACCGTCGCCACGCCGGGGCGGAAATCGACGAGCGGGATCTCGGTCAGACGCGCCACCATTTCCCGGCGCAGAAGCCAGTTCGGAAAGTTCCAGCCGAAGGGCTCGTCCGAGATGTCGGCGGCGTCGAAATCGCGCACGATCCGCGCCTCGGGCCGGGCGCCGCCCGCGTCGATGATCCGCATCACCTGCAGCGGGGCCGCATGCGGCGCCAGCCGCGCCCAAAGCCCGGCCCGGTCCAGCACCGCGCGCGAGGGATGCAGAAAGGCGGTCGTGCGCATGTCGGCGCCCGCATCGCCCTCTGACGTCACCGGCGGTTCGGGATCGACGCAGATCGTGGTGAACCCGGCCGAGCCGAAGGCGGCGGCGGCCACAAGCCCCGCGACGCCCCCCCCGGAAATCAGGATGTCGGTCGAAAGACGCGGTGCGGCGGTCTCGGTCATGGCGCTCTCCCCTGAGGTCTGGCCTCAAGATGGCACAAGCTGGACCGGTTTCAACCGTCCGCGCCGCAAATCCTGTCACGCCATCGAGATGACGACGAGCATGCCCAGCATGACGAAGCTCATCAGGACGAACCAGAGGATCACCCCGCCAAGGCCGCCGAGCACGAAGCCCGCGACGGCACCGGCGATGAAGAGCGC
The DNA here is from genome assembly GCF_000021865.1 of Rhodobacter capsulatus SB 1003. NCBI lineage: Bacteria > Pseudomonadati > Pseudomonadota > Alphaproteobacteria > Rhodobacterales > Rhodobacter > Rhodobacter capsulatus. The sequence continues at coordinate 1,305,383 of NC_014034.1, forward strand.
CGCGGCGAGAAACAGGAAAAGCGTAGCGCCGACAGGGGACGTCGGGGTTGCAGTGCTCATGGTCGATCCCTCCGGATTGATTGGCCGTTGCGGAAATCAGGCCATCGACGCGGCGGATCGCCCAGACCGCATTTCGCCGCAGCGGGGATCGGGCCGGGATCGGGCCGGGGCCGCGGGATCACCGGGCCCCGGGGCGGGGGTCAGTTCCGGGCGCTGATCGCCATCGTCACCATCACGACGGCGGTCAGGCCGACGCCGCAGGTGATCAGCCCGCCAAGGCCGCCGATCAGATAGGAGGCGACGATCACCGCAAAGATCGCGACGGCGATCAGATAGAGGGTGAGGGCGGCGCCGGTGTCATTGGAGGGTTGGGTCGTGCTCATGAGGGGTCCTTTCGCCGGGGAAGGGCGGTTGCGAGTCGAACCCCGGGAAAATCTGCCCGATGCAAGCAAGAAACGAGCCAACAAATGGTCGCAGAGACAAAAGGCCCGGGCTGCGACCCGGGCCTTGGTGCGGTGCGAGTTGGAGGGGCTCAGCCACCCGCGGTCATCACGACAAGCAGTGCCAGCATGAACCAGGTCGCGCCGACGCCACACAGGATCAGCCCGCCCAGACCCATCGTCGCCACCGCAACGGCGACAATCCCGATCACCACGGCCGCGATCAGATACATGGCAAGGGTGTAATCCTTTTTCTCGGCGTGGCCGTGATCGGAACCCGAGAAAGCGCCGTCGGCGGTGGTCATGGTCATGCTGCTGTCTCCCGAGGCCATCCCCCAGGACGGCCAATTCTGCATACGCTTGTATACGAGCGCGCAGAGTCGCGTCAAGTTGTCGCGCGGGACAGGGTTAGAATTATTTTAACCCGACCTGTCCCGAGAGCGAGACAGCGGGCCCTCAGTGATGGCGCGCGGCACGCAGGCTGCGCAGGAAGCGCGGCAGGTCGGCGGTATGGTGCTGGATATGGGGGGCGGGGGCGGGGTGCTCTGCCACATGTATGGTGCGCATGCCCAGCTGATGCGGCACGGCCAGATTGCGCGGATCGTCTTCGAACATCGCGGCGCGGGCCGGATCGACCCCGGCGCGGCCGAAGACGGTGGTAAAGGCGCGGGCGGCGGGTTTCGGATGATACTCGGCATGTTCGACGCCGAAAATGCCGTCGAACAGCCCGTCAAGCCCGCGCGCCGCCAGAACCTTTTGCGCATAGGGCGCCGAGCCGTTGGTGAAGACGATCTTCTGCCCCGGCAGATCGGCGATCGCCGCGCGCAGCTCGGGATCGGGCGTCAGCGCCGAAAAGTCGATGTCATGCACCTCGTGCAGATAGGGCGCGGGATCGACGCCATGCACCTGCATCAGCCCGGCCAGCGTGGTGCCGTGACTGCGCCAGTACTGGTCGCGCAGCCGGTCGGCCTCGGCGGCGTCAACACCCAGCGCGCGCATCACATAGGCAGTCATCCGCACTTCGATCTGATCGAAGAGCCGCGCCGAGGGCGGGTACAGCGTGTGATCAAGGTCGAAGACCCAGTGACAGACGTGGGAAAACTCGGATGCGGGCATGATCTCACCAGGAAGCGTCGGGCAGGTAGGGCAAAGCGTCGGATTTGCAACTGTGGCGGCTTGTCACGGCGCAAGGCTGCGCCTAATCTGCCCCCCGCTCCGAGTCCGCATACTGCGGCATACAATGGGAGCGCGGAATTGGAAAGGTCGGGATTTCGATGCAGAAGGACGCCTATACGCTCATTCTCGAAGCGATCGATGCCGGGCTTTACCGACCGGGGGACCGGCTGGTCGAATCGGAACTGGCCGAGCGCTTCGGGGTGTCGCGCACGCCGGTGCGCGAGGCGATGCAACGGCTGGAGACCCAGGCGATGCTGGCGCGTGACGGGCGTTCGTTGATCGTCGCCTCGCTTGATCACAACCAGCTGGCCGAGCTTTACGCGGTGCGCGCGGAACTCGAGGCGCTGGCGGCGCGGCTGGCGGCGAAACATGCCGCGCCCGAGGAAATCCGGGTGCTGCAGGAGATGATCGATCTGGACCGGGCGCAACAGGACGATCCGATCGCGCTGGCCCGGGCGAACAAGCGCTTTCACCGGCAGCTGCATCTGGCTTCGCACAACCG